>NZ_JBIAZT010000002.1:618721-674796 GCF_042899365.1 Micromonospora sp. NPDC000089
CGTACCGCCGGCACCGCGTACGCCGGGCGCCGCGTACCGCCGGGCGCCGCGTACCGCCGGGAATAGCGTGCCCGGCCGGGCCGCTGCGTTCGGTGGCGATCCGGCGCCCGGCGCGCGGCGACCGGTCGGACGGGCGGAAACGGTTCGACCGGGCCGGTCGGGATAGAGTCGCTGACTGACCACGCCCGTCCCGGACGAACCGGACGCGGCGCCACGGACTCGGGGGTAGCGGTGAGCGAGGCGCAGACGGTCGCCGGCACGACGCCGGAGGCGGACACCACCCTGGTGGTGGTCACCGGCCTGTCCGGTGGTGGCCGCAGCACGGTGGCCCGAGCGTTGGAGAACGTCGGCTACTACGTGGTCGACAACCTGCCGCAGGCGCTGATGCTGGACATGGCCGCGCTGGCGGTGAAGGCCGGTGGCGCGGCCCGGAAGACGGCGATGGTGCTGGACGTGCGCTCGCGCGCCTTCTCCACCGACCTGGCCGGCGCGATCCGGGAGCTGAAGGACCGCGGGTTCTCGCCCCGGGTGGTCTTCGTGGACGCCGACGACGAGGTGCTGATCCGCCGGTTCGAGAGCGTCCGCCGGTCGCACCCGTTGCAGGGCGACGGGCGGCTGGCCGACGGCATCGCCGTCGAGCGCGCGCTGCTGGAGGAGGCCCGCGAGCAGGCCGACGTGATCATCGACACCAGCCACCTGAACGTCAACCAGCTCCGCCGCCGGGTGGAGGAGCTGTTCGGTGGCGAGGACGCCCGCCGGCTGCGGGTCACCGTGCTGTCCTTCGGCTTCAAGTACGGCCTGCCGCCGGACGCCGACTTCGTGCTGGACGCCCGGTTCCTGCCCAACCCGTACTGGGTGCCGGAGCTGCGCGAGCACACCGGGCGGGAGGCGGCGGTCAGCGCGTACGTGCTGGGCCAGGAGGGTGCGGACGGCTTCGTCGCCGCGTACGCGGACCTGGTCAACGCCACCACCGGCGGGTTCGAGCGGGAGGGCAAGCGCTACCTGACCGTGGCGGTCGGCTGCACCGGCGGCAAGCACCGCAGCGTGGCGATCGCCGAGGAGTTGGCCGAGCGGCTGCGCCAGTCCGGCATCGCCGCCAACGCCCAGCACCGCGACCTGGGGCGCGAGTGACGGCCGGCACCCCGGCGCTACGGGTGGTCGTGTTCGGCGGCGGCCACGGCCTCTCCGCCTCGCTGCGGGCGCTGCGGCACTGCGCCCCGCACCTCGACCTGGACATCACCGCCGTGGTGACGGTCGGCGACGACGGCGGCTCCAGCGGCCGGCTGCGGGCCGAGCGCGGCGGCCTGCCCCCGGGTGACCTGCGGCAGGCCCTGGTGGCGCTGGCCGCCGACTCGCCGGCCACCCGGCGCAGCGCCGGCCTGTTCCAGCACCGGTTCGCCGGTACGGGCGGTGACGGGCTGGCCGGGCACGCGGTGGGCAACCTGGTGCTCTGCGGCCTGATGGAGCAGCTCGGCGACCCGGTGCTGGCGTTGGAGCACGCCGGCGCGATGCTCGGCGCGGTGGGTCGGGTACTGCCGATGTCGCGCCAGCCGGTCGGCATCGAGGCCCGGGTGCGCGGCGCGGACCCGGGCCGGCCGGACGAGCTCACCACCCTGCGCGGCCAGCACCAGGTGGCGGTCACCACGGGTCACGTGGAGTCGCTGCGGCTCACCCCGGAGGCGCCGGAGGCCTGCGCCGAGGCGGTGGAGGCGATCGGCGCGGCGGACTGGTTGATCTTCGGGCCGGGCAGCTGGTACACCAGCGTGCTGCCGCACCTGCTGGTCCCGGGGCTGGCGGCCGCGATGGTGGCCAGCCCGGCCCGCCGGCTGGTCACGCTCAACCTGGCCGCCGAGAAGGAGACGCTCGGCCTGTCGCTGGCCGACCACCTGGCCGCCCTGCACTGGTACCTTCCGCAGCTCACGGTGGACTTCGTGGTGGCCGATTCGAAGGCGGTGGGTGACCCCGAACCGGTCGGCCGTGCGGCAGAATCGCTGGGTGCCCGGCTGGTCCTCGCCCCCGTGGCCGTCGCCGACGGCTCGCCCCGCCACGATCCGGCCGCGCTGGGCGCCGCACTGGTGCCTGTCCTGGGCGCCGATCGTTAAGCACGTACGTAATCACCGGCGACACGCCGGTACCGGTCCGTGAGGGGGCGCACTATGGCGATGACGGCTGCGGTCAAGGACGAGCTGAGTCGGGTCGACGTGCCCAAGCCCTGCTGCCGCCGGGCGGAGATGGCGGCGCTGCTGCGGTTCGCCGGCGGCCTGCACATCGTCTCCGGCCGAGTGGTCGTCGAGGCCGAGCTGGACACCGGCGCGGTGGCCCGGCGGCTGCGCCGGGAGATCGCCGAGGTGTACGGCTACCCGAGCGAGATCCACGTGCTCGCCTCCGGCGGGCTGCGCAAGGGCAGCCACTTCATCGTCCGGGTGGTCAAGGACGGCGAGGCGCTGGCCCGGCAGACCGGCCTGCTCGACGTGCGTGGCCGTCCGGTGCGTGGGCTGCCGCCGCACGTGGTGGCCGCCAACGTCTGCTGCGCGGTGTCGGCGTGGCGGGGCGCGTTCATGGCGCACGGGTCGCTGACCGAGCCGGGCCGCTCCAGCGCGCTGGAGATCACCTGCCCCGGCCCGGAGTCGGCGCTCGCCCTGGTCGGCGCGGCCCGCCGGATCGGCATCACCGCCAAGAACCGCGAGGTGCGCGGGGTGGACCGGGTGGTGGTCAAGGACGGCGACGCGATCGCCGCGCTGCTCACCCGGATCGGCGCGCACTCCAGCGTGCTGGCCTGGGAGGAGCGCCGGGTCCGCCGCGAGGTGCGGGCCACCGCCAACCGGCTGGCCAACTTCGACGACGCGAACCTGCGCCGCTCGGCCCGCGCCGCGGTGGCCGCCGCCGCCCGGGTCACCCGCGCGCTGGAGATCCTCGCCGACGACGCGCCCAACCACCTCACCGACGCCGGGCGGCTGCGGCTGGAGCACCGGCAGGCCTCGCTGGAGGAGCTGGGCGCGCTGGCCGAGCCGCCGCTGACCAAGGACGCCATCGCCGGCCGGATAAGGCGCCTGCTGGCGCTGGCCGACAAGCGGGCCCGTGACCTGGGCATCCCGGATACCGAAGCGGCCGTCACGCCCGACATGCTCGTGGTCTGATAGGACGGAGGGGCTGCGCGGTGCGATCGGGATCACCACCCGCCGCAGCGCGCCGCCGCCCGCTCGGATATGGTCGCTGCGTACGGCAAGGGGGCCGGTACTGGTACTCCTCGTCGTGCTCACCGCCTCGGGCGGTCAGGTCCTTCCGGACCGCGGCGGGGTGGCCGAGATGAATCGTCAACGGCCGGCTCCACCGGTCGGCGCACACACCTCCGCCGGCCCGGTTTCCACGCCGGCGGACCAGAACGCGAGGAGATGGGACCTGTGACCATCCGGGTTGGCATCAACGGCTTCGGCCGAATCGGCCGTAACTTCTTCCGGGCAGTGCTGGCGTCCGGCGCCGACATCGAGGTCGTGGCCGTCAACGACCTGACCGACAACGCGACGCTCGCCCACCTGCTCAAGTACGACAGCATCCTGGGCCGCCTGCCGCACGAGGTGAAGGCCACCGCCGACGAGATCACCGTGGGCGGCAAGACCATCAAGGCGTACGCCGAGAAGGACCCGGCGGCGCTGCCGTGGGGCGAGGTCGGCGCGGACGTGGTCATCGAGTCCACCGGCTTCTTCACCGACGCCACCAAGGCGAAGGCGCACGTCGACGGCGGGGCCAAGAAGGTCATCATCTCCGCCCCGGCGAAGAACGAGGACGTCACGGTCGTCATGGGTGTCAACCACGACGCCTACGACCCGGCCAAGCACACCATCATCTCGAACGCCTCGTGCACCACCAACTGCCTCGCCCCGATGGCGAAGGTCCTGCACGACACGTTCGGCATCACCAAGGGTCTGATGACCACCATCCACGCGTACACCCAGGACCAGAACCTGCAGGACGCGCCGCACAAGGACCTGCGTCGGGCCCGGGCCGCCGCGCTGAACATCGTCCCCACCTCGACCGGCGCCGCCAAGGCGATCGGCCTGGTGCTGCCCGACCTGAAGGGCAAGCTGGACGGTTACGCGCTGCGGGTGCCGATCCCGACCGGCTCGGCCACCGACCTGACCGTCGAGGTCGGCCGGGAGACCACCGTGGACGAGGTCAACGCCGCGCTGAAGGCCGCCGCGGACGGCCCGCTCAAGGGCTACCTCAGCTACAACGAGGACCCGATCGTCTCGTCCGACATCGTCACCGACCCGTCGTCGTGCATCTTCGACGCGCCGCTGACCAAGGTGATCGGCAACCAGGTCAAGGTCGTCGGCTGGTACGACAACGAGTGGGGCTACTCCAACCGGCTGGTCGACCTGGTCAAGCTGGTGGGTTCCTCCCTGTGAGCATCCGTACCCTCGACGATCTGCTCGGCGAGGGGGTGTCGGGTCGGCGCGTGCTGGTGCGCGCCGACCTGAACGTCCCGCTCGACAAGCAGTCCGGTGACATCACAGACGACGGCCGGATCCGGGCCGTCCTGCCCACCCTGAGCGCGCTCGTGCAGGGCGGCGCGAAGGTGGTCGTCTGCTCGCACCTGGGCCGCCCGAAGGGCGAGCCGGACCCGCAGTTCAGCCTCCGCCCGGTCGCCGGCCGGCTCGGTGAGCTGCTCGGCGCGCCGGTGCGCTTCGCCTCCGACACGGTCGGGGAGTCGGCGCGGGCCACCGTGGACGAGCTGGCCGACGGCCAGGTCGCCCTGCTGGAGAACCTCCGGTTCAACAAGGGCGAGACCAGCAAGGACGACGCTGAGCGGGGCGCCTTCGCCGACCAGCTCGCTGCGTTCGGCGAGGCGTACGTGGACGACGCGTTCGGCGCCGTGCACCGCAAGCACGCCAGTGTGTACGACGTGCCCGCCCGGCTGCCGCACGTGGCCGGCCGGCTGGTGCTGCGCGAGGTCGAGGTGCTGTCCCGGCTGACCGGCGAGCCGGAGCGCCCGTACGTGGTGGTGCTCGGCGGCTCGAAGGTCTCCGACAAGCTGGCGGTGATCGAGGCGCTCCTGCCCACGGTCGACCGGCTGCTCATCGGCGGTGGGATGTGCTTCACCTTCCTCAAGGCCCAGGGCCACGAGGTCGGCTCCTCGCTGCTGGAGCAGGAGATGGTGGAGACCTGCGGCAACCTGCTGGAGCGCGCCAACGGCAAGATCATGCTCCCGGTCGACGTGGTGGCCGCGGACGCGTTCGCCCCGGACGCCGCGCACGACACGGTGCCCGCCGACGGCATCCCCAGCCACCGGCTCGGTCTGGACATCGGCCCGGAGACGGTGGCCGGTTTCGCCGCCGCGCTCTCCCAGGCGAAGACCATCTTCTGGAACGGCCCGATGGGCGTGTTCGAGATGCCGGCCTTCGCGGCCGGCACCCGGGGCGTCGCCGAGGCGATCACCAAGACCGACGCGTTCACCGTGGTCGGTGGCGGTGACTCCGCGGCGGCGGTCCGCGCGCTGGGCCTGGACGAGTCGTCCTTCGGTCACATCTCCACCGGTGGCGGCGCCTCCCTGGAGTACCTCGAGGGCAAGACCCTCCCCGGCATCGCCGCCCTGGAGGACTGATGGCGAGCGTCACCCGCCGGCCGCTGATGGCCGGCAACTGGAAGATGAATTTGAACCACCTCGAGGCCAACCTGCTGGTGCAGAAGCTGGCCGCGAGCCTCACCGAGAAGCAGCTCACCGAGGTGGAGACGGTGGTCCTGCCGCCCTTCACCGACCTGCGCACGGTGCAGACCGCGGTGGACGGCGACAAGCTGCTGATCGGCTACGGCGGGCAGGACCTGTCGCCGTACCAGTCGGGGGCGTACACCGGGGACGTCTCCGGGGCGATGCTGGCCAAGTTGGGCTGCACGTACGTGGTGGTGGGGCACTCCGAGCGCCGCCAGTACCACTACGAGGACGACGCCATCGTCAACGCGAAGGTTGCGGCGGCGCTGGCCAACGGGCTCACCCCGATCCTCTGCATCGGCGAGGGGCTGGAGATCCGCGAGCAGCTCAAGCACGTCCCGCACTGCTGCGACCAGCTCGACGGCGCCCTGCGCGGGCTCACCGCCGAGCAGGTCACCAAGGTGGTCGTGGCGTACGAGCCGGTCTGGGCGATCGGGACGGGCAAGACGGCCACCCCGGAGAACGCCCAGGAGGTGTGCGGCGAGGTCCGCAAGCGGCTGGTCGAGACGTTCGGCCAGGACACCGCGGACCAGGTCCGGATCCTCTACGGCGGCTCGGTGAAGTCCTCGAACGTCGCCTCGATCATGGCCCAGCCGGACGTGGACGGCGCCCTGGTCGGCGGCGCGAGCCTGGACGCGGAGGAGTTCGCGAAGATCTGCCGGTTCCCGGAGCACACCGCCGGCTGACCGGTCGCTATTCTTGACTCCGCCCGTCCGCCGGTCGGTGCCACCGTGCCCGATCTGTCCGGGCGAGGATCGTAACGAGAGGACTGACCCCAGCCATGCCGATCTGGTTCGCATACACGTTGATCGTGTTGCTGGTCATCACGAGCATCCTGCTCACCATGCTCATCCTGCTGCACCGCGGTAAGGGCGGCGGGTTGTCCAGCATGTTCGGCGGCGGCGTCAGCTCCAGCCTGGCCGGCTCGTCGGTGGCCGAGAAGAACCTCGACCGCTACACCGTGCTGGTGAGCATCGTCTGGTTCGCCTGCATCGTCGGGCTCGGCCTCTGGCTCCGGCTGGCGCTCAACAGCGGGTCCTGAGCGTCCGGCGTCACGTACTACAATCTGCGCGCGGTCCGTCACCCGACGGGCCGCGCGTCGGTTTTTCCCCCGCCGCACACCCCCTCCGGCGGCGGGCCCCTCCGAGGACAGGAGCCAGCAGCCGTGTCCAGTGGCAACGTGATCCGTGGTTCCCGGGTCGGCTCCGCCCCGGAGCGGTTCACCGAGCGATACGAGCCGGCCCCGTGCCGGGTGGTCACCTACTGGTGCCGCAACGACCACGTCACCGAGATCAGGATGGCCGCGGAGGCCGAGGAACCGCCGCTGTGGGACTGCCCGCGCTGCGGCCTGCCTGCCGGCCGGGACGCGAACAATCCTCCCGGCCGGGCCCGCCCGGAGCCGTACAAGACCCACCTGGCGTACGTGCGGGAGCGGCGCAGCCCAGAGGAGGGCGAGGCGATCCTCGCCGAGGCGCTCGCCGCCCTGCGCCGCCGCCGCGGCCGCGGTTAGCCGAGCCCCGGAATGCGACGTGGCCCCGACCCGGGTGGGTCGGGGCCACGTGCGGTTTGTCGGTCAGCGCAGGCTGCGCAGCCGGGGCGGCACGTCGGCCGCCGCGGCCCGGTCCAGCAACCAGCGGGTACGCGACACGCCCCGCACCCCGGCCGCCGGCAGCTGCACCGGGCCCGCCCCGGCCAGCGCCATGCCGACCGCCCGGGCCTTGTCGGCGCCGCTGGCCACCAGCCAGACCTCGTCGGCGGTGTTGATCGCCGGCAGGGTCAGCGTGGTGCGCACCGGCGGCGGCTTGGGGCTGCCCCGGACCGCGCTGACCGGCCGGGTGTCGTGGTGCACCGGGTGCTCGGGGAAGACCGAGGCCACGTGCCCGTCCTCGCCGACACCCAGCAGCAGCACGTCGAAGTGGGGGAGCGTGGCGTGCCCCGGCCCGGCCGCCCGGGCCAGCTCCTGCGCGTACCCGGCCGCGGCGGCCTCCGGGTCGGGCCCGGCCGGGCCGTCGGAGGCCGGCATCGGGTGCACCCGCGCCGGGTCGATCGGCAGCACGTCGAGCAGCACCTCGCGGGCCTGCGTCTCGTTGCGCTCCGGGTCGCCCGCCGGCAGGAAGCGCTCGTCGCCCCACCAGAAGTCCACCCGGGACCAGTCGACCGCGTCCCGCGCCGGCAGCTGGGTCACCGCCCGGTACACGGCGGCGGCGATCCGCCCGCCGGTCAGCACCACCGACGCGGCGCCACGGTCGGCCTGCGCGTCGAGCAGCCTCACCACCAACCGGGCCGCCACCGCCTGCGCCAGCAGGTCGGCGTCGGCGTGGACGGCGACACTCGCCTCACTCATTCGTTGTGCCTTCGTTTCTCGGACCGGCGTACCGGTCCCGGAATGGCGGTGGGCGGGCCCGGTCCGGGCCCGCCCACCGGCGTCGGTCAGGGGGTGGCGCTGGTGCCGGCGTGCGCGGTGACCCCGGCCTCGGCCCGCTGCGCGGTGGCCGGGTCCTTCCAGACGTGCACCCGGTTGCCGGGGCGCTGGTCGAGCCCGGTCAGCCCGGCGGCCGCGCCGAGCGCCTCGGCGTACACCTGGTCGGCGTCGAGCCGGCGCAGCTCCTCGGCCAGCTCGTCGCCGAGCGGGCGGCGGACCAGCGGCAGCGCCCGGTCGTCCTGGCCGGTACGCCGGAAGGTGGCCATGCTGTCGTCCCGGGTGAGCGTCAGCTCGTCGCCGTTGGCGCAGCGCAGCTGCACCTCCCGCATCCGGGGGTACTCGTCGGTGTGCTGCCACTGCGGCTCGATGCCGAGCCGGGCGGCCAGCCAGCCGCGCATCAGCGCCGCGGTCGGGTCGGTGCGCGGCGCCACCACGGTGGCCTCGGTGACCCGGGCCTCGGTGGTGTCGAACGCCCCGGCCACCAGGGTGCGCCACGGGGTGATCCGGGTCCAGGCCAGGTCGGTGTCGCCGGGGGCGTAGTCCCGGGCCCGCTGACGCAGCGCCTCGATCGGGTCGGCGGCCTGGGCGGCGTCGGTGATCCGGCGGTCGGCGACCACCCCGAGGAAGTCGGTGGAGATCTCCGCCGGCGGTTCGCCGTGCCACCAGGTGACCACCGGTACGTCCGGCACCAGCAGCGGCATCACCACGGACTCGGCGTGCAGGGCGAGCCGGCCGTACATCCGGGTCACCACCGCCTCGCACGGGCCCAGCCGGCCGCCGACGACGATCTCCGCGTCCAGCCGGTTGCGGTCCCGCTCCACGTCGGCCCGCACCACGACCAGCAGCCGGCACGGGTGGGCGGCCGCGGCGATGGTGGCCGCCGCCTCCGCCTCGCGGACCCGCTTCTCGTCCACCACCACGATCAGCGTGAGCGCCATGCCGCTGGCCACCCCGCCCGCGCTGCGCCGCTCGGCGGCGAGCGCCTTGACCACCTCGTTGCCGGTGGTGTCCCACAGCCCGATCATGCTCTTCTCCAAGCCCGGCCCTCGCGGACCAGCATCTCGTCGGCCGCGCGCGGCCCCCACTCACCGGCCCGGTAGGGCTCCGGCTTCGTGCCGTCCCAGGCGTGCTCCAGCGGGTCCACCACCTGCCAGCTCTGCTCGACCTCGGCCGCGTCCGGGAAGAGCGTGCGGTCGCCGATCAGCACGTCCAGCACCAGCCGCTCGTACGCCTCGGGGCTGGACTCGGTGAACGCCTCGCCGTACTGGAAGTCCATCGCGATGTCGCGGACCTCCATCGTGGTGCCGGGCACCTTCGAGCCGAACTTGAGCACCACGCCCTCGTCCGGCTGCACCCGGATGACCAGCTGGTTGTTGCCCAGCGACTCCATGTCGGCGGCGTTGAACGGCAGGTGCGGGGCCTTCTTGAACATGATGGCCACCTCGGTGACCCGCCGGGGCAGCCGCTTGCCGGCCCGGATGTAGAACGGGACCCCCGCCCAGCGCCGGTTCTGGATGCCCAGCTCGACGGCGACGTACGTCTCGGTGGTGGAGTCCTCCGGGACGCCCTCCTCCTCCAGGTAGCCGACCGCCCGCTCGCCGCCCACCCAGCCGGGCAGGTACTGGCCGCGCACGGTGCCCCGCTCGACGTCCTTCGGCAGGGTGATCGCCTTGAGCACCTTCAGCTTCTCGGCCCGGATCTCGTCGGCGTCGAAGCTGGTCGGCTCCTCCATCGCCACCAGGGCGAGCAGCTGGAGCAGGTGGTTCTGCAGGACGTCGCGGGCGGTGCCGACCGAGTCGTAGAAGGCGGCCCGGCTGCCGATGCCGACGTCCTCGGCCATGGTGATCTGCACCGAGTCGACGTACTTGGAGTTCCACAGCGGCTCGAACAGGTTGTTGGCGAACCGCAGGGCGAGGATGTTCTGGACCGTCTCCTTGCCCAGGTAGTGGTCGATCCGGAAGACGTCCTCCCGGGTGAAGACGTCGTCGACCAGGTCGTTGAGGGACTTCGCCGAGGGCAGGTCGTTGCCGAACGGCTTCTCCACCACCACCCGGCGCCAGCCGCCGGACTTCGCGTTGTCCGCCATCCCGGTGCGGGCCAGCTGCTTGAGCACCACGGGGAACGCCGCCGGGGGGATGGAGAAGTAGAACGCGGCGTTGCCGTGGATACCGTGGGTGTCGCGCAGCTCGTCCAGGGTGTTGGCGAGCTGGTCGAACGCGGCGTCGTCGTCGAACGAGCCGCCGACGAACTTGATGTTGCCGGCCAGCCGCGACCACACCTCCTCCCGCCACGGGGTCCGGGCGTGCTTCTTGGCCGCCTCGTGGGCCAGCGACTCGAAGTCGCCGTCGCCCCAGTCGCGGCGGGCGAAGCCCAGCACCACGAACCCGGGCGGCAGCAGCCCCCGGTTCGCCAGGTCGTAGACCGCCGGCAGCAACTTCTTGCGCGCCAGGTCGCCGGTCACCCCGAAGATCACCAGAGCGCACGGCTCCGGGATCCGCGGCAGTCGCCGGTCCTGCACGTCGCGCAGCGGGTTCGCCGGGCCCACCTCAGTCCGCGACTGCGGGGTTCGCTGGACCGGCTCACTCCTCGCGCTCACGCTGCCTCCTCGCTCTGTCTGGTGCATGTCATCCATCGTCACGCCCGCCATCGTCCGATCGCATCGAGCAGCTGGGCCAGGCCCGCTGGCCTGTCGGTCAGGTGCAGCCGCAGCACCGGTCGACCTCGGTCGACCAGCGCCTGCCGGTCGCCCGCGGCCTGCGCCGCCTGCAGCTGTCCGAAGGTGTACGGGCGGCCCGGCACCGGAAGGTCGACGTCGACCGCCCCGGTCAGCTGAAGATAGCTCCCCACCGCCGGGCCGCCCTTGTGGTACTGGCCGGTGGAGTGCAGGTACCGCGGCCCCCAGCCGAAGGTGACCGGTCGCCCGGCCGCCTCGGCCAGCAGCGGCCGCAGCCGCGCCGCCTCGCCGTCGGCCGTCCGGTCGAGGTACGCCAGGACGGCGAGGTAGCCGTCCGCGGCCACCCCGTCGACCAGCCAGCGCAGCGCGCCGGCCAGGTCGGTCGGGGCGCCCGGCGGGGCGTACACCTCGATGGCGCCCTCGGTGCCCGACGGCGCCGGCGCGGGCGGGCCCTGCTCCAGGATCCGCCGGGTGTTGTCCTTGCTGGCCGCCACGTCCGGCTGGTCGAACGGGTCGACGCCGAGCACCGAGGCGGCGACCGCGGTGGCGTACTCCCAGGCCAGGAAGTGCGCGCCGAGCGGGCCGTTGACCGCCACGTCCGGGTCGACGCCGCCACCGGGGAGGTCCCCGGCGGTGAGCGCCCCGCCGTGGCAGACGGTCAGCACGTCGGGGCCGGTCGCGCCGGGGGCGTTCGGCGACTCCACGACGACCGGCAGGAGGCCGGTGCCGGCTTTGCCGGTGGACTCGGCGAGCAGCTGCTCCACCCAGTCGCCCAGGCCGTCCAGGCCGGTGCCGTCGCCGACCAGGGCGACGGTGCCGCGCCCGGTCGGGGCGGCGGCGGCGAGCGCCGCGCCGAGGGCCAGCGCCGGATTGTCCCGGTCGCCGGCCAGCGAACCGGCGAACGCCTCCGCGTCGTCCAGCAGCTCGACCACCCCGACCCCGGCCAGCGCGGCCGGCACCAGGCCGAACGCGGTCAGCGCCGCGTACCGCCCGCCGACCTCCGGGTCGGCCTGGATGACCACGACGCCCATCTCGGCGGCGGTGGCCGCCAGCGGCGAGCCGGGATCGGTGACCACCACGACGTGCCGGGCGGCCTCGGCCTCGGTCATCCCCGCGTCGAGGAAGGCCTGCCAGTACGCCCGCCGGTGGCTGTCGGTCTCCACCGTGCCGCCGGACTTGCTGGCCACCACCAGCACGGTGCGCTCCAGCCGGTCGGCCAGCGCCCGCCGGACCGGGCCGGGGTCGGTGGTGTCCAGCACGGTCAGCGGCCGGCCCAGCGCCTTCGTGATCACCTCGGCGGCGAGTGACGAGCCGCCCATGCCGGCGAGCACCACGTGGTCCAGGTCCGCCAGCTCGGCGGTCAGCTCGGCGAGCTGGGGGAGTAGCTCCAGGCTGCGCCGGTGGGTGTCCAGCCAGCCGAGCCGGGTCTTCGCGCTCGGCTCGGCGTCCGGCCCCCACAGCGTCGGGTCGCGGCGGGCCAGCCGCCCCGGCACGCCGCGGGCCACCAGCGCCTCCCGCACGGACGCGGGCGCGGTCCGATCGACCGCGTCCGCGCCGTGCACCGAGAGACCGGCGGCCGCCTCGGGGGCGGCCACCCGCTCGCTCACGTCGCCCTGCCTTCGGTCCCGCACCGGCGGACCCGCCGGCCGGGGCCGGGAACCGGGATCACCGACCGGCGTACCCGCCGGTCCGGTCCGGTGCCCGGGATCACGTCGCCCACCGGCCGGCGGCCGGGAACGGCGCGGTGCGCCGCGGGGCCTCGCCCCGCGGCGCCTCCGACGCCGTCGGTCACGCGTTGCCCCCGGCCTGCTCGGCCGCCTTCGCGTTGCCCTTGGCGGCCTTGTTCGGCGCGCCGCCGCCCTTGGCGGCCTCGTCGAGCGACTTCTGTACGCCCTCCAGCAGCTCCAGCCAGCTGGCCTCGAACTTCTCCACGCCCTCGCGCTCCAGGGTGGCGATCACGTCGGGCATGTCCACGCCGAGCCGCTCCAGGTCCGCGAAGACCTTGCGGGCGGCGTCGTACCCGCCGGTGATGGTGTCGCCGCGGGTCTCGCCGTGGTCGGCGTACGCGTCGACCACCGACTCGGGCATGGTGTTGACCGTGCCCGGCGCGATCAGCTCCTCGACGTAGATGACGTCCCGGTAGTCCGGGTTCTTCGTCGAGGTGGACGCCCACAGCGGCCGCTGCGGGTGCGCGCCGGCGCTGGCGAGCGCCTTCCACCGGTCGGAGGCGAACACCTTCTGGTAGCGCTCGTACGCCAGCTGGGCGTTGGCCACCGCGGCCTTGCCGCGCAGCGCCTTGGCCTCGTCGGAGCCGAGCTTCTCCAGCCGCTTGTCGACCTCGGAGTCGACCCGGGAGACGAAGAACGACGCCACCGAGCCGATCTTCGACAGGTCGTGGCCGTTGGCCTTGGCCTGCTCCAGGCCGGCGAGGAAGGCGTCCATCACCGCCGAGTAGCGGTCCAGCCCGAAGATCAGCGTCACGTTGACGCTGATCCCCTCGGCCAGCGTCGCGGTGATCGCCGGCAGGCCCTCCTCGGTCGCCGGGATCTTGATGAACAGGTTCGGCCGGTCGACCAGCCACCACAGCGCCTTGGCCTCGGCGACGGTCTTGTCCGTCTCGTGGGCCAGCCGCGGGTCCACCTCGATGGAGACCCGGCCGTCGACGCCGTCGCTGCCGTCGTACGAGGGCCGCATCACGTCGCACGCCCAGCGCACGTCGTACGTGGTGAGCATCCGGACGGCCTCCTCGACCGCGATGCCGCGGGTGGCGAGGTCACGCAGCTGCCAGTTGTACTCGGTGGCGTCGCTGAGCGCCTTCGCGAAGATGCTCGGGTTGGTGGTGACCCCGGCCACGTGCTTCTCGCGGCGCAGCTGGTCCAGCCCGCCGGAGCTGAGTCGTACCCGGGAGAGATCGTCGAGCCAGACCGCGACACCCGCGGCGCTGAGCTCCTTCAGCCTGTCCGTCGTCATGCCGTTCAGCTCCCCTCAGTTGCCGGTCGTGAAACCGGTGATGTCGCCCACCCGGGTCAGCGCCGCGTGCGCGGCGGCCACGATCCGGTCGGGGGTGAACCCGAACTGCTCGAACAGCACGGTGTGCGGGGCGCTCGCGCCGTAGTGCTCCAGGCTCACGCTCTCGCCGCTGTCGCCGACGATCCCGCGCCAGGACATCGCGATGCCCGCCTCCACGCTCACCCGAGCCTTTACCCCACGCGGCAGGACCGACTCCCGGTACGCCTCGTCCTGCTCGTAGAACCACTCCTGGCAGGGCATCGAGACGACCCGGGTGGGGGTGCCGTCGGCCTCCAGCCGCTCCCGGGCGGTGAGGCAGAGCTGCACCTCCGAGCCGGTGCCGATGATGATCACCTGCGGCTTGCCGTTGGACGCCTCGGCCAGCACGTAGCCGCCGTTGGCGGTGCCGTCGGCCGGGCCGAACTTCTCCCGGTCGATGGTGGGCAGCGGCTGCCGGCTGAGCGCCAGCGCGGTCGGTCGGTCGGTGTGCTCCAGCGCCTGCCGCCACGCCCACGCGGTCTCGTTCGCGTCGGCCGGGCGGACCACGTCCAGGCCGGGGATGGCCCGCAGCGCGGTCAGGTGCTCCACCGGCTGGTGGGTCGGGCCGTCCTCGCCGAGCCCGATCGAGTCGTGCGTCCAGACGTAGGTCACCGGCAGCTTCATCAGCGCGGCGAGCCGCACCGACGGGCGCATGTAGTCGCTGAACACCAGGAAGGTGCCGCCGTAGACCCGGGTGCCGCCGTGCAGGGCGATGCCGTTCATGATCGCGCCCATGGCGTGCTCACGGATGCCGAAGTGCAGGGTGCGGCCGTACTCGTCGCCCGGGAAGTCCTTGGTGGCGTGCTCCGCCGGGATGAACGACGGCTCGCCCTTCATGGTGGTGTTGTTGCTCTCGGCCAGGTCGGCCGAGCCGCCCCACAGCTCCGGCAGCACCGGGGCGAGCGCCTCCAGCACCTTGCCGGAGGCGGCCCGGGTGGCCACGCCCTTGGCGTCGGCGGGGAAGGTCGGCAGCGCGTCGGTCCAGCCCTGCGGCAGCACCCGGCCGGCCATCCGGTCGTAGAGCGCCTTGCGCTCCGGGTTGGCCTTCGCCCAGGCGTCGTACGCGCCGGTCCACTCCTGCGCGGCGGCCTCGCCCCGGTTGAGCACCTGGCGGGCGTGGCCGAGCACCTCCTCGTCGATCTCGAAGCTCTTGTTCGGGTCGAAGCCGAGCAGCTGCTTGGTGGCGGCCACCTCGTCGGCGCCGAGCGCCGAGCCGTGGATCTTGCCGGTGTTCTGCTTGTTCGGTGCGGGCCAGCCGATGATGGTGCGCAGCGCGATGAACGAGGGGCGGTTGGTCTCCGCCTTGGCCGCCACCAGCGCCTGGTAGAGCGCCTCCACGTCCTCGTGGTAGTCGCCCTGGTCCGCGTCGCCGGTGCGCCAGTCGACGGTCTGCACGTGCCAGCCGTACGCCTCGTAGCGGGCGGCGACGTCCTCGCTCTTGGCGATCCGGGTGTCGTCCTCGATCGAGATCTCGTTGTCGTCGTAGATCAGCGTGAGGTTGCCCAGCCGCTGGTGACCGGCGAGCGAGCTGACCTCGTGCGAGATGCCCTCCTCGATGTCGCCGTCGGAGGCGATGCACCAGATGTTGTGGTCGAAGACCGACCCGCCCTGCTCGGGCTCCGGGTCGAACAGGCCGCGCTCGCGGCGGGCCGCCATCGCCATGCCGACCGCGTTGCCCAGGCCCTGGCCCAGCGGGCCGGTGGTGGTCTCCACGCCCGGGGTGTGCCCGTGCTCCGGGTGGCCCGGGGTGAGCGAGCCCCACTGCCGCAGCGACTTCAGGTCGTCCAGGGCCAGCGGGTAGCCGGAGAGGAACAGCTGGATGTAGAGGGTCAGGCTGGAGTGCCCGGCGGACAGGACGAACCGGTCCCGGCCAGGCCAGTTGGGGTCGGCCGGGTTGTGCCGCATCACCCGGTTGAAGAGGAGGTACGCCGCGGGCGCGAGGCTCATCGCGGTGCCCGGGTGGCCGTTGCCGGATTTCTCCACGGCGTCCATGGCCAGCACGCGGACGGTGTCTACGGCCCGACGGTCGAGGTCGGTCCAGTTGAGTGCGGGGTGCTCGGGTCGGTTGGCAGCCACGATGGTTGTGCTCCTCGGCAGATGGGCGGAACCCTCACTGATGACCCTAGCGAGCGGTGCTAAACGTCCGCCCCGGGATCTCGGCACGCTGTTACCTACGTTTCAGTACGCCCGGTCGTTCAGTCGGCCGGGTGATCCGCCGGATGTGACCGCCCGCACCGTTGTCGGGTCGGCCGGGCAGCCAAAACGACGACGCGTAGTGTGTGGGTCGGTGTGTGGACCCCGTCCCGGGTCCCGCCGACCCGATCTCCCCTGCCGATGCCGGAAGGTGGCAATCCGTGAGCATGATCACCGAGCGCCCCGTCAGCAACTCTGCCGGGCCGCAGCCGGTGCGCACGGTGCCCGACGCCCCGGCGGCCGCCCGTCGGGACGTCCGGGCGGTGGTGTCGGCCTACGTCGCGCTGACCAAGCCGCGGATCGTCGAGCTGCTGCTGGTCACCACGGTGCCGGCGATGATGCTCGCGCACGGTGGGCTGCCGTCGCTGTGGCTGATGGCGGCGGTGCTGGTCGGCGGCTCGCTGGCGGCTGGCGCGGCCAGCGTGATCAACTGTTTCATCGACCGGGACATCGACCAGTTGATGCGGCGGACCAAGCGCCGCCCACTGCCGGCGCACACCGTCTCGCCCCGCAGCGCGCTGGTGTTCGGGCTGGTCCTGGCGGTGGTGTCGGTCGCGCTGATGGCGGCGACCACCAACCTGCTGGCGACCGGGCTGACGCTGGCCGCGATCGTCTACTACGACGTCGTCTACACGCTCTGGCTCAAGCGGACCACCACGCAGAACACCTTCTGGGGCGGGGCCTGCGGCGCCGCGCCGGTGCTGATCGGCTGGGCCGCGGTGACCGGCTCGCTGGCGCCGCAGGCCTGGGCGCTGTTCGCGGTGGTCTTCTTCTGGCAGATGCCGCACTTCTATCCGCTGGCGATGAAGTACAAGGACGACTACGCCCGCGCCGGCATCCCGATGCTGCCGGTGGTGGCCTCCGCCCGCCGGGTGAACGCCGAGATCGTGATCTTCGCCTGGCTCACCGTGCTCAGCTCGCTGGCGCTGTGGCCGATGGGGATGAGCGCCGTGTACGGGGTGCCGACGCTGGTGGTCGGCGCGATCTTCCTGGTCGAGTCGCACCGGCTCGGCCGGCGCATGGTCCGGGGCGAGGCGACCAAGCCGATGCGGCTGTTCCACTGGTCGATCACCTACCTGACCATCCTGTTCGCCGCGGTGGCCCTCGACGCGCTGCTCTGAGCGGCGTCGCCGGCCCAGTTCACGAGCCGTTTGCGAGATCTTTTCCACAGGCTGAACGACCGCCCCAAGTTGGACACATCCGGACGATGTGCCCCGCCCGTTTAATCCGCACTTGTCGGACAAGTCCGGGCAAAATTCCTTTGGTTCTCCTTAAACAGGCAGGTAATTGGCATCACAAAAGGTTCACGAATCTCGCACGTACGGGTGGATGTCTGCTTAGGCTTCGCGTCATGGCAGAAGGTTCCGATACGACGCTGACGGCTGAGCAGACCACCGAGCAGGCCCCCAACGGCCTGGTCGCAGGGATCAAGTCGTTCGCCACCGGCCACGGTGGCGCCAAGGCGGTCATCGAGTACGTCGGCAAGCGCGGCGCGCGAATCGTCCTCGTGGGCGAGGACGGAGCGTGGGCCGACCAGTTCGCCGACGACACCGTCGTCGCCCGGGAGGCGTGCGCCAAGGCCGGCGTGACCGTGGAGAACGCCTGGGAGCGTGAGTTGATGGACCAGATGCGTCCCAGCAACGACCTCTGGCGGTCGATGGCCCGGCGCACGATGGCCCGTTGACGCGTACACATAAGTGATCCACCACCATCAGGAAGCGGCCCGGGGGAGACCCCGGGTCGCTCTCGTCACCTGTGACCGGCTCGCCGACCTGGATCCGGACGACCGGCTGGTGCTCGCCCCGCTCGCCGACCGCGGCGTGCCCGCCGACGTCGCGGTCTGGGACGACCCGACCGTCGACTGGGCGGCGTACGACCTGGTCGTGCTCCGCTCCCCGTGGGACTACGCGCTGCGCCGCGACGAGTTCGTCGCCTGGGCGGACAGCGTGCCCCGGCTGGCGAACCCCGCCGACGTGGTTCGCTGGAACACCGACAAGCGCTACCTGGGCGAGCTGTCCGCGGCCGGGGTGCCCACCGTCCCGACCTCCTGGGTGCTGCCCGGCGCATCCTGGACCCCGCCCGCCGACGCCGGCGAGTACGTGATCAAGCCGGCGGTCAGCGCGGGCAGCCAGGACACCGGCCGGTATGACCTGGCCGACCCCGCGCACCGCGAGCTCGCCCTGGCCCACGTGGGCCGGCTGAGCGCCGCCGGCCGGGTCACCATGGTCCAGCCGTACCTGAGCGCGGTGGACACCGCCGGGGAGACCGCGCTGCTGCACCTGGCCGGCCCGGACGGCCTGGCGTACAGCCACGCGATCCGCAAGGGCCCGATGCTGGACGGCCCCGACCTCGGCGTCGACGGCCTCTACAAGCCGGAGGAGATCTCTGCCCGGCAGGCCACCGACGACCAGCTCGAGGTGGCACGGCGGGTGCTCGCCGCGGTGCCCGGCGGGACGGAGCGGCTGCTCTACGCCCGGGTCGACCTGATTCCCGGGCCGGACGGCACGCCGGTACTGGTCGAGTTGGAGCTCACCGAGCCCTCGCTCTTCCTCGGCTGGGCCGACGGCGCCCCCGACCGCCTCGCCGACGCGATCCAGACCCACCTGGCCGCCCGTTCCGGGTAGCGCGCGGGCGCGCCGGGCGGGATCGTCAGGCGGCGGTGGTGGCCGGGGTGCGGGTCGCCGGGGTGGCGGGGGTCGGGCCGACCGGGCGCCGCTCGCGGGTCGACCAGAGCACCGCCAGGGCGGCCAGCAGCACCAGGCAGGAGCCGAGCATGTGCGCGCCGACCAGCAGGGCCGGCAGGTGGGTGAAGTACTGCACGAAGCCGATCAGCCCCTGGGACAGCTCCACCGCCACCAGCACCGTCGCCGCCCGGGCCGGCCCGGCCGCGCCCACCGCGCGGAACGCGAACACCAGCGCCACCGACAGCCCGATCAGCAGGAACACGCCGTCCGCGTGCGCCTGGGAGATCTGCTCCGGGTCCAGGCCGTTGCGGGCCGCGCCGTGGTCGCCGGCGTGCGGGCCGCTGCCGGTCACCCAGGTGCCGACCACCAGCACCGCGACCGCGACCACCGTGGTGATCCGGGTGAGGGTACGCAGCGCCGCGGGCACCACCGGCACCACCGGGTCGTCCGGGTCGACGATCCGGCGCCACAGCGCGTACGCGGCGGCGATCACCGCCATCGAGGCGAGGAAGTGCAGCCCGACCACCCACGGGTTGAGGTGGGTCAGCACGGTGATACCGCCGAGCACCGCCTGGGCCGGGATGCCGAGCAGCACCGCCACCGCCAGCCCCAGCAGCCCCCGGCGGCGCGGCCGGTGGGCCAGCACGGCGAGCACGGTGGCCAGCGCGATGAAGCCCACCGCGAAGGCGAGCAGCCGGTTGCCGAACTCGATCACCCCGTGCACGCCCATCTCGGCGGTGGTGGTGTACGACCCGTCGGTGCACCGGGGCCAGGTGGGGCAGCCCAGACCGGACGCGGTGAGCCGGACCGCCCCACCGGTCACCACGATCGCGACGTTCGCGACGATCGAGGCGAAGGCGAGGCGGCGCAGCAGCGCGGTGGAGTCGGGGAACCGGACGGAACGCTTCACGGAGCGAATCCTACGCACCGTAGTGGACCACGATCGGGCGACTCCGCCGGGCCGGTGTTCCGGATCACCGGGACCCGGGTTTGCGGGCCCCGCACGAATTACGTAACGTTGGCGTTGTGAAATACGCGGCGGAGCTCTCCGAGCAGCTCCCGACGGCCGACCCGGCCGCCGGTACGGTCGCGTCCGCCGATCTTTCCACCCGCGACCGGGTCACCCAGCTGCTGCTGGAGCAGGGCGCGACCACCGCCGCCCAGCTCGGCTCGGCGCTCGGGCTCAGCCCGGCCGCGATCCGGCGGCACCTCGACGCGATGCTCGCCGACGGTGACGTGGTCGCCCGCGAGCAGACGGTGCGGGGCAGCCGGGGCCGGGGCCGTCCGGCCAAGGTGTTCCTGCTGACCGACGCGGCCCGGGTCCGCTGCGGCACGCACCACTACGACAACATGGCCACCGCCGCGCTGCGCTGGATCGCCCGCAGCGGCGGGCCGGACGCCGTTGAGGCGTTCGCGGCCGATCAGGTCGCCGCGTTGGAGGCCCGCTGCCGCTCCGCCATGGAGGACGCCGGCGACGAGCCGCTCGCCCGGGCGGAGGCACTCGCCGGGGCGCTCACCGCCGAGGGTTACGCTGCCAACGCGTCCACGATCGCCTCCGGCGGCCAGCTCTGTCAGCACCACTGCCCGGTGGCGCACGTGGCCGCCGAGTTCCCCCAGCTGTGCGAGGCCGAGACGGCGGTCATCTCCCGTCTGGTCGGCACCCACGTGCAGCGCCTGGCCACCATCGCGCACGGCGACGGGGTGTGCACCACGCACATCCCGGCCCAGCCGCGTGCCCAGTCCGGTAACACCGTCACCACTGTGAGGACAGATAGATGACCGAGCAGATCGTCCAGCCCCTGACCCAGGAAGAGCAGCTCGCCGCCCTCGGTCGCTACGAGTACGGCTGGTCCGACTCCGACGTCGCCGGCGCCGCCGCGCAGCGCGGCATCAACGAGGCGGTGGTGCGGGACATCTCGGCGAAGAAGAACGAGCCGGCCTGGATGCTCGACCTGCGCCTGAAGGGCCTGCGGCTGTTCGGCCGCAAGCCGATGCCGGCCTGGGGCGCGGACCTCACCGGGATCGACTTCGACAACATCAAGTACTTCGTGCGCTCCACCGAGAAGCAGGCCACCAGCTGGGAGGACCTGCCGGAGGACATCAAGAACACGTACGACAAGCTGGGCATCCCCGAGGCGGAGAAGCAGCGCCTCGTCGCCGGTGTCGCGGCGCAGTACGAGTCCGAGGTGGTCTACCACAAGATCCGCGAGGACCTCGAGGAGCAGGGTGTCCTCTTCCTGGACACCGACACCGCGCTCAAGGAGCACGAGGACGTCTTCAAGGAGTACTTCGGCACGGTGATCCCGGTCGGCGACAACAAGTTCGCCGCGCTGAACACCTCCGTGTGGTCCGGCGGCTCGTTCATCTACGTGCCGAAGGGCGTGCACGTGGAGATCCCGCTGCAGGCGTACTTCCGGATCAACACCGAGAACATGGGCCAGTTCGAGCGGACCCTGATCATCGTCGACGAGGGCGCGTACGTGCACTACGTCGAGGGCTGCACCGCGCCGCTGTACTCCTCCGACTCGCTGCACAGCGCGGTCGTGGAGATCATCGTCAAGAAGAACGCGCGCTGCCGCTACACGACCATCCAGAACTGGTCGAACAACGTCTACAACCTGGTCACCAAGCGCGCCGTCTGCCACGAGGGCGCGACCATGGAGTGGGTGGACGGCAACATCGGCTCCAAGGTCACCATGAAGTACCCGGCGGTCTACATGACCGGCGAGCACGCCAAGGGCGAGGTGCTCTCGGTGGCCATGGCCGGCGAGGGTCAGCACCAGGACGCCGGCGCCAAGATGGTGCACGCCGCGCCGCACACCAGCAGCACGATCGTGTCGAAGTCGATCGCCCGGGGCGGCGGCCGCACCTCGTACCGCGGTCTGGTGCAGGTGCTGGAGGGTTCGCACCACAGCCGCAGCACGGTCAAGTGCGACGCGCTGCTGGTCGACACCATCTCCCGCTCGGACACCTACCCGTACGTCGACATCCGCGAGGACGACGTGTCGATGGGGCACGAGGCGACCGTCTCCAAGATCAGCGACGACCAGCTCTTCTACCTGATGAGCCGGGGTCTGAGCGAGGACGAGGCGATGGCGATGATCGTGCGCGGCTTCATCGAGCCGATCGCCAAGGAGCTCCCGATGGAGTACGCCCTGGAGCTCAACCGCCTGATCGAGCTGCAGATGGAGGGCGCGGTCGGCTGACGCCGCGCGTCCGTCGGGCGGGCCGGGACACCGGCCCGCCCGCACCAGGCCCCACACCTCGCCGTCCCGGAACAGACAGACCAAGGAAGAGATGACTACCCAGGCTTCCGCGCCGCCCAGCACCAAGTCGCAGGCGCTCCGCTCGTACGACGTCGCCGACTTCCCGGCCCTCACCGGCCTGGAGGAGGAGTGGCGCTTCACCCCGCTCAAGCGGCTGCGCGGCCTGACCGGCGACGCGCAGGCCGCCACCGGTGCGGTCCGGCACGAGCACGGTGAGCTGCCCGAGGGTGTCGGCGTGACCCGGATCGGCAAGGACGACCCGCGGGTGGGCAGCGTGCTCACCCCGGTCGACCGGGTCAGCGCGCTGGCCTACGGCGGCGCCGAGCAGGCGCTGCTGGTCGAGGTGGCCAAGGACGCGGTGGTGGCCGAGCCGGTGACCCTGCGGGTGGTCGGCGACGGCGCCGACCAGCTGGCCTTCGGGCACACCTTCGTCGACGTCGGCCGGTTCGCCGAGGTGACGCTGGTGCTGGAGCACGCCGGCTCGACCACGCTGGCCGACAACGTCGAGGTGGCGGTGGCCGACGGGGCGAAGCTGACCCTGGTCACGGTGGCCGACTGGGCGGCCGACGCGGTGCAGGCGCAGCACCTCAAGGTCAAGCTCGGCCGGGACGCCAAGGTGATCCACATCCAGGTCAGCCTCGGTGGTGACCTGGTCCGGCAGTACACCTCGGTGGAGTACACCGGTCGCGGGGGCGAGGCCGAGCTGTACGGCGTCTACTTCGCCGACGGCGGCCAGCACCTGGAGCACCGTCAGCTGGTCGATCACAACGTGCCGGACTGCCGCTCCTACGTCGGCTACCGTGGTGCGCTGCAGGGCGAGGACGCGCACACCGTCTGGGTCGGCGACGTGCTGATCCGCGCCGAGGCGACCGGCACCGACACGTACGAGATCAACCGGAACCTGCTGCTCTCCGACGGCGCCCGGGCGGACTCCGTACCCAATCTGGAGATCGAGACCGGCGAGATCGCCGGCGCCGGCCACGCCAGCGCGACCGGCCGCTTCGACGACGAGCAGCTGTTCTACCTGATGGCCCGGGGCATCCCGGAGGGCGAGGCCCGTCGCCTGGTGGTCCGCGGCTTCTTCGCCGAGCTGATCAACAAGATCCCGGTCGAGGAGCTGCGCGAGCGGCTCGGTGACGCGATCGAGGCCCGTCTGGCGAAGGCCGGCGCCTGATGATCAAGATCTGCTCGACCGAGGACGTGCCGAAGGGCACCGCGATCAGCGCCGACGTGGACGGCACGAAGATCGCCCTCGTGCACGGCGAGGACGACCGGTTCTACGCCGTGTACGACGAGTGCTCGCACGCCGCGGTCGCCCTGTCCGAGGGCGAGATCGAGGGCTGCACGCTGGAATGCTGGCTGCACGGATCTCGTTTCGACCTGCGGACAGGTGAGCCTACCGGGCTGCCCGCCACCGAACCCGTACCCGTCTATCCCGTCGAAGTCCGCGACGGCGACATCTACGTCAGTCTGACGCCGAGCAATGGAGTGACCCGCTGATGAGCACCCTGGAGATCCGCGACCTGAAGGTGTCGGTCAAGCTGCCCGAGGGTGAGCTCAAGCCGATCCTGGCCGGCGTCGACCTGACCGTCCGGTCGGGGGAGACCCACGCCATCATGGGCCCGAACGGCTCCGGCAAGTCGACCCTGGCGTACTCGATCGCCGGCCACCCGAAGTACGAGATCACCGGCGGCACGGTGACCCTCGACGGCGAGGACGTGCTGGCCATGTCCGTCGACGAGCGGGCCCGCGCCGGCCTCTTCCTGGCCATGCAGTACCCGGTCGAGGTGCCCGGCGTCTCGGTGGCCAACTTCCTGCGTACCGCCAAGACCGCCATCGACGGCGAGGCGCCGAAGCTGCGCACCTGGGGTGGCGAGCTGCGCGGCGCCATGGAGAAGCTCCAGATGGACCCGGCGTTCGCCCAGCGCAACGTCAACGAGGGCTTCTCCGGCGGCGAGAAGAAGCGGCACGAGATCGTCCAGCTGGAGCTGCTCAAGCCGAAGATCGCGATCCTCGACGAGACCGACTCCGGCCTCGACGTGGACGCGCTGCGGGTGGTCAGCGAGGGCGTGAACCGGGTGCGCGACACCGGCGACACCGGCCTGCTGCTGATCACCCACTACACCCGGATCCTGCGCTACATCAAGCCCGACTTCGTGCACGTCTTCGTGGCCGGCCGGATCGTCGAGCAGGGCGGCCCGGAGCTGGCCGACAAGCTCGAGGCCGAGGGCTACGAGCGGTACGCGGCCGGGGCCGGTTCGGCGCGGGCCTGACCGGACACCCGATGACCTCCCTGACGATCCCGGCGGGCATGCCGCAGTACGACGACGTGCCCCGGTTCGACGTGGCCGCGGTCCGTGCCGACTTCCCGATCCTGGACCGGGAGGTCAACGGGCACCCGCTGGTCTACCTCGACAGCGCCAACACCTCGCACAAGCCGCGCCAGGTGCTCGACGCGCTGCACGAGCACTACGCGATGCACAACGCCAACGTGTCGCGCTCGGTGCACACCCTGGGCACCGAGGCGACCGAGGCGTACGAGGGCGCCCGGGCGAAGGTGGCCGCCTTCATCAACGCGCCGAGCGTGGACGAGGTGGTGTTCACCAAGAACTCCACCGAGGCGATCAACATCGTGGCGTACGCGTTCTCCAACGCCTCGCTGCGCGCGGACGCCGACCCGCGCTTCCGGCTCGGCCCGGGCGACGAGATCGTGATCTCCGAGATGGAGCACCACTCGAACATCGTCCCGTGGCAGCTGCTGGCCGAGCGGACCGGCGCGACCCTGCGCTGGTTCCCGGTCACCGACGGCGGGCGGCTGGACGAGTCGGGCCTGGACGAGCTGATCACCGAGCGGACGAAGATCGTCTCGCTGGTGCACGTCTCCAACATCCTCGGCACGATCAACGCCACCTCGCGGATCACCCAGCGGGTCCGTGAGGTCGGCGCGCTGCTGCTGCTGGACTGCTCGCAGTCGGTGCCGCACCTGCCGACGGACGTGGTCGACCTGGACGCCGACTTCATCGTCTTCACCGGGCACAAGATGCTCGGCCCGACCGGCATCGGCGTGCTCTGGGGCCGGGGCGAGCTGCTCGCCGCGATGCCCCCGGTCTACGGCGGCGGCTCGATGATCGAGACGGTCACCATGGCCCGGTCCACGTTCGCCGCGCCACCGGCCCGGTTCGAGGCCGGCACCCCGCCGATCGCCGAGGCGGTCGCGCTCGGCGCGGCGGTGGACTACCTCACCGGCGTCGGCATGCCGGCGATCCAGTGGCACGAGAAGGAGCTGACGGCGTACGCGCTGGACGCCCTGGCCACCGTGCCCGGGCTGCGGATCTTCGGCCCGACCGTGCCGGTCGGCCGGGGCGGCACGATCTCGTTCGCCCTCGGCGACGTGCACCCGCACGACGTCGGGCAGGTGCTCGACTCGCTCGGGGTGCAGGTGCGGGTGGGGCACCACTGCGCCAAGCCGGTGTGCACCCGGTTCGGCGTGCCGGCCATGACCCGGGCGTCGTTCTACCTGTACACCACCACGGCGGAGATCGACGCGCTGGTGGCGGGCCTGGAGCAGGTGCGGAAGGTGTTCGAATGAGCCGGGCGACGCAGGAGCCGGGCGAGTCGACGGGAGGTCAGCCTGATGCAGCTTGACACTCTTTACCAGGAGATCATCCTGGACCACTACAAGCACCCGCATGGCCGTGGCCTGCGCGACGCCGCCCCGGACGCCCGGGTCGCCGAGGCGCACCACGTGAACCCGACCTGCGGTGACGAGATCACCGTCCGGGTCGCCGCCGACGGCGACACGCTGGACGACATCTCGTACGACGGCATGGGCTGCTCGATCAGCCAGGCGTCGGCGAGCGTGCTGCACGAGCTGCTGCGCGGTCGGGGCGCGGAGGAGGCGTTCGCCGTGCACGCGGCGTTCGTCGAGTTGATGTCCGGCCGTGGCCAGGTCACGCCGGACGAGGACGTGCTCGGAGACGGGGTGGCGTTCGCGGGCGTCGCCCGCTACCCCGCCCGGGTCAAGTGCGCGCTGTTGCCGTGGATGGCGTTCAAGGACGCCGCGGCACGCGCCGGTGTGGGTGTCACCCCGACGGAGGTTAAGGCATGAGCAGCGAGCAGACCGCGACCGAGGCGACGCCGGAGACCGGCGACGCCGTCACGACGCCGCAGGCCGGTGCCGTAGCGACCGAGGGCGCCGGCGACGCCGCCCCGGCGGCTGGCGGCAAGGCCGCCATCGCCGACATCGAGGAGGCGATGAAGGACGTCGTCGACCCCGAGCTGGGCATCAACGTGGTCGACCTGGGCCTGGTGTACGGGGTGCACGTCGACGACCAGAACGTCGCCACCCTGGACATGACGCTCACCTCGGCGGCCTGCCCGCTGACCGACGTGATCGAGGACCAGGCCCGGCAGGCGCTGACCACCGGCCCGGGCGGCGGCCTGGTCGACGACATCCGGATCAACTGGGTCTGGCTGCCGCCGTGGGGCCCCGACAAGATCACCGACGAGGGGCGCGACCAGCTCCGCTCGCTCGGCTTCAACGTCTGACGTACTGATCGTCCTCGAGGGCGCGGCACCCCCCCCGGGTGCCGCGCCCTCGCTCCGTCCTGGGGGCATCGGACGGCTCCGCGTCGTCAGGCCGACAGCCGCCCGCTGCAGGCGGCCGGCCGGTTTCGGCCCGGTCAGCCCCGCAGACTCGGCACCGCAGGTCCGGCTGCGAGGGTGCCTCCCCAGACGCTACGGAGCTGATGACGCAAACGAATCGCCCATGGACGACGCGGAGTGGACGCGCGCGCTACAGTGCCGACCTGCCACCACGCCAAGCTCTGCGCCCACGGACGCGACAGTGACTCTCTGCCACGCCTGGAAAATCGGCCAGCTCGACAGCTCGCACGTTTCCGCAGCTAATAGCGGTGTCGCCTCCGTGGCAGCAGAGCAAAGCGTCCGACGCGGACGGCGGCCCGCCGGGGCGAAGGTCACCTGAAGTAGCCAGCTGCCCCGACGAAAACCGCTGGTCCGATCGGGCCGGTCGGCGCACGATGGGCGGGTGATCGAGGCGTACCCGAAGCAGGTCCCTGTCCGTGCGGCCACCGCCGCGCGTCGACAGCGGACCGTGCCCGGGCGTGCCTCGGCCCGCCGCCGACCGTCGTGACCGCCGCGTTCCTGGCCGGGCTGATCGCCGGCTACGGCGTCGCGGTGCCGGTCGGCGCCATCGCGGTGCTCGTCCTCGGGCTCAGCGCGCGCACCTCGTTCCGGGTCGGCGCGGCCGGCGCGCTCGGCGTGGCCACCGCCGACGGGCTCTACGCCACCGTCGCGGTGCTCGGCGGCGCGGCCATCGCCGGGCTGATCACGCCGATCGCCGGCCCGCTGCGGGTGGCCGCGGCCGTGGTGCTGCTCGCCCTCGCGGGGCACGGCGCGTGGCGGGCCCTGCGCCCGCGACCCACAGCCACCGCGCCGGGAGCCGGGCGGGGGATGGGCACGCCGATCCGCGCGTACGCGGGGGTGCTGGCGCTGACCCTGCTCAACCCCGCCACCGTGGTCTACTTCGCGGCGCTGGTGCTCGGTCGCGGCGGTGTGGGCGCGGGTGGTCCGGCGGCCGGCGCGCTCTTCGTGCTCGGCGCTTTCCTCGCCTCGGCCAGCTGGCAACTGTTGATCGCCGGCGGCGGCAGCCTGGTCGGGCGGGTGCTGGCCGGGCCGCGCGGCCGGCGCGCGACCGCGCTGGCGTCCAGCGTGATCATTGCCGCCCTGGCGTTCGTCGTCCTGCTGGGTCGCTAGCGGCCCGACCGCCGTCGGCCGGCCGCAACCGGGCCTGCCGCCATCGGCCGGCGTCGTGCCGTACGGTCGGATCATGAGCAGCCGACCCGCAGCCGGCGGCGGCCGGTGGGTCGAGGTGGCCCCCGGCCGGATCGCGCGCTGGGTCGAGGGCTTCACCGACCGGCACGGCCCGCCCGCCACGACCGTCCAGGGGTACGGGCTGCGCCTGGCCGCCCCCGACGGCGCCACCGCCGACCTGCACGCACCACCGGGCGCGCCGTCCGCCGTCGACCTGACCGGATTCGTCGCCGCGGCGACCGAGCCCCGCCGGCTCGGCCTGCTGCTGGCCCGCAAGGGTTCGGTGGCGGTGGGTGTCGCGGCGGGGGAGGAGCTCGAGGTGTCCAAGGTGGACACCCGGTACGTGCAGGGGCGCACGGCCGCCGGCGGCTGGTCACAGCACCGCTTCGCCCGGCGGCGGGACAATCAGGCGAAGGCGGCGCTCGGCGAGGCGGCCGACCTGGCCGTACGGCTGCTGCTGCCGGCGGCTCCGACGCTGGCCGCGCTGGTCTGCGGCGGTGACCGGCGGGCGGTGGACACCGTGCTGGCCGACCGGCGGCTCGCGCCGCTGATGGCGCTGCGCGCGGAGCGGCTGCTGGACGTGCCCGAGCCCCGGCACGCGGTGCTGCTCGACGCGATCGCGGCGGCCCGCGCGGTCCGGGTCCTGGTCCGCGACCCGGACCCGGTCGATTCGGGGGCCTGACCTGCGCTCCCGCCGCCGCAGGCGGGCCGATGTCGCTGCGGTGAGCAGGGCGGGAGCCACTACGGCGGCGGCCGCCGGGCGGGTGCCCGGCGGCCGCGGTGGGTGGTGCGTCGGTCAGAGGTTGCCGGCGAAGGTGTCGCAGGTCTTCGGGTCACCGCTGTTGTAGCCCTGCTCGAACCACTTCTGCCGCTGGGCGGCGGTGCCGTGGGTGTACGAGCTCGGGTCGTTGCCCCGGCCGGACTTCTGCTGGATGGCGTCGTCGCCGATCGCGCCGGCGGTGTCCACCGCGTCCTTGATGTCCTGCTCGGTGATCGACTTGAAGATCGCCACGTTGTTCTTGGCCTTGGTCTCGGTGGCGTGGTGCGCCCAGGCGCCCGCGAAGCAGTCCGCCTGCAGCTCCAGCCGGACGGAGTTGGAGGTGGGCCCGGTCTTGCCGTCCTGCGCCTTGGCCTCGGTGCCGAGCAGGTCCTGGACGTGGTGGCCGTACTCGTGGGCGAGCACGTAGGGCTGGGGGAACTCGCCCTTGACGCCGAACTGCGACTCCAGCGTGTCGTAGAAGCTCAGGTCGATGTAGACGTGCTTGTCGGCGGGGCAGTAGAACGGGCCGACGCCGGAGTCGGCCTGACCGCAGCCGGTGTTCACGTTGTTGCTGAAGAACCGGGTGGTGACCGGCTGGTACTGGTCGCCGAAGGCCTTCGGCATCGCGTCCTTCCAGTAGTCCTGGATGGAGTTGACGTAGAGGTTGTTGCGGCAGTCCTCGGTCTTGGTCGCGCTCGCGGAGCACTCGGCTTCCAGGCTGGAGTTGTCGGCCGGCTGGTCGCCGCCGCCTCCGCCGCCCATCTGGCTGAGCCCGAACCCACCACCGAGCAGCGCCACCACCACGGCGATGATGATGCCGATCAGGCCACCGCCCCGGCCGCCGCCCCCGGGGATCGGGATCCCGAGGCCTCCGCCCCCGCCGCCTCCGCCAGATCCACGCATGTCCTCTACCTGACTGGTGTCGACCTGCGCGTTCTCGTTCAGCTCCATCGTGACCTCGATCGCGTGAAATGTCCTGTGGTACGCCGTCAGCGCCGGACCGGGTCCGGACGGCGGTTCGATACCCGATGATCTTGCTCGGTAATCCGACCTGGACGACGCCCCGGTACACTTGTCGGGTGCTGCTCTGCGAAGGCTGAACCGCCCCGCACCGACGGTCCCCGGCCGCGGTGCGTTTCGCGTGCCCTGAGTCAGCCCTTCCGGACCCCGAGAGCGAGTTCCCCGACATGATCACTGCCACCGGCCTGGAGTTGCGCGCCGGCGCCCGGATCCTGCTGTCCGACACCACCCTGCGGGTGCAGCCGGGCGACCGGATCGGCCTGGTCGGCCGCAACGGCGCCGGCAAGACCACCACCCTCAAGGTGCTGGCCGGCGAGGGGCAGCCGTACGCGGGCGAGATCGACCGGCGCAGCGCGATCGGCTACCTGCCGCAGGACCCGCGCACCGGCGACCTGGAGGTCACCGGCCGGGACCGGGTGCTCTCCGCCCGCGGCCTGGACGTGCTGATGGCCCAGATGAAGCAGGTCGAGGAGCAGCTCGCCGAGAACCCGGAGGACAAGCTGGTCCGCCGGTACGGCGCGCTGGAGGACCAGTTCGCCGCGCTCGGTGGGTACGCCGCCGAGGCCGAGGCCGCCCGGATCTGCGCCAACCTGGGTCTGCCCGACCGGGCCCTCGCGCAGACCATCGGCACCCTCTCCGGCGGTCAGCGCCGCCGCATCGAGCTGGCCCGGATCCTGTTCCGCGACGCCGGCGAGAACGGCGGCGGCATCCTGCTGCTCGACGAGCCGACCAACCACCTGGACGCCGACTCGATCACCTGGCTGCGCGGCTTCCTGGCCAACCACAAGGGCGGCCTGATCGTGATCTCCCACGACGGCTCGCTGCTGGAGTCGGTGGTCAACAAGGTCTGGTTCCTGGACGCCACCCGGTCCGTGGTGGACGTCTACAACCTGGGCTGGAAGGCGTACCTGGAGGCGCGGGAGACCGACGAGCGGCGCCGCCGCCGGGAGCGGGCCAACGCCGAGAAGAAGGCCGGCGCGCTGATGGCCCAGGCGGACAAGATGCGGGCCAAGGCCACCAAGACCGTCGCCGCGCAGAACATGGCTCGCCGGGCCGAGAAGCTGATCTCCGGCCTGGAGGAGGTACGCGTCTCCGACAAGGTGGCGAAGGTCCGCTTCCCGAACCCGGCGCCGTGCGGCAAGACCCCGCTCACCGCCAGCGGCCTGTCCAAGTCGTACGGGTCGCTGGAGATCTTCACCGACGTCAACGTGGCGGTGGACCGCGGCTCCCGGGTGGCCATCCTCGGGCTCAACGGCGCCGGCAAGACCACCCTGCTGCGGATGCTCGGCGGCCTGCTCCCGCCGGACACCGGCGAGGTGCACGCCGGGCACGGGCTGCGGCTGGGCTACTACGCCCAGGAGCACGAGACGCTGGACGTCGAGCGCACGGTCCTGGAGAACATGCGGGCCGCCGCGATCGAGCAGTCCGACACCGACCTGCGCAAGATCCTCGGCGCGTTCCTCTTCTCCGGTGACGACGTGGACAAGCCGGCCGGGGTGCTCTCCGGCGGGGAGAAGACCCGGCTGGCCCTGTCGACGCTGGTCTGCTCCGGGGCGAACGTGCTGCTGCTGGACGAGCCGACGAACAACCTCGACCCGGTCAGCCGGGAGCAGGTGCTCGACGCGATCGCCAACTATCCCGGGGCGATCGTGCTGGTCACCCACGACCCGGGCGCGGTGCTCGCGCTCAAGCCCGACCGGGCCATCCTGCTGCCCGACGGTGACGAGGACGCCTGGAGCGACGACCTGCTGGAACTGGTCGAGCTGGCCTGACGGCGGCGCACCACACCCGGGTGCGTCGGATCATCGTCGGCCGGTCGGCAGGATCACTCGATCGGGAAGCTGACACTGCATAGCGTGTCGGTTGGCGAAGAGTTGATATCTGGCGCATGATCGTTCGAGGCGGTCTAATAGGTGGGACCGTATCCGAACCGCACAGTCTGGGACGTGAGGAATCAGCATGGCAGCCACTGGCACAGCCACCAGCACTGAGAAGGGTCGCCGGATCGTCGGGGCCGAGCGTCAGACGCTCGCCAAGGACCTGGTAAAGCGGTACACCGCCGGGGAGAGCATCCGTTCGCTGGCGGCCTCGACCGGCCGTTCCTACGGGTTCATCCACCGGGTGCTCACCGAGTCCGGGGTGCAGCTGCGTCAGCGCGGCGGCGCCCGGCGCCGCAAGAAGGCGTGACCCGCCCACCGGCGTCGTTTCTCTGCGCCGCGCTCCGGGGGGTCGGGTGACCACCGAGACCACCGGGGTGCGCCTCCACTGCGACGGGCCGGTCGCGACGGTGACGTTGTGCCGGCCCGACGTGCTCAACGCCCAGACGCCCGCCATCTGGCAGGCGATGAGCGACTTCTCCCGCGACCTGCCCGGTGACGTCCGGGTGGTCGTGGTACGCGGCGAGGGCCGGGCCTTCTCCGCCGGCCTCGACCTGTCGGTGGCCGGCGCCTCCGGCCCGGGTTCCTTCGCCGAGCTGGCGACCCTGCCCGAGCAGGAGTGCGCCGAGCGCATCGCGGAGTACCAGCAGGGCTTCACCTGGCTGCACCGGCCGGACGTGATCTCGGTGGCGGCCGTCCAGGGGCACGCCATCGGCGCCGGCTTCCAGCTCGCCCTGGCCTGCGACCTGCGGGTGCTCGCCGAGGACGCCAAGCTGTCGATGGCCGAGGTCACCCTCGGCCTGGTGCCCGACCTGGCCGGCACCCGGCGCCTGGTCGAGCTGGTCGGCTACTCCCGCGCACTGGAGATCTGCGCCACCGGCCGCCGGATGGACGCCGCCGAGGCCGACCGGATCGGCCTGGCCACCCTGGTGGTGCCGAACGCCGAGCTGGACGCCGCGGTGCGGGACCTGACCGCCGGCCTGCTCGCCGCAAACCGCGACGCGGTGGTGGAGATCAAGGCGCTGATCGCCGGCGCCGTCACCCGCAGCCACGCGCAGCAGCAGCGCGCCGAGCGCGAGGCGCAGACCCGCCGGCTGCGCGACCTGGCCGGCCGGGGAGAATAGTAAGGACCGCTCGGGAAGACCCGGGTTACTCGCGAGGTTGTCGTAGTCGTCGGGAGAATTGACCCGACGGCGCGCGCTGCCACGACCCGGAGGTGACTGATGTCCAGCCCGATGCACGGTGGCGGCATGGCCGGGTGGAGCATGCTCCGGTCGATCCGCAGCCGCGACGAGGTCTCCGGCCACCAACTGACCCGGGGCACCGCCCGCCGGATCGTCGCCTTCGCCCGGCCGTACCGGCGCGACATCATCGTCTTCCTGGTCACCGTGGTGATCGCGGCGATCATCGGGGTGGCCACCCCGGTGCTGGCCGGCGACGTGATCAACACGATCACCCGGGGCGGCACCGAGGCCGGCGGCACCATCGTCCGGCTGGCGCTGATCATCGCGGCGCTGGCCGTCGCCGACGCGCTGTTCTCGCTGGCCCAGCGGTGGTATTCGGCCCGGATCGGCGAGGGGATCATCCTCGACCTGCGCACCCGGGTCTACGACCATGTCCAGCGGATGCCGCTGCAGTTCTTCACCCGCACCCAGACCGGGGCGCTGGTCAGCCGGCTCAACAACGACGTGATGGGCGCCCAGCGGGCGTTCACCTCCACCCTGTCCGGCGTGGTCAGCAACGTGATCCAGCTGGTGCTCACCGCCGGGGTGATGTTCACCCTCTCCTGGCAGATCACCACCCTGTCGCTGGTCATGCTGCCGATCTTCATCATCCCGGCCCGCCGGGTCGGCAAGCGGCTGGCCGAGATCACCCGGGAGTCGTACAACCTCGACGCCAAGATGAACGCGACCATGACCGAGCGGTTCGGGGTGTCCGGGGCGCTGCTGGTCAAGCTCTTCGGCGCGCCCGAGGTCGAGGCCCGCCGGTTCGCCGGCCGGGCCGAGCGGGTCCGTGACATCGGCATCCAGTCCGCGATGTACTCGCGCACCTTCTTCGTGGCGATGCTGCTGGTCGCCTCGCTGGCCCAGGCGCTGACCTACGGGCTCGGCGGCTGGCTGGCGGTCACCGGCGGCGTCAGCGCCGGCACCGTGGTGACGCTCGCGCTGCTGCTCACCCGCCTCTACGGCCCGCTCACCGCGCTGTCCAACGTCCGGGTCGACGTGATGAGCGCGCTGGTCTCCTTCGACCGGGTCTTCGAGGTGCTCGACCTGCGCCCCGGCATCCAGGAGAAGCCCGGCGCGGTCCCGGTGCCACGCGGCGCCGCCCGGGTCGAGTTCCACGACGTCCGGTTCCGCTACCCGGCCGCCTCCGAGGTCTCCCTGGCCTCGCTGGAGGAGGTCGCCACGCTGGACCGTACGGTCAACGAGCCGGTGCTCAAGGGCGTCTCGTTCACCGTTGAGCCGGGTCAGATGGTCGCCCTGGTCGGGCCGTCCGGCGCGGGCAAGTCGACGCTGTCCATGCTGATCTCCCGGATCTACGACGTCAGCGACGGCGAGGTACGCGTCGGCGGGGTCGACGTCCGGGACGCCACCCTCGCCTCGCTGCGCGACGAGATCGGCGTGGTCACCCAGGATTCGCACCTGTTCCACGAGACGATCGCCGAGAACCTCCGCTACGCCAAGCCGGACGCCACCGACGACGAGATCTGGGCCGCGCTGGCCGGCGCGCAGATCGGCGACCTGGTGCGCTCGCTGCCGGACGGTCTGGAGACCATGGTCGGTGAGCGCGGCTACCGCTTCTCCGGCGGCGAGAAGCAGCGCATCGCGATCGCCCGGCTGCTGCTCAAGGCGCCGTCGATCGTGATCCTCGACGAGGCCACCGCGCACCTCGACTCGGAGAGCGAGGCGGCGGTGCAGCGGGCGCTGGCGGTGGCGCTGACCGGGCGTACCGCGCTGGTCATCGCGCACCGGCTCTCCACCGTGCGGGACGCCGACCAGATCCTCGTCCTCGACGACGGGCGGATCGTGGAGCGCGGCCGGCACGACGAGCTGGTCGCCGTCGGCGGCCTCTACGCGGAGCTGTACCGCACCCAGTTCGCCGTCGCGGACTCGCCCGCCCCGTACGCGGACGCCATCGAGCCCGAGCCGATCATCACCACGGTGCCGATGGGCACGTACGTCGCCCAGGAGGCCATGCCGCCCGCCGCGGCCAACTGACCGTGATCGGCTCGGGATCAACGCCGTTCGTCCGGGGCGGCGCGCGGCCAGTTGCGCAGCAGGGCGTCGAGGGCGTCCAGGATCCGGGCCCAGGTCTCCTCGGTGTCCGGGGCGCTGTGGCTGAATCCGCCGCCCATCTCCAGGCTGATGTACCCGTGGAAGGTGCTGCCCAGCAACCGGACGGCGTGCGTCTGGTCCGGCTCGGTGAGGTCGTAGCCGCGCAGGATCGCGCGCGTCATCCGGGCGTGCCGTCCGCCGGCGCTGGCGGCCGCGGCCTCTTGGTCGAGCCGGACCCCGGTCGCGGCGTACCGGCCGGGGTGCTCCCGCGCGTAGTCGCGGTAGACGTTGCCGAGCGCGGTCAGGGCGTCCTTGCCGGACCGTCCGGCCACGGCGTCGGCGGCCCGCGCGGCCAACTCCTCGAGCGCGAGCAGTGAGATCCGGGTCTTGAGGTCCTGGGAGTTCCGGACGTGCGAGTAGAGGCTGGCGACCTTGACGTCGAACCGCCGGGCCAGCGCCGACACGGTGACCTGGTCGAGGCCGACCTCGTCGGCCAGCTCCGCCCCGGCCAGCGTCAGGCGTTCCGGAGTCAGACCTACGCGTGCCATGACCCTCCTGTCGTATGAGCTAACCCATAATGACTTTGCCTAAAGGCTTTAGGCAAATTACCGTGGCCTTCATGAGGTCACTGACCGAGTCTGAGATCCGTACCGCGTTCGTGAACTGCACCAAGGGGGAGGCGAAGCGCCTCTTCGTCCCGCGCGACCTCGCCGAGCGGCCCTGGGCCGAGCTGGACTTCCTCGGCTGGCGAGACCCGCAGGCGCCGCAGCGCGCCTACCTCGTCGCCGAGCTGGGCGACCGCCCCACCGGCATCGCACTGCGCTGCCCCAGCCCCACCGCCGCGCAACCGCGGCGCGGCATGTGCTCGATGTGCCTGACCACCCACACCGGCGGCGTCTCGCTGATGGTCGCGCCGAAGGCGGGCAAGGCCGGGCAGCAGGGCAACTCGGTCGGCACCTACCTCTGCAGCGACCTCGCCTGCTCGCTGTACGTCCGGGGTAAGAAGCAGGCGGGCGCCGGGGCGCGGCTGCACGAGTCGCTCACCGAGGAGGAGAAGATCCAGCGGACCGTGGCGAACCTGGCCGGGTTCGTCGCCCGGGTGACCGACTGACCGTCGGTGGGGCGACGGCGTACGGCCCTGCCTGGTGCGGCGTCGCCGTCCGCGACGAGCGGGGGCGTGCCACCCGCCGCGCCGACCGACCGATCGTGCCGAGGACCCGCGTCATCCCGAGGAGGTGCGGATCCGGGCCAGCAGCCCGGGCACCCAGTGCTCGCCGTAGCGCCCGCGCAGCTCCGCCAGCCGCCAGTCGTTCCCGGTGACCGTGCGCCGGCACCGCGGTGAGCCGCAGTCGCACGTCAGCACGAACCCCGGGTCGCCGGTGCTGGTGGCGTAGTCGTTGGTCAGCTCCTCGCCGGCTGCGACGTCCCGCCGGGTGGACAGCGCGTACGGGCCGGTCCACCACAGGTTCGGGTCGCAGCCGTGGTTGCCGTACCCGTTCGGTCGGCGCGGCGGCAGCAGCAGGTGGACGGCCTCGTCGATCATGACGGTGTCCACGTACGGCCGGCCCGGGTCGCCGGCCGCGGTGGACAGGGCCTTCCGCAGCTCGTCGGTCGACACCAGGCGCCCGCCGAGCCGGGACACCACGGTCCCGGCCGGCAGCGGCGCCGCGGCGAACAGCCCGCTCCCGGCGATGATCGAGGCGCGCACCTCGACGTCGGGGTGCAGCCAGCAGTCCGGCTCCGGCGGTACGGTCATGCCTCCACGGTGGCACCGGCCGTGCCGGCCCGCACGGCGGCCCGCAGCTCGGCGAAGGCGGCGCCGAGCGTCTCCGGGGTGAAGTGCGCGTTCAGCCCGCTGGGATTGGGCAGCACCCACAGCCGCGCGTCGGCCAGCAGCTCCGGCTGCGGCCCGAAGCCGGCCTTCGGCCGGGCGAACCCGATCCGGTACGCGGTCACCCCCACCACCGCCACCCAGGCGGGGCGGTACCCGGCCACCTTGCCGGCCAGCAGCTGCGCCCCGGCGAGCAGCTCGGCGGGGGTCAGCTCGTCGGCCCGGGCGCTGGCCCGCGCCACCATGTTGGTGATGCCCAGGCCGAGGGCGGGCAGCAGGTCCTGCTCGTCGGGGCGTAGCAGGCGCGGGGTGAAGCCGCCGCGGTGCAGCGCCGGCCAGAACCGGTTGCCCGGTCGGGCGAAGTGCCGGCCGGTCGCCGCCGACCACAGCCCGGGGTTGATCCCGACGAAGAGCACGTCCAGCCCGGGCGCGAGGACGTCCGGGATGGTCCGGTCGGCCGCCGCGGCCAGCTCCTCCCGCGTCGGCCGGCCGGCCCGCGCCGTCGCGTCTCGGTCGCCCCGCCGGGCGGCGGACGCGTCGTGGGTGCCCGGGCCCTTGGGCGCGGCGGCGGCCCGCCGTCCGGTGACGGCGTCCCGCGGTGGCGGTGCGTCGGCGCCGGTCACAGGCCGCGGGTCGCGCCGCCGTCGACCGGCACGGTGATCCCGGTGACGTAGCCGGCGGCGGGGGAGAGCAGGAAGGCGGCGACCCGACCGAACTCGGCCGGCTCGCCGACCCGGCGTAGCGGGATGCCGGCCTCCGCCTCGACCCGGGCCGCCTCGGCGTCGCCGGTGGCGGCGAACAGCTCCCGGTTACGGTCGGTCAGGATCCGCCCGGGCAGCAGCCCCAGCACCCGTACGCCGCGCGGGCCGTACTCGTCGGCCATGTCCTTCGCCACCCCGGCGAGGCCGGGGCGCAGCCCGTTGGAGATGCCGAGCCCGGGCAGCGGACTGCGCGCGGAGGTGGACAGCACCAGACCGACCGCGCCGCCGGCGGTGAGCGCGGCGGCCACCGTCCGGGCCGTCCGCACGGTGCCGAGGAAGACGGTCTCGAAGGACTCCCGCCACTGGGCGTCGGTCGCCCCGGCCGCGGTGCCGCGCGGTGGGCCGCCGACCGACACCAGTGCGCCGTCCAGCCGCCCGAACTGCTCGCGGGCCGCCGCCACCAGGCGTTCCGGTGTACCCGGGTCGACCAGGTCGGCGGCGATCCCCACCGCGTGCGTCGGGCCGCCCAGCCGCTCGACGGCCTCGGCCACCCGCTGCGGGTCGCGCGCCGAGACGACCACCCGGGCGCCGTCGGCGACCAGGCACTCGGCGGTGGCGAAGCCCAGCCCCCGGGAGGCGCCGGTCAGCACGTACACCCGGTCGGTCAGTCCCAGATCCATACCCGCGATCCTGCCGGACGGACGTCTCGCGCCGATGGGCGGGTGGCTCAGCGGCGGGCCGGGCGCAGCAGGCGTACCCGCCCGGCGAGCTGCACCGCGACGGCGTCGCCGGCCCGGGTCACGGCCGGCAGCCGCCGTGGTCGTGGCGGGTGCCGGCCGTCGTAGCGGCTGCCCGCCTCGCGGACCGCCAGCTCGTCGGCGCCCAGCGGCGGCAGCGTCCCGGCCGCCCGCAGCGCACGGGCCAGGTCCCAGCCGTCGCGCAGCGAGCCCGCGGTGGGTCGGCCCGCGGCGAACGCCCGGAAGGTGTCCCACCAGGCGTCGCCCAGGCCGGCGGCGAGCAGCGGCCAGTGCCGGGCGACGTCGCCGGCTCGCTTGCCCAGCAGCGCCGCGCGGGCGGCGTCGACCGGGCCGGGCGCGAAGCCGGGCGGCGTCGGCGCGCCCGCGACCAGCGCGCCGACCAGCGCGGCCTGCCGGGCGGCGAGCCCCGACCGCGGGTCGCCGGGACCGGTCCCGGTCACGTGACCACCGGGAAGCCCGAGGCGGCGGCGAGCGCGTCCAGCTCCGCCCGCAGCGCCGGCGCGGGCGGGTAGTCACCGTCGCGCTCCAGCAGCAGCGCCGGCGGCCGGCCCCGGGCGCACAGCTCACCCACCAGGTCGAGCACCTCGGGCGGCACCGGGTCGGTGTGCGTGTCGTGGTAGTAGCCGCCCCGCTCGGCGCCACCGGCGACGTGCACGTAGGCGACCCGCTCCAGCGGCAGCCGGTCGAGCAGGGCCAGTGGGTCGCCGCCCCGGTTGCGGGCGTTGGCGTGCACGTTCGCCACGTCCAGCAGCAGGGTCGCCCCGGTCGCGTCGAGGATCTCGGTGAGGAAGTCGACCTCGTCGAGCTCGTCGTCCGGCCAGTCGAACAGTGCCGCGATCGGTTCCAGGGCCAGCGGGACGGGCAGCTGCGCCTGCGCCCGGCGGACGTTCGCGACCACCGCGGCCACCGCCTCACGGCTGCGCGGCAGCGGCAGCAGGTGACCGGCCTCCAGGCCGCCGGCCCGGACGAACGCGATGTGCTCGCTGACCAGCGGCGCGTCGACCAGCTCGGCCACCTGCGCCAGCTGGGCCACCCGGGTCGGGTCGACCGGTTCCGCGCCGCCCAGGGAGAGCCGCACCCCGTGCGGTACGACGGTCACCCCGCGCTCCCGCAGGGCCGCCAGCCCGGCCGGCAGCGGCCCGGTCGGGGCGAGGGTCTCGGCCACCACCTCGACGAAGCGCAGCCCGGGCAGCTCGGCGACGAACCCGGAGATCTCCGGCCGCCAACCGATGCCGATTCCCGCCGGCCCGGTCATCCGCCGCACCCGCCGCCGCAGCCCCCACCGCCGCAGGAGCTACCGCCGCCACAGGAGGACGAGCCACCGCCGCAGGACGTGCCGCCGCTGCCGCCGCCGGAACTCCAGCCCCCGCCGCTGGCGATCGCCTGCCGCTGGATCTCCGCCTGCTCGGCGAAGCCGGGATCGAACGCCCAGAGCGATGCCGTGCCGTACAGCGCCACGCCCATCGCCGCGCCGGCCGCGCCGTAGGTGGCGTACGCCGGGGCGGAGGCGGGGGCCAGGTGGACGTTGCTGCGGCGCACCCCGGCCAGCGCGGTGTCGGCCGCCCGAGTGCGTCGGGGCACCCGCGCGAGCAGGGCGTACCCGATGCCCAGCGGGATCAGGGTGAGCACCAGCCAGCCCACCGGGCGGCCGTTGCCGATCCCGGCGACCAGGCGCAACACGCCCACGGCCAGCACCGCGAGCGGCAGCCAGGTCACCCGGCGCAGCGCCCGCCGGGAGTCCGTGTCGAGCAGCATCCCGCGCTGCTCCAGGCCCTGCCGCAGCTCGACCAGCGCGCGGGCCACCCACTCGTCCCGGCGCAGCTCGCGGGCCGACAGCCGGCGGCCGGCGGCGTGGTGGATCGCCTGGTCGAGCGGCGTGACCCCGGTCGGCAGCGGTCCGCCGGCGGCGAGCCGGCGGTCGGGGCCGACGTCGACGGCGCCGGCGCTGCGCAGGCCGCCGAGCGCGGACCAGACCGCCAACTGGTCGCCGCCGTTGAGGTAGGCGACCTGCTGGGGGCCGAGCTGGTCGCCGCCGGGCCGATCCGGGCCGGCGAGCACCGCGCGGCGGTGCAGGACCGCGCCGACCAGGGCCACCACGGCCACCAGGAGGTAGACCTTGAGAAACGTGGGTCCGGGGACACCCCAGGTGTCGCCGGGCGCGGCCAGCGGGATCATCGAGGCTCCTCTCGGCAGGGGTGAGCCCATTGTGGAGCCGCACCGCCACCGGTCGACCCCCGGCCGGCCCGAGTTACCAACCCGAGACGTGCCGCCGGGCGACCACCCGTTCAGCGCCGGCGCACGGCCTCCTCGACCAGGTCGAGCACCGGCCCGAGGTCGCCGGCCGGCCGGCCCATCGCCAGGTGCAGCACCAGCCCGTCGTACGCCAGCTCGAGGAACTGGGCCAGCACGTCGATCGGTACGTCCTCGCGGAGCACCCCCGCGTCGCGCTGCCGCACGAGCCGGTCCCGGGTGGCCTGGGCGATGGCGGCGGAGCGTTCCGCCCAGCGCCGGGCGAACGCCGGGTCGGTGCGCAACCGCCGGGAGACCTCCAGCTGGCTGCCCAGCCAACCGGTGGTGTCCGGGGACATCGCCCGAGCCAGCAGGTCCCGCATCACCTGCACCAGACCGTTTTCGGCCACCGTCGCCACCATGGCCGCCGCATCGTCCTCGGCGACGGCGAGGAAGAGCGAGTCCTTGTCCCGGAAGTGGTGGAAGATCGCGCCCCGGGACAGCCCGGTGGCCTCCTCCAACCGGCGGACCGTGGCCCCCTCGTAGCCGTGCCGCGCGAAACACGCCCGCGCGGCGCCGAGGATCTCCTGCCGGCGCGCGTCGAGCTGGTCCTGACTTACTCTGGGCACGGGTCGATCGTTCCAGCTGGTCCCACGATAGGCAAACCGTACGTACGGCTTGGGATTTGGCGGTCGTCGCGCGGGCAGGATCGGCCGGCCGGTCCGGTTAGGATCGGCCGGTGACGACGCACCCGGTCACTCCTCCCCGTTCGCCGTCCACCCCACCTCCCGTCGCGGCCCCGCCTCTCCCCTACGACCCCCCGGGGTGCGCGGCGACGGCCGCCCGGGCGGTCCACCGGGTCGCCGGACACACGGTTGCCGTCGCGCCGCAGTCGTACCCGCCGGCGGGCCATCGCCCGACGGGCGCCGCGCCCCCGGCCGGCCCACCGACCAGCGGCTCCACCGAACGGTGCCGCCGACCCGACGGACGTCGGCGGGCCACTCGGCCCTGCCGACGGCGAAACCCACTCCCGTAAGGTGCCCGAGTGCCGCTGCTCCTGCTGGACCTGGACAACACCCTGCTCGACCGGGCGGGCCCGTTCCGTGCCTGGGCGCAGCAGTTCCTGGACAGCATCGGCGCGCCGCCCACCGACATCGACTGGCTGTTGTCCATCGACGCCGACGGGCTGACCGACCGGTGGGACATCGCGGACGCCGTACGCGACCGGTACGGGCTGCGCATCCCCTCCATCGACCTGGTCGACGAGCTGCACGACGGGGTGGTCGAGAACACCCGGCTGGACCCGCTGGTCGCCTGCGCCCTACGGATCGCCGACGACGCCGGCTGGGTGCCGGTGGTGGTCACCAACGGCTCCGTCCGCCAGCAGGACGCCAAGATCAGGGGCACCGGGCTGGACCGGTACATCGCCGCCTGGGTGATCTCCGAGGAGGCCGGGGTCAGCAAGCCCAACCCGCGGATCTTCGCGCTCGCCGCCCAGCGGGCCCGGATGTCGCTGCGCGGCGCCTGGGTGGTGGGGGACAGCCCCGAGGCGGACATCGGTGGGGCCGCCGCGGTCGGCCTGCCCAGCGTCTGGCTGCACCGGGGGCGGAGCTGGACGGACACCCGGTTCGCGCCGACCCGGACGGTCGACTCGCTGATCGCCGCGGTGGCCACCGTGCTCGGCGGCTGAGCCGCCGTGAGGGCTGAGCCGCGGTAAATGGGTTGCCCCGAGGTCGGGGCGAGCGCCAGCATGGGCCGGCGCGGACGCGCAGCCGGGCGGTGCCCGGTCGAGGAGAGGGGGTCGGTCATGGCCGTTTTCGCAGGGTCGTACCACCTGCCCCCACCAGCCTCGATCAAGGGATCACCCACACCGTGCGCGAACACGACCTCCCGGCGCCGCGGCGCCGTGGCAAGAACCGCTTCGACGACGACGAACCACACTTCCTGAGGCGTGGCCGGGCCGCCGAGCCCGCCCTCGCCGAGCCCGACACCGACGCCGCCGAGCAGGACCCCTGGTCCTCCTGGGACGCTGCGGTGCACGGGCCCGCACCACACCCGGACTGGCTGGTCACCGAGCTGGCCGCCCGGGACACCGAGCTCGGTGTGCTGAAGACCGGCAAGGAGGCGGACGTCCACCTCGTCCGCCGGTCGGTGCCCGGCACCGACCGGTCCTGCCTGCTGGCCGTCAAGCGCTACCGGGACCCCGAGCACCGGCTCTTCCACCGGGACGCCGGCTACCTGGAGGGCCGCCGGGTCCGGCGTTCCCGGGAGAACCGGGCGATGGCCGGCCGAACGGCCTTCGGCCGGCAGCTGATCGCCGGCCAGTGGGCCGCGGCGGAGTTCGCCGCGCTCGCCCGGCTCTGGGAGATCGGCGCCGACTCGGGCCGGATCGCGGTGCCGTACCCGGTGCAGCTGATCGGCACCGAGCTCATGCTCGAGTTCGTCGGCGACCACGACGAGGGCACCGCCGCGCCCCGGCTGGCCCAGCTGCGGCCCGAGCCCGGCGAGCTGCGCTCGCTGTGGGAGCAGCTGGTCGACGCGTTGCTGGTGCTCGCCCGGGCCGGGTACGCCCACGGCGACCTGTCCCCGTACAACCTGCTGGTGCACGCCGGCCGGCTGGTCGTGATCGACCTGCCGCAGGTGGTCGACGTGGTGGCCAACCCGCAGGGGCCGGAGTTCCTGGCCCGGGACGTGCGGGTGGTGGCGACATGGTTCGCCGCCCGCGGGCTGCCACCGGAGGCGGCCGACCCGGACGAGCTGACCGGGGCGCTGCTGCGGGCCGCGGGCCTCCGCTGACGTACGGCGGACGGCGCCCCGGGGGCCGTACGGGCTCCCGGGGCGCCGGCCGTTACGGCTGCCGCTACTGCAGGTAGCGCTCGACCTCGGAGAGCGGGCGCTCGCCCTGGGCGTCCGGGTCGCCGTGCGCCTGCCGGGCCGCCCGGCGGCGGCGCAGCAGGTCCCAGCACTGGTCGAGGGACTCCTCCAGGGCGCGCAGCCGCTCCTTGGCCTCGCCCTCGGTCCCCGCCTCGTGGGTCTGGGCCTCCGAGCGGAGCCGGTGCTCCTCGTCGACCAGCTCGGAGATGCGGTGCAGAATGGTCTTGTCGTCCATGCCCCTGAGCCTGGCACAGGGTGGCCGGTCCCGCCCGGATTCACCTCCGCCGGAGCGCCGTCGCCGCCGGCGGCCACGGCCGGCCACGCCCGCCGCGCGAGTCGGTGAAGGTTGAGTGATCGCCGCGGCGGCTGCTAGCGTGCGCCGGGTTCGATCCGTCGCGACGCCGCCGGCGTCCGGCGGCCACGATCCGGGGACGGTGTGATGGGTTCCGGCAGCGCCCGCCTGCGTACCAAGGTCATCGCCCTGCTGGCGTCGCTGGTCGCGCTCTGGTCCTTCGCCGCGTGGGTCACCGTACGGGACGGGTTCAACCTGCTCTGGGTGCAGACCCTGGACAGTAGGGTCGCCGAGCCCGGCGAGCCGCTGGTCACCGCGTTGCAGACGGAGCGCCGGCTGGCCACCACGTACCTGGGGCGCCCGCAGGACCGGGAACGCGCCGAGCTGACCGCGCAGGCGGCGCGCACCGGCCGGGCGGTCGAGGCGTTCCGGGCCTCGGTGGGCGGCTGGCAGGCGCGGCTGGCCACCAGCGACGAGACCCGGGAACGGATCGACGCGGTGCTGACCGGCCTGGACGGGCTCGACGACGTCCGGCAGTCGGTGGCTGCCGGCCGGCTCGACCGGGCCCGGGCCGCCGACGCCTACACCTCGGTGGTCACCGAGATGCTGTGGATGTACCGCGCGCTCGGCCGGCTCGACGACCCCAGGATCGCCGCGCAGAGCGCCGCGCTGGTTGACGTCTACCAGGTACGCGAGCTGATGTCCCAACAGGACGCCCTGCTCAGCGGCGCGCTCGCCGCGGGTCGGCTGACCGACCCGGAGCACGGCCGGTTCGCCCAGCTGGTCGGCGCGCAGCGGTACCTCGGCGCCGCGGCGGTGGCCGAGCTGCCCGCCGCCGACCAGTCCCGCTACGGGCAACTGGTCGCCGCGGAGCCGTTCACCCGGCTGCGCGCGGTGGAGGACCGGATCGTGCAGCAGTCCCGGGCCGACGCCGCGCCGCCGGTGAGCGCGCGGGAGTGGCAGGCGGCGGTGGGCCCGGCGCTGGCGGCGCAGGAGCAGTTCGGCGGGGCGGTCGGTGACGCGCTGATCGACCGGGCGGCGCCGGTGGCGGTGGGGGTCATCGTCCGATTGGTGCTCGCCGCCGGCCTCGGCCTGCTCGCCGTGATCGCCTCGGTCGTCGTGTCGGTCACCACCGCCCGCACCCTGGTCCGCCGGCTGGAACGGCTGCGGGACGCGGCGCAGCGGCTGGCCGACGAGCGGCTGCCCGACGTGGTCGACCGGCTCGGCCGGGGCGAGAAGGTGGACGTGGCCCGCGAGGTCCCGCCGCTGGACCTCGGCGACGACGAGGTGGGCCAGGTCGGCCGGGCGTTCGACGCCGTGCAGGAGACCGCCGTCCGGACCGCCGTGGAGCAGGCGGCGCTGCGCCGCAACGTGCGCGGGGTGTTCCTCAGCCTGGCCCGGCGCACCCAGGCCCTGGTGCACCGGCAACTCGCCCTGCTGGACGCGATGGAGCGGCGGGAGCAGGACGCCGACGAGCTGGCGGACCTGTTCCGGGTGGACCACCTGGCCACCCGGATGCGGCGCAACGCGGAGAACCTGATCGTGCTCTCCGGCGCGACCCCCGGCCGGGCCTGGCGTCGCTCGGTGCCCATGGTGGACGTGGTCCGGGGCGCGGTGGCCGAGGTCGAGGACTACACCCGGGTCGACGTGCTGCCGCTCGGGCCGGTGTCGCTGGCCGGCCGGGCGGTCGGCGACGTCATCCACCTGCTCGCCGAGCTGATCGAGAACGGGCTGTCCTTCTCGCCTCCGCACACCACCGTCGAGGTGCGCGGTGAGCCGGTGGCGAACGGGTTCGCCCTGGAGGTCTCCGATCGCGGCCTGGGCATGGCCGAGGAGGACCTGGTCGCCGCGAACGCCCGGATCGTCGACCGGTCCGAGCTGAACCTGGCCGACGCCGCCCGGCTCGGCCTGTACGTGGTGAGCCGGCTGACCGAGCGGCACGGCGTCCAGGTGCGGCTGCGGGAGTCCCCGCACGGCGGGATCACCGCCGTCGTGCTGATCCCGAGCGAGCTGGTGGAGACCGGCGATCCGAGCCCGTCCGGCGGTTTCCCGGTCGGACTGGGCGCGCCGGGTCCGTACCCCGTGGACGGTGACCGGGCGGTGGCCGCCGCGCCGCCCCGCCCGCAGGCCGCCCCGCCGGTTCCCACCGCCGACCAGCCCGCGCCGACCCGGGCCGTCGCCTTGCCGAGCCGCGCCGCCGCCGCGCCGCCGGTCGGTGAGGCATCCGCGCCGTCCCCGGCCGCCGCCGGCCCGGGTGAGAAGCCGGCGCCGCCGTTGACCCCGGCCGGTCTGCCCTCGCGCCGGCGCACCCGCCCCGCCGCGGCGCGGCCGCCGACGCCGGACCCGGAGGGCTTGCCCGCCCGGGCCGTACCGTCGCCGGAGCCACCGCCGGTGGACCCCTCGGTGCGACCGGCAAGCGGAGCGCAGGGGTCGCCACCTACTCTGGACGGCGGGGTGACCGGCGCCGGCCTGCCCGTGCGGGTCCGGCAGGCGAGCCTCGCCCCGCAGTTGCGGGACGAGCCGGCCGAGGCCGGATCGGACGCGCCGCTACGGCGCGCGCCGGAGCAGGTACGCCGGATGATGAGTGCGTACCAGGCGGGCACCCGGCGGGGTCGCCGCGAGGCGGCCGGTCGGGAGCCCGGTGAGCGGGCCGGGGACGATACGCCGCCCGCCTGACGGGTACCACACCGTACGACGGCGACGAGGACGGCGACACCAGCCGGGGAAGAGGGCGACGAGTGGGGCAGCAGACGGCGACGAGCGCCGACCTGGCGTGGTTGTTGAACGATCTGATCGGCCGGGTGCAGCACGCCGATCACGCGGTCGCGCTCTCCACCGACGGGCTGATGATGGCCTCGTCGAGTGGGCTCGGCCGGGACGACGGCGAGCACCTGGCCGCGATGGCGGCGGGCATCCAGAGCCTCGCCCGGGGCGCCGGCAAGCGGTTCGCCGGCGGCGAGGTCCGGCAGACCATCATCGAGATGGAGTCGTCCTTCCTGTTCGTCACCGCGGCCGGCCGCAACGCCTGCCTGGCCGTGCTGGCCGGCGAGGACGCCGACGTCGGCCTGATCGCGTACGAGATGGCGATGCTGGTGACCCGGGTGGGCCGGTACGTCGCCTCGCCGGGCCGGCTGCCCGACGAGCCGGTCGGCGGGAAGTAGCGACGATGGCGGGCGAGGGCGACACCGCCCACGAGCGGTGGGTCGACGACCACGCCGGTCCGGTGGTGCGCCCGTACGCGGTCACCCGGGGCCGGGCCCGCCCGGCCGCCGGCACCTTCGACCTGATCTCCCTGGTCACCGCGACCGTCCCGGAGGTCGGCGAGGCGGCCGGCCTGGGGCCGGAGCACGTGGCGATCGTGGCGCTCTGCCAGCGGGTGCAGTCGGTGGCGGAGGTCTCCGCCCGGCTGGACCTGCCGGTCGGTGCGGTCCGGGTGCTGCTGGGTGACCTGGTCGAGCGGGGCCTGGTCCGGGTGCGGGAGCCGGGCGCGGGCGGCGCGTTGACCGACGAGAGCATCTTCGAGGCGGTGATCGATGGACTTCGCGCGCTCTGAGCGGACGGCCGGCGTCGCGTCGGTGCCCACCGCGCTCAAGGTCCTGGTGGCGGGCGGGTTCGGCGCCGGGAAGACCACCCTGGTGGCCGCGGTCAGCGAGACCCGGCCGCTGCGCACCGAGGAGGTGCTGACCGAGAACGGCATCGGCGTCGACGACCTGTCCGGAGTGGAGCAGAAGTCGACCACCACGGTGGCGATGGACTTCGGCCGGATCACCCTCGGCGACGACCTGGTGCTCTACCTGTTCGGCACGCCGGGGCAGGACCGGTTCTGGTTCGTCTGGGACGAGCTGGCGCTGGGCGCGCTCGGTGCGGTGGTGCTCGCCGACACCCGTCGGCTGGCCGACTGTTTCCCCTCGATCGACTACTTCGAGGGCCGCGGCACGCCGTTCGTGGTGGCGGTGAACTGCTTCGACGACACCCGACGGTACCGGCTGGATGAGGTGCAGGTGGCGCTCGACCTGGATCCGGGCGTACCGGTGCTGCTGTGTGACGCGCGGGAGCGGGAGTCGGCCAAGCAGGTGCTGATCACGCTGCTCGAGTACGCGATGAAGCGGCGCGAGGCGAACCGGATTCGGGAGGCGACCTCCCGCCACTTCTAACGTTTTGCGCACCGGGGGGCTTGCGGCAAGACCCGGGTCGTGACGCAGAATCGCTGGCCGAGGCCGGGAGCTGCGTAAATGGGGAACGAGGTGCGCCGGTTCAGCCGGCACCTCGGTGGTCACGGCAGGTTCCTCTCCCGTACGGCGGTGAGCAGCCGGTCCACGGCGGCCCGGTCGGGCAGCTCGGGCAGTGCGGTGGTGGCGGCCGCCTCGGCCAGCTCGGCGAGCAGCTCCGAAGCCCAGCCGGTGACCGCGTCCCAGGGCAGCTCGCCGCCGCGCACCGCGAGCAGCCGGTCGCGCAGGTGCCGCACGTCGACCAGCACCTCCCCGGTGCGCAGCACGTGCGCCCCGGCGAAGAGCAGCCGGATCATGTGCATGGCCTGCTTGTGGTTGGTCTCGCCGGTCCGCTCGCGGCGGGCGGTCACCCGGGCGAGCTGTTCGCGGGCATAGCCGCCGTACGTCTCGGCCACCCGCCGGGACAGGAACGCCCGCCGGTTGGCCCGCAGCTCCTCGCCGTCGGCGGTGACCGTCTCGACCAGCGGGGACCAGAGCACCTCCAGCACGGTCGGGTTGCCCTGCAGGGCGAGCACGCAGAGCCGTTCGAACTCCCAGGAGAACTGCTCGGCCGCCGGCCCGTCGAGGTGGGTGGGCGGCTTGTCCAGGCGCCAGAACGCCCGGGTGGGCGCGACGAACACGCCCCGCCGGTCGTGGTCGGAGTCCGGGCCGTGCAGCCCGTACGCCCGCGACCCGACCACGACGGAGAGCACGGTGTGTCGCTCGACGAACTCGATCACGTCCGGCACGCTACCCAAGCGCCGACCGGCGCGCGTGATCTTTTCGGCCGCCTACCGCAGCCAGCGCAGCGCGGCGTCGGCGGTGTCGTCCGGGGTGCTGTTGAAGGCGATGGCCGCCCCGGGAGCGTGCTGCCGCACCAGGTTGACCAGCTGCTCGAAGAGCGGGAGCAGCGGCTCGTGCTTGCGGATGCCGCCGCCGACCACCACGCAGGCGTAGTCCTGCCGGGTCAGTGCCGCGACGACCGCCGCCTCGGGGTTGTCGTCGGGGGCGACCAGGCACAGGTCGGCCTCGATGCCGTACGCCTCGAACCGGGCCTGGCCGCGTGCGATGGCCGCCACGACCGGGGTGGGATCCCAGCCCGGAATCCGGACCGGATCGAGACCGATCACCAGCACCCGCCCCGATGCCATGCCTTCTCCCGCCGTCGGTCTCCGCCCGTCAGACTACTGCGACGGCGGGCGGAGCCCGTCGGATCAGAGGCGGGTGGCGGCCCGCACCAGCCCGGCGACGGCGAGGGACCGGCTGTGCGGGGGCCAGGCGATCACCGTGGTCACCGTCGGGGCGTCGGAGACGAGCACGGTGGCGAGGTCGTTCCGCAGATAGGTCCGGCACGACTCCGGCAGCACCGCCGCCGCCCTGCCCAGGGCGATCAGCTGGTAGAGCTGTGCGTGGTCCCGCACCTGGGGGCCCGGCCCGTCCGGGTAGCTGCCGTCGTGGTGGGGCCAGCGCGGCAGCGGCAGGTCGAGCAGCGCTTCGACCTCGGCCCGCCGCAGCTCCGCCCGGCTGGTCAGCGGATGCCCGACCGGCAGGACCAGGACCTGCTGCTCGGTGCGCAGCTCCTCGGCGTCGAAACCGGTCACCGAGTCGAAGGGCCGGTGCAGCAGCGCCACGTCGGCCCGCCCGTCGCGTAGCAGGCGCTCCTGCTCGCCGATGCCGCAGAGCAGCACCTCCACGCTGACCGCGTCGGGCTCGGCGGCGTACGCGTCGAGCAGCTTCGGCAGCAGTTCGCCGCCCGTGCCGGCCTTGGTGACCAGGACCAGGCCGGGCTCGCCGGACGCGACACGGGCGGCGCGCCGGGTACGGCGGTCGGCGGCCTCGACCGCGTCGATGGCCGCCCGACCCTCGATCAGCAGCACCGACCCGGCCCGGGTCAGGGTGACGCCCCGGCTGTTGCGGTCCAGCAGGGTGACCCCGAGCCGCCGTTCGAGCTGCCGGATCGCCCGCGACAGCGGCGGCTGCGCGATGCCGAGGCGGCGCGCGGCCCGCCCGAAGTGCAGCTCCTCGGCGACCGCGACGAAGTAGCGCAGCTCCCGGGTCTCCATCCCGCCACCGTACCCGCGCTGATACCCGGGGGGTATCACCGAGCACCCAGACGGTGTTGGTCGCCCCGGTGCCGCGCGGACAGGATCGACCGCATGAGCGAAGCGACGATCGCGCTGGTCACCGGCGCGAACAAGGGAATCGGGTACGAGATCGCGGCGGGCCTGGGCGCGCTCGGCTGGCGCGTCGGCGTCGGCGCCCGCGACGAGCAACGCCGGGAGGCCGCCGTGGCGAAGCTGCGCGCGCAGGGCGTCGACGCCTTCGGCGTACCGCTGGACGTCACCGACGACGTCGGCGTGGCCGCCGCCGCCCGGCTGATCGAGGAGCGCGCCGGCCGCCTCGACGTGCTCGTCAACAACGCCGGCGTCACCGGCGGCATGCCGCAGCAGCCCACCACCGTCGACCTCGCCGCCGTGCGGACGGCGCTGGACACCAACGTGCTCGGCGTCCTGCGGGTCACCAACGCGATGCTGCCGCTGCTGCGCCGCTCGGCGGCGCCCCGGATCGTGAACATGTCCAGCGGCGTCGGCTCCCTGACCCGGCAGACCGCCTCCCTCGACGAGCGGGACACCGGCCCGCTGTCGGCCGCGTACTCGCCGTCGAAGACCATGCTCAACGCCGTCACGATCCAGTACGCCAAGGAGCTGCGCGACACGAACATCCTGATCAACGCGGCGTGTCCCGGCTTCGTCGCCACCGACCTGAACGGGTTCCGCGGGGTGCGTACCCCGGCACAGGGCGCGGCGGTCGCGGTCCGGCTGGCGACGCTGCCGGACGGCGGCCCGACCGGCGGCTTCTTCGAGGAGGTCGGCGTGGTGCCCTGGTGAGCTGAGGGCCTCCGCACCTGATCACCGGCCGAACCCCGGCTTCCGGTGCAAGTACGGCGGTGAGCAGCCGGTCGCATGGCCTGCTTGTGCCTGGGTGCCGCCCGGCCGTCAGCCGGCGGTCACCTCATCGCCGACGTAGATCTCGCCCTCGGTGAGTGGGATCAACCGGACGCCGAACCACGTGCGGCCGTCCTCCTTACGGTGTCGGGCGAGGGTGCGGATCGGTTCCTTGCCGGTGGTCAGGGTGCCCGGGTCGATCAGGGTCAGTTGGCAGCGGTCGCAGCGTTCGGCGAAGCGGAAGTCGACTTCGCCGATGCGCAGGGTCCGCCAGCCGTCCTCCGCGAAGGGCGCGATCGGTCCGTCGAGGACCACGTTGGGCCGGAACCGGGCCATCGGCAGGGGCGTCGGCGTCGGCTCGCCGCGCTCGGCTGCGCCCTCCGCGATCCAGTCGTCGAGCCGGCGCAGCGACGGCAGCGTGGTCGCCAGCAGCGGGCCGGCGTCGGAGAGGTTCAACGGGTCGTCGGGCCGGCCGCCGTGGGCGGCCGACACCGGCCGGCGGCGCGGCTCGTCGAGCCAGGCCAGCCGTAGCGGGCGCTGGAACTGGTCGGACAACCAGTCGTGCGCGTCGTCGTCCGCGAGCCGCACGGTGTCCAACCGGGAGACGCTCGTGGCGGCCGGCTGCCCGTCCCTCGGTTGGGCGACGGTGAGGGTGGAGCCGTCCAGCCCGGTGAGAGTGATCGCGCCGGCCCTCGGCGTGGCCCTGACGCCGAGCATGCGGTGCTCGGTGCGCGCGGTGAGGCAGCTCCCGTCCGGGTTGAGGGTCAGCCAGCGCCGGTCGTCGCGCAGTCCCCAGGGTTCCACCGTGGCCCGGTCGGCCGCGACGCCGGCGAGGGACTTCACGGGATAGAGGTGCACGGCGGCCAGGCGCATGGCGTAGACGATAGGACACCGGCGCGGATCGGGCGGCCCGGCCGAGCGCGCCGGGCTGTCGGTGCGGCGTGGCATAGTTCTGCCAGTCAGCGTGCGGGTGAGGCGGGGCCGTCGCACGTCCCCGCCGGAGGGAGCGACAGGTGGACCACGGCCGGACCACACCGATCTCCGAGGCCCACCACACGCGCAGCGGGCGGATGCTGTTGCGCGCACCCACGGCCGTGGACCTGGCGGACGTCTTCCGGGTCCACGGCGATCCCCGGACCAACCAGTTCAACCCGGCTGGCCCACACACCGACATCGAGGCCAGCAGGCAGCTGCTCGACGAATGGCTCGACCACTGGCGCACACACGGGTTCGGTTACTGGGCGGTGCAGTCGGCGACGAGCGGTGAGGTGGTCGGCTTCGCCGGTGTCCGTCACGGCCAGTGGCTCGGTCGTCCCATGCTGAATCTGTACTACCGCGTCGCCCCGCCGCACTGGGGACGCGGTTACGCCACCGAGGCGGCGCGACACGCCGTCGAGTGGGCCGCCGCGCACACGCCCGACCCGCCCGTGCTGGCCCGCACCACCGCCGACAACCTTCCGTCCGTTCGCACGGCGCAGGCGGCGGGCCTGGTGCGGCGCCCGGACCTCGACGCGGCCGAAGAAGGGGTGTGGACGGTGGTGCTGGCCTCGCGCTGACTGCCACCCCCGCCCGAGCTCCCGGACGCTCACGGGATCGTCCCCAGCCGGACGGCAACGCCGAAGGGCCGCTCCCCGCGAGCGCGGGAAGCGGCCCTTCTCGGGCGTACGCGATCAGCTGGCGATCATGCGGCGCAGCACGTACTGCAGGATGCCGCCGTGCCGGTAGTAGTCGGCCTCGCCCGGGGTGTCGATCCGGACCACCGCGTCGAACTCCACGCCGGTGTCGGTGGTGACCTTGACCGTGCGCGGGGTCTCGCCGTCGTTGAGCGCGGTGACGCCGGTGATGGCGAAGGTCTCCGTGCCGGTCAGGCCGAGCGACTCGGCGGTGGTGTCCACCGGGAACTGCAGCGGCAGGACGCCCATGCCGATCAGGTTGGAGCGGTGGATCCGCTCGTACGACTCGGCGATGACCGCCTTGACGCCGAGCAGCATGGTGCCCTTGGCCGCCCAGTCGCGGGACGAGCCGGAGCCGTACTCCTTGCCGGCCAGGATGACCAGCGGGACGCCCGCCTCCTGGTACGCCGTCGAGGCGTCGTAGATCGAGCTCTGCTCGCCGGTCAGGTGGTTGACCGTGAAGCCACCCTCCACCCCGGGCACCAGCTGGTTGCGCAGCCGGATGTTGGCGAAGGTGCCCCGGATCATCACCTCGTGGTTGCCCCGGCGCGAGCCGTACGAGTTGAACTCGTGCCGCGGCACGCCGTGCTCGGCGAGGTACTTCCCGGCGGGGGAGTCGGCCTTGATGGAACCGGCCGGGGAGATGTGGTCGGTGGTGACCGAGTCGCCCAGCTTGGCCAGCACCCGGGCGCCGGAGAAGTCCACCACCGGGCTCGGCTCCTGCCGCATGCCCTCGAAGTACGGGGGCTTGCGGACGTAGGTGGAATCGCCCGCCCAGGCGAAGGTGTCACCGGTCGGGGTGGGCAGCGACTGCCAGCGCTCGTCACCGGCGAAGACGTCGGCGTACGCGGCGCTGAAGCCGGCGGCGCCGATCGCCTGGGCGATGACGTCCTGGATCTCGGCGGTGTTCGGCCAGATGTCGCGCAGGAAGACCGGGTTGCCCTCGGTGTCCTCGCCGAGCGGCTCGTTGGCCAGGTCGATGTCCATGGTGCCGGCCAGCGCGTACGCCACCACCAGCGGCGGGGACGCCAGGTAGTTCATCTTGACGTCCGGGTTGATCCGGCCCTCGAAGTTCCGGTTGCCGGACAGCACCGAGACGACGGCCAGGTCGTTCTCGTTGACCGCGGCGGAGACCTCCTCCGGCAGCGGGCCGGAGTTGCCGATGCAGGTCGTGCAGCCGTAGCCGACCAGGTTGAAGCCGAGCTTGTCGAGGTACGGAGTGAGGCCGGCGCGCTCGTAGTAGTCCATGACGACCTTGGAGCCCGGGGCGAGCGTGGTCTTCACCCACGGCTTGCGGGTCAGCCCCTTGTCGACGGCGTTGCGGGCGAGCAGCGCCGCGCCGATCATCACCTGCGGGTTCGAGGTGTTGGTGCAGGAGGTGATCGCGGCGATCACCACGGCGCCGTGGTCCAGCTCGTACTCGACGCCGTCGGCGCCGGTCACCCGGATCGGGTTGCTGGCCCGCCCGCCCGAGCCGACCGCCGCGTTCTCCATGTCGCGCGGCTCGTCGGCCGGGTCGCTGAACTCGTTGGCGGGCGGGTCGCTGGCCGGGAAGGACTCGGCGCTGGCCTGGTCGGCCGGGCCGTTGGCGCCGCGCGGCAGCTGCTCGCGGGCGACACCCGGCTTCAGGTCGCGCTCGGCGGTGTTGTCGTCGGCGACGTAGTCGGTCAGCGCCGAGCGGAACAGCGTCTTGGCGGCGCCCAGCGGCACCCGGTCCTGCGGGCGCTTCGGGCCGGCCAGGGACGGCTCGATGGTGCCCAGGTCCAGCTCGAGGCGCTCGGAGTACTCCGGCTCGTGGTCCGGGTCGTGCCAGAGGCCCTGCTCCTTGGCGTACGCCTCGACCAGCGCGACCTGCTTCGGGTCGCGGCCGGTCAGCTCCAGGTAGCGGACGGTCTCGGCGTCGATCGGGAAGATCGCCACGGTGGAGCCGTATTCCGGGGACATGTTGCCGATGGTGGCCCGGTTGGCCAGCGGCACCGCGCTCACGCCGGGGCCGTAGAACTCGACGAACTTGCCGACCACGCCGTGCTTGCGCAGCATCTCGGTGATGGTGAGCACCAGGTCGGTGGCGGTGGTGCCGGCCGGCATCTCGCCGGAGAGCTTGAAGCCGACGACCCGGGGGATGAGCATGCTGACCGGCTGGCCGAGCATCGCGGCCTCGGCCTCGATGCCGCCCACACCCCAGCCCAGCACGCCCAGGCCGTTGACCATGGTGGTGTGCGAGTCGGTGCCGACCACCGTGTCCGGGTACGCCTGGCCGTTGCGCTCCATGATCGTACGAGCCAGGTACTCGATGTTGACCTGGTGCACGATGCCGGTGCCCGGCGGGACGACCTTGAACTCGTTGAACGCGGTCTGGCCCCAGCGCAGGAACTGGTAACGCTCACGGTTGCGCTCGTACTCAAGCTCGACGTTGCGGGCGAAGGCGTCCTCGCGGCCGAACAGGTCGGCGATGACCGAGTGGTCGATGACCAGCTCGGCCGGGGCGAGCGGGTTCACCTTGGTGGCGTCGCCGCCGAGGTCGCGGACGGCCTCGCGCATGGTGGCCAGGTCGACGACGCAGGGCACGCCGGTGAAGTCCTGCATCAGCACCCGGGCTGGGGTGAACTGGATCTCCACGCTCGGATCGGCGCTGGCGTCCCACGCGCCGAGCTGCGAGATGTGGTCGGCGGTGATGTTCGCGCCGTCCTCGGTCCGCAGCAGGTTCTCCAGCAGGACCTTCAGGCTGTAGGGCAGTCGGTCGTGCCCCGGAACCTGGTCGATCCTGAAAATCTCGTAGCTCGCGTCTCCGACGCGTAGCTGGGTCTTCGCACCGAAGGTGTCGAGGCTCGCCACGTCGTACTCCTTCACACCAGCGACCGTGAGTAGTCCTGAGCAGTCTTTCCTACCGTCCGGGGTGCCGCCCCGCTTAGGCAACACTTACCGACGATTCCGTTCCTACAAAACCGTACGTCCGTCTTGCTATCTGCGCAACCCGAAGGATCCTGTCGACCGCCCCGCTCGGAGTAGGGTTCGGGCGTGGTCGACGTACAGCACTGGCTCTCCGCGCTGCCGCCGGGCGTGGTCTACCTGATCGTTGCCGCGGTGATCGGCGTGGAGAGCATGGGCGTGCCGCTGCCCGGCGAGATCGTGCTGGTCAGCTCCGCCCTGCTCGCCGCCACCGGCGTGGTCGAGCCGCACTGGCTGGCCGCCGCCGCCGCGTTCGGCGCCATCGCGGGCGACTCCATCGGGTACGCGATCGGCCGGCGCGGGGGCCGGCCGCTGCTGGCCCGGCTGGGCCGGCGCTTCCCGAAGCACCTCGGCCCGGCGCAGCTCGCCCACGCCGAGCAGACCTTCGCCCGGCACGGCGTGTGGGCGGTCTTCTTCGGCCGGTTCATCGCGCTGCTGCGCATCCTGGCCGGCCCGCTCGCCGGGGCCCTGCACGTGCCGTACCGCCGGTTCCTGCTGGCGAACGCGGCCGGCGGCCTGGTCTGGGCCTTCGGCACGACGTACCTGATCTACACCGTTGGGCGGGCGGCCGAGCACTGGCTGAAGGACCTCTCCTGGGTGGGGCTGGCGATCGCGATCCTCGGCGGCCTCGGCAGCACCTGGTGGCTGCGCCGCCGGGCCCACCGCGCGGCCTCGGCGTCGCCGGTGGAGCCGCCGGGCGCGGCCCAACCGGTTCGCGCCGGGCGCGACCACTGACCGCATGCCGAAGGGCCCGACCCCCGTCGCGGGTTCTAGCGATCCCCGCAACACCCTGTATTTCAGGGAGTTGCGGGGATCGTGGGTTTTGAGGGCTTGAAGGTGAGGTTCTTCGAGGCGTT
>NZ_JBIAZT010000003.1:0-384757 GCF_042899365.1 Micromonospora sp. NPDC000089
GTGCGGGGCCGGGGGGGGGGGGGGGGGGGGGGGGTTTTGTGGGGGGGGGGGGGGGGGGCGGGGGGGGTTGGGGGGGGGGGGGGGGGGGGGGGGGGGGGGGGCCCCCCCCCCCCCCCCCCCGCCTCAGAGGTACTGGCCGGTGTTGTGTCCCTCGCCGCCGGACGGCTGGCCCATGCCGGGCATGCCCGGCACCATGCCGGCCGGGCCGCTGGGCAGCGCCTGCCGGCCGGAGCGCATCTGCTCCAGCTGCACCCGGGCGGCCATCTGCTGGGCGACCAGCGCGGCCTGGATGCCGTGGAACAGCCCCTCCAGCCAGCCGACCAGTTGGGCGTGCGCGATCCGCAGCTCGCTCTCGCTGGGCGCCTTCTCCTCGGTGAAGGGCAGCGAGATCCGCTCCAGCTCGTCGCGCAGCTCGGGCGCCAGGCCCTCCTTGAGCTCGACGATCGAGCGCTGGTGGATCTCCCTCATCCGGTGCCGGCTGGCGTCGTCGAGCGGGGCGGCCTTGACCTCCTCGAGCAGCTGCTTGATCATGCTGCCGATCCGCATCACCTTGGCCGGCTGCTCGACCAGGCGGGTCGGGTCCTCGCCGGCGGCCTCGTCGGTCTGCACGGTGCCGACCGGCCGGCCGTCCGGCCCGACCACCACCACGGTGCCCGGCTGCGCGGCGTCGTCCCGGTGCGGTCCGTCGTTCTGTCCAGCGGAATGCGCTTCGGTCATGGGTCCCATCCTTACCCACGCCGGCCCGGCCCACGCGCCCGGTCCGGCTCCCCCGCCCCCGGCCGGGCCGCCCGGCGCGCTAGCGTCGCCGGCATGGCCGCCGACCCCCGCGAGGTGCTCACCCGTCCGGCCCCGCCGCCCGATTCCACCGTGCCGTACGGGGACCACCCGGAGCAGGTGGTCGACCTGCGCCGACCGGCCGGCGACGGCCCGGCCCGGCCGCTGGTCACCGTGCTGCACGGCGGGTTCTGGCGGGCCGAGTACGACCGGACCCACACCGGCCCGCTGGCCGCCGCGCTCGCCGCCGCCGGCTGGCCGGTCGCCCAGCTGGAGTACCGGCGCACCGGCCAGCCCGGCGGCGGTTGGCCGGGCACCCTCACCGACGTGCTGGCCGGGGTGAGGGCGCTGCCCCGGCTGGTCGCCGACGCGCTGCCGGGCGTCGCCGCCGCCGGAGCGCCGCTGCTGCTCGGGCACTCCGCCGGTGGTCAGCTCGCCCTCTACGCCGCCGCGCACGCCCCGGACGCGGTCGCCGGGGTGCTCGCGCTGGCGCCGGTCGCCGACCTCGCCGAGGCGTACCGGCGGGACCTGGACTCGGGGGCGGTGGCCGCGCTGCTCGGCGGCGGGCCCGCCGACCACCCGCAGCGGTACGCGGCGGCGGATCCACGGGTGTTGGTGCCTCTGCGGCCACGCACGGTGATCGTGCACGGCGGGCGCGACCGCCAGGTCCCGGCCGACCTGAGCCGCTCGTTCGTCGCCGCCGCCCGCGCCGCGGGAGCCGCCGTCGACCTCATTGAGCTGCCGGAATGCGAGCACTTCGGGCTCATCGACCCGGAGTCGGCGGCCTGGCCGCGGGTGGTCGCCGCGTTGCAGTCGCTGCACAAAGATCAAGAGGCATTGACGCAGCGTCGCGGAGCAGGTAGAACGCCGGAGGGGCGATGACGCCCGGCAACTCCTCCGGAGGGATTTGGGTGTCGCAGATGAACCGCAGGCAGGCCCTTCAACTCCTCGCCGCGCTCGGGACCACCGGGATGCTGGCCGGCTGCGGCTCGAACGACGACGACACCAGCGCCACCGACGGCTCGCCGATCAAGATCGGCCTGGTCGCACCGCAGACCGGCCCCGGCAAGACGGTCGGCGCGGAGCTGATCAACGGGTTCCAGCTGTACCTCATGCTCAATGACCAGCGGCTGGGCGGCCACCCGGTCACCCTGGTCACCGCCGACGAGGGCGCCAACCCCAAGAGCGGCCAGGCCGCCATCGACGGCCTGATCAAGCAGGGCGTCCTCGCGCTCACCGGCGTGGTGAACGCCGCCGTGCTCTCCGCCGTACGGGACCTGGTCGAGAAGGCGCGGGTGCCGCTGGTCGCCTCCAACGCCTCGGCGTCCAGCCTGCAGAGCGTGGTCTACATCTGGCGCACCGCGTACGTGCTGGACGAGCCGGGGCGGGCGCTCGGGGCGTACCTGAAGGAGACCATGCCGGCCGGCGACCGGATCGCCGTCATCGCGCCAGAGGGAGCCGCCGGCCAGGACGTGGTGAAGGGCTTCCAGGAGGCGTTCGGGCCCGACGACCCGCGGCTGGCGGGCCAGCCGGTCTGGACGACCGCCGCGGCCAACCCCGGCGACAACGCCTTCGGCTACGACCTCAACCAGGTGCTCGCCCGCAAGCCGGACGCCCTGTTCTGCTCCTTCGCCGGCACCGCCGCCGCGCAGTTCCTCCGCCAGCTGCGCGCCCGCTCGTGGAAGGGCGCCCTCTACGGGCCGGGCTTCCTCACCGAGGGGACGGTGCTCAACGAGGTGGCCAGCAGCCTGGCGGACGTGGAGACCCAGCGGCTGCGGCCGGGCACGATCCAGACCGCGATGAACTACTCGGCCGACCTCAACAACTCGGCCAACCGGATCTTCACCTCGGAGTACCGGCGGGCGTTCAACGCCTCCCCGACCGCGTACGCGGTGGCCTCGTACGACGCGGCGCAGGCGCTGGACAAGGCGATCCAGCTGGCCGGGCCGAACCCGAACCCGCAGCAGGTCAACCTGGCGATGGGCAAGGTCGGCCAGATCGACAGCCCGCGCGGCGTGTGGCAGTTCAATCAGCCGCGCACCCCGCAGCAGCAGTGGTACCTGCGCAGGGTCCAGTACGACGGGCAGCTGCTGTCCAACGTCCTGGTCACCGAGATCGCCACGCTCGGCTGACCTTCGTACGACGAAGGGCCGGCACCCCCCGGGTGGGGGCCGGCCCTTCGCGGTGTCCGCGCGAGGGTTGGCTCAGTGGCGCAGCTCGGCGATGCAGCACTTCACGCTGCCGCCGCCCTTCTTCAGCTCGGCCAGCTCGACCGGCACCGGGGTGTAGCCGGCCGCCTTGAGCTTGCCGGCCAGCCGGGTCGCCTCGCTGTTGAGCACCACGTTCGCGCCGTCGCTGACCAGGTTCAGGCCGAAGGCCAGGGCGTCCTCGTCGTCCGCGACGACGGCGTCCGGGAAGAGCTGGGCGAGCACCCGCTGGCTGGCCGCCGAGAACGCGCCCGGGAAGTACACCACGTTCCCGTCGTCGATCGAGGCCAGCGCCACGTCCAGGTGGTAGAAGCGCGGGTCGACCAGGTGCAGCGAGATCACCGGACGGCCCAGCGCCTCCTGCGCCTCGGCGTGCGCCGGCAGCTCGGTACGGAAGCCGTGCCCGGCGAGGATCAACCCGCCGTGCGCCTCCGGCAGGTACGCGAAGTCGCCCTCGCCCTCGTTGGTCTCGCTCGGGGCGATGAAGTGCCAGCCCTGCGCCTCGTAGAAGGCCCGGTGGGCGGCGGCCTCGGCGGCCCGCTGCTCGTGCTTGAACTGGGCGCCGTAGACCGTCCCGTCCACCACGAACGCGCCGTTGGCCGCGAAGACCATGTCCGGCAGGCCGGCCTCGGGAGTCAGCAGGTGCACGTCGTGACCGAGACCGACCAGGGTCTCGCGCAGCCGGTTCCACTGCTTGACCGCCAGGTCCACGTCGACGGCGGTGGTGACGTCCATCCACGGATTGATCGCGTACTCGACGGCGAAGTGCTCCGGGGCGCACATGAGATATGTCCGCTTACGCGGGACTCGCTGCTGGTTCACGGTGACCAAGGGTAGGTAGCCTGGAACGTCGATAACAGCCAGAACCATTGCTTCCCAGAGGCGGAACGTTGCAGATAGACGCGGTGGACCAGCGAATCATTGCGCTACTCGTCGCCGACGCCCGGGCGTCGTACGCGGATATCGGAACCCGCGTCTCACTCTCCGCGCCGGCGGTCAAACGTCGCGTGGACCGACTCCGCGCCGCCGGGGTGATCCGGGGATTCACCGCCGTCGTCGACCCGGCCGCCGTCGGCTGGACCACCGAGGCGTTCGTCGAGCTCTTCTGCGCCGGCCGGACCACGCCCGCGCAGATCGGCGTGGCCGTCCGGCGGCACCCCGAGGTGGTCGGGGCGTACACCGTCTCCGGCGAGGCGGACGCGCTCGTGCACCTGCGCGCCGCCGACATCTCGCACCTGGAGGAGGCGCTGGAACGGCTGCGCGCCGAGTCGTTCGTGACGTCCACCCGGAGCACCATCGTGCTCTCCCGGCTGGTCGAGTCGCCCGGCGTCGGGCCGTCCGGCGGCTGAGGTCAGAGATACATGCCGGTGCGGTGCTCGGTCTCCCCGCGGCCCGGCTTGTCGCCCTCGCCGAAGAAGCGCCTGCCGCCGAACTCGCCGTGCAGCCGGTCGTCCAGCTCGTCGGCCAGCCCGGTCATCACCTGCACGGCCAGCATAAGGTGGGTGGCCTGGAAGTTGCGACCGAACACCGGGATGGACGCCCAGACCGTGTCGTCCGCGCAGTACAGCCGGCCGATCGGCATCCGGTTGGTCAACTCGGAGAGCTTCACGTAGAGCCGCTCGGTCGGCTCCACCTCGGTCAGCACCGGGGACAGCACGTCGACCAGCGGCGGATTGTCCCGCACCCGGACGAAGACCATCGCCGAGCCGGCCCGGATGTTGATGTCCCCGTCCGAGTCGACCTGCAGCTGGTCGGCCTCCGACTTCAGCATCGTGGAGACCACCGTGCGGACCCGCTCCTCCAGCGCCAGCACGTCGTTCCCGCCCACCTGGGCGCTCGCCGCAGCGGCCAGCGCCTCGTCCAGGTCGGCCTCGACGTCCCGGTCCGGGCCGAACTCGCTGCGGGCGGTGCCGAGCGGCTGCACCGGCAACGGCTCACCCTCGGCATCCTGCGTCAGGTAGACCAGGAAGGCCGGGTGCGGCGCCCCGTAGACATCCCGCAGCGTGCGGGAGAGCAACCCGGCCAGCTTGCCCGCGTCGGCGACGACCGTGTCCAGGCCGAACTGCGCGCCGGAGCCCTCCGCCACCCCGGGCGGCGACCAGCCGAGCGCGACCATGTCGGCGACCGCGGCCCGGTCCAGCCGGTAGCCCTGCGGCAGGGTGGCGTTGCCGACCGCGCGCGCCGAGAGCCGGCCACCGTCGGCGGCGTCGACGCTGATCGAGTAGACCGCGTCACCCGTGCCTGACGCGGTCGGGTCGAGCGTCAGCTCCAGGTGCGCCCCGGCCGGCAGGCCACGCAGCAGCTCGGCGAGCGCCCGGGCGAACTCCCGCCACGCGTCGGTGACCTTCGCCCGCAGGTCGGCCGTGGTCGGCTCGTCCAGCAGGACCGACTCATACTGCTCCGGCGCGCCGCCGGGCTGCTCGCCCTGCTCCGGCGTGCCGCCAGGCTGCTCGCCGGTCGGCACCGGGGGGTGGTCTGCCGTCATGATCGCCTCCGTCCGTCAAGGTCACCCTACCCAGACGTGCCGGGGGTCGAATCCACCGCGACCGGGATCGGACACCCGCGCGCCGCCGGTCACTCCTCGCGCGCACAGTGCCCGCTTCGCTCGCGACTGCGGGGCTCGCAAACCCGGCTCACTCCTCGCGCTCACAGTGCCCGCTTCGCTCGCGACTGCGGGGCTCGCAAACCCGGCTCACTCCTCGCGCTCGGGTCCGCCGCCCAACTCCACCGGCCAGCCGCCGGCCAGGGCGCTCAACCGGGCCGCCGCCTCCGCCGGTGCCGCGCCGCGTCCCACGGCGACCCCCAGCAGGTACGCGGTCACCGGCGCGCCCGGCCGCAGCACCTGGTGGGCGACGTCCTTGGCCAGGTCCAGCACCATCGGCACCGACACGTCGGCCGGGTCGAGGTCCAGCTCGGCGCAGGCCGCCGTGACCCAGTCGTCCATCACCGTCATCGCGTCCACTCCTCCGCCCGGCGTACGTCCGAGTCAGTGTCGCAGTCGAACCACGGTGGCGGGCCCGCCCCGCGCCAGGCCACCTCCCGGACGGCCAGCTCGGAGAGGAGCTCCCGCATCGCCGCGCCGTCGAGCGTGCCACCGCGCCGGCCGGCGATCCGGTCGAGCGCGGCGCGCAGCGGGGCCACCCGCCACACCCCGCACAGCGGCTGCCGGCGACCGTCGTCGTCCAGGAAGCAGGCCCCGTCGGGGATCGGACCATCGGGCGCCGATCCGGGCCCGGCCGCTTCCAGCAGGGCGCCGATCGCCTCCCGGGTGAGCAGCGGCAGGTCGGCGGCGAGCAGGGCGACGGTGGTCGTACCGGGTGGGAGCAGGGCCAGTCCCGCCGCGGCGGCGGCCACCGGGCCCCCGCCCGGCGGCTGTTCCCGGGTGGACAGCACGTCGGCGAGGGCCGGGGCGGGCCCCACCAGCACGCGTGGCGCGGCGTCGGCCACCGCGGCCAGCACCCGGTCGCGCATCGGCCGGCCGGCCACCGGCAGCGCGGGCTTGTCCCGACCACCCATCCGGCGGGCCGCGCCGCCGGCGAGCACCACCGCCGCGTACGCCGCCACCCGGCCACCGTAGCCCCGTCCCGCGTCCGGGTCAGCTCGCGGACTGGGCCGACTGGGCGGACTGGGCCGACTGGGCCGACTGGGCCGACTGGGCGACTCAACTCGACGGAGTCTCAGTCCGGCGGATCCGACCGTGCCGGTAGCCACCCAGGTTGGGTCTGACGAAGGCCCGCGACAAGCAGCGTGACGATTCGCCGTACGTCATAGTCGGGGTCCTGCACGGTCCACGCGACGAGGTCACCGACGGCTCGGATCAGCTCGTACGGCCGAATGTCCGCGACCACCTCGCCGGACTCGGTGGCCGCGTCGAGCAGGTCGGACAGGACCGGGACCAAGCGGTCGAGGAAGAGCTGGTGCAGCGCCGTGTAGCCGGCGTCGTCGCCCTGCCACACCTTCGCCAGGCCGTGCTTGGCGCCGAGGAAGTCGACGAAGAGGTGGATCCAGTCGAGCAGCGCGGCGAACGGTGACGGCGCCGAGGCGAGCAGCGCGGGACCGGCCTCCGCGCAGGCGTCTATCTGGTGTCGATAGACCGCCACCATGAGATCCGCCCGCGTCGGGAAGTGGCGGTAGAGGGTGCCCATCCCCACACCGGCGGCCGCAGCCACCTCGCGGACCGGGGCGTCGACGCCGGAGGTCGCGAACACCTCGGCCGCCGCGTCGAGCAGCGCGCGCTCGTTCCGCGCGACATCCGCCCGGCGCTTCGGCGCCGCACCACCTGGTTCCGTCGTCGCCACCCGACGATTGTGCCACGCGTCCCGGTGAAGCGGAGCGATGTTCCGTTCCGCCTTGAAAACCGGAGCAAGGCTGGGTACGTTGATATGGAGCGTTGCTCCGCTTCGCTGCAGAACGCCTCTCGTGAAGGACATCCATGCCCATCCTGTCCCTTAAGCCTGTCGTACTCACTGCACCCAGCCGCGGCGATGACCTCCAGGTCCGCGTCTCCGCGCCCACCTCCGGCACCGACCTGCCGGTGATCGTCTTCGCGCACGGCTTCGGCGGCGCGATGGACTGGTACGACCCGCTCGTCGACCACTGGGCAGCGAACGGTTTCGTCGTCGTGCAGCCCACGTTCCTGGACTCCACGACGTTCGGCCTCACGCCGGCTGATCCGCGATATCCCACGATCTGGCAGACCCGGGTCGACGACCTGGCCCGCGTCATCGACGACCTCGCCACGATCGTCGCCGCGGTGCCCGGCCTCGCCGACCGCGTCGACCACGAGCGCCTGGCGATCGCCGGTCACTCGTGGGGAGGCCAGTCCGCAGGAATGTTGCTTGGCGCACGCGTCCTCGGGACCGATGGGCAGCCAGGCGAGGACCGCACCGACCCCCGCGTGAAGGCCGGCGTCCTGCTGGCCACCACCGGGCTCGGCGGAGCGGAGTTGGCCCCGTTCGCGCGGGAGCACTTCTCGTTCATGAACCCGGACTTCGACTCCCTGAAGACTCCGACCCTGGTCGTCGCCGGCGACGACGACCAGTCGGCGCTCTCGACGCGCGGACCGGACTGGTTCACCGACGTATACCGCCTCAGCCCGGGAGCGCAGAGCCTGGTCACGGTGTTCGGCGGGCAGCATTCCCTCGGCGGCATCCACGGCTATCGCGCGGCCGACACGACCGACGAGAGCCCCGAGCGTGTGGACCTGATCCGCCGAACCTCGACCGCGTTCCTGAGGATGTCACTCGACATCGACGCCACCGCGTGGAACACCGAGATCGCAGCTGTCAGCGCGGAGCCGAACCCGGCCGGCCGCATCGACTCGAAGTGAGCCAAACGCGCACCGGGTCCTCGGATCCGGTGCGGCCGCGGCCAGCGGTTTCCGGAACACCGGGACGACCCTCACCGGGCTCAAACCCCTGGTGGGCGCCCGCGCCCGCTCGCTGCTCGAACACGACCCGCCAGACATGTGTCAGCAGCGGTAGATCCACCCTCGGCTGGGCTACCGGCTGAACGCGATCCGGGAGATCCCGAGGCAGGTCCCCCACAAGATCGGCAGGACGCGCCCCAGTCGGCCTGCGGGCGCCTCCGGGCCGAGGAGGAGCCAGGCGTACGCGGGGTGGCCGGGGCGGAAGCGGTGGCGCGCCGTGCGGGGTGGCCGGGGCGCGGGGCAGGATGGCGGGATGGGACGGGCGACTGACCGGCGTGGCGTGCTCCGAATCGACCTCGACGCGGTGGGCGACGGACGCCCACCGGTACGCCGCCCGGACACCCTGTCGGTGGAGGAGCCGTTCGAGATCCGGGTCGGTCCGGCCGGTCCCGGGCGGCGCCGGCCGCTCGCGGTGACCATGCGAACGCCGGGCGACGACATCGATCTGGCGATCGGGTTCCTGCTCACCGAGGGGCTGATCCGGTCGACCGAGGACGTGCTGACCGCCCAGCTCTGCGCGGGCGCCGAGACACCCAACACGTACAACGTGGTGGACGTGGTGCTCGCCCCCGACGTGCCGGAGCCGACCACCGACCCGTCGCGGAACTTCTACACCACCAGCTCGTGCGGGGTCTGCGGCAAGGCCAGCATCGACGCCATCCGCACCCGCTCGCCGTACCCGGTGGCCGGGGACGGCCTGCGGGTCCCGGCGGAGCTGCTGTCCGGGCTGCCGGACCGGCTGCGGGCGGCGCAGCGGGCGTTCGACCGCACCGGCGGGCTGCACGCGGCGGGACTGTTCACGCCGGACGGCGAGCTGGTGGTGCTCCGCGAGGACGTCGGCCGGCACAACGCCGTCGACAAGGTGGTCGGCTGGGCGGTGCGGGAACGCAAGTTGCCGCTGGCCGGGCACGTGCTGCTGGTCTCCGGTCGGGCCAGCTTCGAGCTGACCCAGAAGGCGTGGATGGCCGGGGTACCGCTGCTCGCCGCGGTCTCCGCGCCCAGCTCGCTCGCCGTCGACCTGGCCGAGGAGGCCGGGATGACGCTCGTCGGTTTCCTGCGCGGCCGGACGATGAACGTCTACGCCGGCCCGCAGCGGATCGTGGTGTGACCGCGTCGGGCCGGCCGCCCGATCTCAGTCGAAGATCCGCTCCAGCAGGCCGAGCTTGACGGTGGCGTCCCGGGCCACCAGGAACCCGGCGATGCCCAGCACCCAGCCGAGGGCGCTGCCGGCCCGCTTGTCGATCCAGGCGTTCAGCCGGACGAGCAGGGGCTCCAGCAGCCCGGGCAGGCCGACCCGCGCCGCCGTCAGCAGCACCGCCGGCAGGACCATGACCAGGCAGTACGCCCCGAGCAGCGCCACCATCGTCGGGCCGCCCAGCTCCGACGTGGTGAGCAGCCCGATCGCACCCAGGTACGGCAGCATCGTGGCCACCTCGACGAGCGCGGCGAACAGGGCCAGCCCGACCAGCGCGCGTACCGAGGCGTTCCCCGCGGTGGCCCGGTCCCGCCAGCGCAGCATCGCCCCGCGGCCCGAGTCGCGCCTGCCGTCGTACCGGAAGCTGAGCAACAGCAGGAGGATGCCGACGACGAGTTGCGCCCAGAGCACCGGTCGGGCGTCCAGCGCCCCACCGAGGCGGTCGACGATCCAGGTGCCGGCGAACATCAGCACCAACCCGACGGCGAAGTAGAAGACCGTGATGGTCGCCAGGTACGCCAGGATCCGCGCCACGCTGACCCGGCCGGGGGCGAGCAGCAGCCAGATGGGGATGAAGAGGGTGCCGATGCTGGTGCTGTCGATCAGCGCCAGGCCGGCGAGCGAGAGGAGCAGGCCGTAACTCATCGGGGAACGGAGGGGTCGGGCATCGGCCCATTCTCCCGGATCCCGGTGAGACGGCGTCAGCCCGAGGTGTGATGGCGGGGTAGCTCGCCCGGTGGATGCCCCAGGCGCGTGGGCCGGATCAGTCCAGCGTCAGGATGCTCCAGTTGCCGGGTAGCGCCTTGGCGGCCTCGGTGGGCCGGGTGGTGACGTAGTGCGCCTCGTGGGCCAACGCCACCTGGACCGCGTGACCGACCGCGAGGTCGGCACCGGCCGCCCGAGCCAGCACGCCGGTCTCCTCGGCGTCGTTCCCGGACAACGGCAGCAGCCGAACGACGGGCGTGGTCATCAGCAGGCGCAGCAGCGCGGCGTCGATGTCCGAGCGGACGTTCGCCTGGGCAGCGGCAAGGCACACGGCAGGGACGGCGACCTGTCGCCCCTGGTCGGCGACCTCCGCGACCAACTCGCCGACGGCGACCCGGCCCTCGACGTACGCGGTGAGGGCGGTGGCGTCCAGCACGACCGCGATGTCGGCGCTCACGTCGGCTCCCCCCGCATCCGCCGCCCCTCGGCCAGCGCGTCGGCCGGGATCGGCGCGGCGAGCCGCTCCCGCCAGCGGGCCTTGCCGGCCTCGGTGACCTCGATGCCAGCCCGCCGCAGCACCTCGTCCAACTGGGTGCCGGCCATCTGGACGCGCACGGCGGCGGCGATCGCGGCGGAGACGTTGGGCTGCCGGTCGAGCCACTCCGCGACATCGTCGGGCAGGCTCACCGAGCGCTTCGAGGTCATGCCCGCGAGTGTACCAGTAGTAGCACCGGCGGTGCTACCGATTCGGTCAACGGGGACGGCGGCGCCCCCGTCGACGCGGGCGGCGGCGCAGCACCCCCGGCTCGCCCACCGCCGGCCAGCCGTCCAGCTCCGACGGCGGCACCCCGCGGCGCAGCAGGTCGTCCAGCAGTTGGGCCAACGAGTAGTCGGGATGGGCGGCCAGCACCCGCTCCAACGCCACCGCGGCCAGCGCGCCCTGCCCGGCCCGCCAGGCACCGAACGCCAGCAGGCTGCCGGGGCCGGCGATCAGCTCCTCCTCGGCGCGGCGCAGCACGTCACCCCAGAGGTCGATGTCCTCGTCCCGGCCGTCGGTGCGCTCCCACGCGTGGTCCCGCACCGGCAGGTGGGTGAGCAGCAGGCTCAGCCAGGCCACCTCGTCGTCGGTGAGCCGCTCGCCCCGGCGGTGCCGACGCATCGCGGCCCGGACCGCGGCCACCCCCGCCGCCCGGACCGACCGGCCGCCCACCACGTCGGCGCTGGGCGCCTCCCGCAGCAGGTCGAGCAGCCGCCGCTCGGCCCGGACTCCGGCGGCGCGCATCGCGCCCCGGTCACCGGCCGGGGCCACCTGGGCGGTCAGCGCGGCCCGGTCGGGCAGCGCCACCTGCCCGGCGAAGACCGCCGCGGCGGCGACCTGGCTGGCCCCGGGGTCGTACGCGGTGCCGTCGGGCGGGCAGCAGTCCACCTCGGTGCAGAGGTACGACCAGAACCGCCCGTCGGTCACCCGCAACGCCTCCAGCACCGGCAGCCCGGTGTCGGCCAGCGTGGCCCGGAGCGCGTCGACGGTGGAGGTCACCCGCTCGGCCGGCCCGTAGCCGATCACGGTGACCGTCTCGGCGTCCTGCCGGTGCAGCACCCCACCGAGGTGGCGGGCGGGCAGTCGCGGGTCGGTGTCGTGGTCGGGCAGGTCGGCGCGGGCGGCGAAGATGATCCGCCGGCCGCGCAGCGCCAGCACCACCACGCTGTCGGCGGGGTGGAAGCCGAGCAGGTACGGCACGGCGGCGATCAGGTCGGCGGGCGAGCGGACGGTGAGCCGGGGGCGGTCGGTCGCGTTCATGCAAGCAGCGTCCGGCGGACCGGGCGGCGACGACAGCCCCTGTGGACGACACGCCGCTCATCCACAGCTACGGAGAGTATTACCGCAGGTGGACGCGTTTCGCGACGGTCCAGCATGGCCCACGCCACTACCGGGCCCGCGCCCAGGACAGGAAGCGCTCGGTCAGATTCTCCGGCATGGCGTGCCCGTTGAGCTGGGAGAGCTGCGCACCCGCCTCCGCCATCAGCGTGCTCAGATAGATGAGCAGCGCCGTCCGGTCGGCGCGGTACTCCACCAGCAACGCGAGCCGGGCCGGCTGGCACGGCCATTCGGCACCACAGTTCCGGCAGCGCCAGAGCGGGCGCATCGGCAGGTGCGGCGGCGCCGACCGGATCACCTCGGACCGCCGTTCCCGCGCCACCCGCCGGCCCGCCAGCGCTGCGCCGGAGTCAGGTTGCCGGCACGACCCGGGCCGCTGGTGGGATAGACGTAGGTCGGTTGCGTCACTTAGCTCGGCCGCGCGGTCGGCGGCACCGGCGGTGGCGACGGCGGGCTGGGCTTGCGGCGCAGGAAGTGCACGGCGATTCCTCCTTCAGCAGCGATGGAAGGGGGCCGTCCCGCCACCCCTGCCGGGACGGCCCCACTGCGAACGCGACCGCCGGGTCTCGGGTCCTCCACCGGCCGCGCCACCTGCAGGCAAGACTTCCAACCGTTGCCAGACGAATACACAGCGTTGCACTATGCACTTCGGACGTTCGCGAGGCAGGGGGATGAACACGGGATGAATCGGATTGTCATGGCAGCGATGCATCAGGCCGGGGAGACGGCCGAAAGCTTGGCAGGTCAGATAGGCGTCGACCCCAAGACCGCTCAACGCTGGGTGAGCCAGGGACGAATTCCTCAGACTCGACATCGCGCCAAGGTCGCCTCCATCCTCGGCAGGGATGTAGACGAGCTCTGGCCCGAAGCGATGAAGCGACGCGAGCCGACATGGTTCCGGCCATGGACGGACGTCGAACGAGAGGCCACCGGGCTGCGTTGGTTCGAGTCGTCGGTGCTGCCCGGCCTGCTGCAGACAGAGGCGTACGCCCGAGCGGTGCTCGCCAGTGGGCCGCTCAACGCTGATGCGGACGCCCATGTCGAGTCGCGCCTTCGGCGTCAGGCCGCGGTGTTCGAACGCCCCCGTCCCCCACTGACGGTCTTCGTGATCGATGAAGCGGCGTTACGCCGGGGCCGAAGGGACGTGATGAGTGATCAGCTCGACCATCTGGCGGTGATGGCCGAGCGGCCAACGGTGATGGTGCACGTGCTACCGCTGAGCGCCGGCCTCCACCCAGGCCAGGCTGGGCCGTTCATCATCGCGACCGTGGCCGACGGCGAAGAGGTCGGCTACCTCGACGACCAGGCCGAGGGCAGGGTCAGCAAAGACGTTGCCCCACTGTGGGCGGTCTGGGATACCGTTAGGTCCCTAGCCCTTCCGCGAGACCAGACCATCGACTTCCTGAGAGCGCGAGCATGGATGACCTGATCGGCGTGCAGTGGCGCACCAGCACCCGCAGCAGCTCGAACGGCGGCGCGTGTGTCGAGGTCGCCGACAATCTCTCCGGCGTCGTCGCCGTACGGGACAGCAAGGACCGAGCCGGCGGGACGTTGACGTTCCCGCCGGCGGCATGGCGGGCGTTCATCGCTCAGGTCGCCCAGCAGGGCTGAGCGACCCGGCGACGCGACGATGCCCTCAGCGCTTCAGCAGGAGGGCCAGTGGGGGACCTCGGCGCGCAACTACGGCAGGCTCGCACCGAGGCCGGCGTCTCGCTGGCATCGGTGGCGGTCCGGTCGTGCTATTCGGCGTCGCACCTGAGCAACGTCGAGGCAGGGCGCCGGACCGCGACTCCGGACATCGTGCTCGCCTATGCGCGGGCCCTCGGGGAGGGCGACGTGAACCGTCGGCAAGTGCTCGGCCTGGCGGCCGGCGTCGTCGGCCCGGTCGTGGCCGGTGAACTCATCCGAGCCGGCTTCACCGCTGCGCTCGACGGCCGCGGGGCGGAGGAGGACTGGCGCGAGCGGGTCGACCAGTACGGCCGCGATTACATGGCGGTCGGGGCGGCGGCGCTCCAGGCCCGGTTGGCGGGCGACCTGGTGATCCTGCAGCAGCATCTCGACACCCCACGCATGTGGTCGCACGCCGCGCGGGCCCTGGTGACGTACGGGAAGACGACGTCCAACCCCGCCGAGGCGATCCGCTGGTACGACCTGGCGGCGACGGCCGCGGATCGGTCCGACGACCTGAGCGTCCGGATCTGGGTGCGGGGGCGGGCGGCCATCGCCCTCGCATACGAAGGCGCGGCCCTGCCCAGCGCGCAGCGGTACGCCGACCACGCCCTGGGGTTGTCCGACCGGCCGTCGCTCGGCCGCGTCCAAGCCCTCATGGCGGGCGCGCACGTCGCGGCCGGGCGCGGAAACAGGGAGGCCGCGATCGCGCTGGACACCGACGCGCGGCGGGCCTTCGACCACGTCGCCTCCGCCGACGGTGAGGTGTCGGACACCGCCGTACCGCCGTGGCGGATGGCGACCTTCCGCAGCATGCTCTACGCGCGACTGGGCATGCCGGGGCCCGGCGGCGAAGCTCAGGAGGAGGCCGACCGGACGCGGCCGGTGGGACTGCCGCGCTTCGCGACGCATGTCGAGCTGCACCGGGGCCTCACGATGGCGAAGGCCGGCGACCGGGCCGGTGGCGTGGCGTACGCCCGGCGGGCCTGGGAGGCGCTTCCCGCCGAGCGACGGTCGCAGAGCCTCGCCCTGATGCTGCGCGAGGTCGAGCGGGCGTAGTCCGACCGGACCCCTGGTGTCGGGCCGAGCGGTTACCGTGCGCGGATGGACCTGGCGTACCTGCGGGCGCATCCGGAGCACCTGCCGACGTTCCTCACCCACCAGCGGATCCGGGAGACGCCGGTCTCCGGCGGGGACATCTGCGCCGCGTCCCGGCTCACCCTGGACGACGGTCACTCGGTCTTCGCCAAGAGCTGGCCGGAGCGGGCCGGCCGGCCGGTGCCGGAGCACTTCTTCGCCACCGAGGCGGCCGGGCTGCGCTGGCTGCGCGAGGCCGGCGCGGTGGCCGTACCGGAGGTGGTGGTGGCACTGCCGGAGCTGCTGGCGCTCGACTGGGTGGAGCCCGGCGAGCCGACGCCCGAGGCGGCCGAGCGGTTCGGCCGGGAGCTTGCCGCGCTGCACCGGGCCGGCGCACCCGCGTTCGGCGCGGACTGGCCGGGCTTCATCGGCGCCCTGCCGCAGGACAACACCCCGGACGACGGGCCGTGGTCGCGCTGGTTCGCCGAGCGCCGGCTGCTGCCGTACCTGCGGATGTCGGTGGCGAACGGCGCGCTGACCGGCGCGGAGGCCGCCCTGGTCGAGCAGCTCATCGGCCGGATCGACGAGTTCGGTGGCGACGAGCCGCCGGCCCGGGTGCACGGCGACCTGTGGCCGGGCAACCTGCTCTGGGCGCACGACCGGGTGTGGCTCGTCGACCCGGCGGCGCACGGCGGCCACCGGGAGACCGACCTGGCCCAGCTCGCCCTCTTCGGCGGCCCGCCGCACCTGGACCGGATCCTGGCCGGGTACGACGAGGCGTGGCCGCTGACCGACGGATGGCGGGCCCGGGTGCCGTTGCACCAGCTGCACCTGCTGCTGGTGCACACCGCGATGTTCGGCGCGACGTACCGGGACGCGGTCGCCGGGGCCGCCCGCGCCGCGCTGCGCGGGCCCGGTCGCGCTACGGTCGACAGGTGACCGCCGCCCCGACGACCGACGGCGTCCTCGTCGACCGGTACGGCCGGGTCGCCCGGGACCTGCGGGTGTCGTTGACCGACAAGTGCAACCTGCGCTGCACGTACTGCATGCCCGCCGAGGGGTTGCCCTGGCTGGCCGGCTCGCAGCTGCTGAGCGACGAGGAGATCGTCCGGCTGGTCCGGGTGGCGGTGGAGCGGCTCGGGGTGACCGAGGTGCGGTTCACCGGCGGTGAGCCGCTGATCCGGCCCGGGCTGGTCGGCATCGTGGCCGCGGTGGCCGGGCTGCGGCCCCGCCCGCGGATCTCGGTGACCACCAACGGCCTGGGGCTGGAACGGCTCGCCGACACCCTGCGCGACGCCGGGCTGGACCGGGTCAACGTCTCGCTGGACACCGTCGACCGGGAGCGGTTCGCCCGGCTGACCCGCCGGGACCGGCTGGCCGACGTGCTCGCCGGGCTGGCCGGGGCGGCCACCGCCGGGCTGACCCCCGTGAAGATCAACTCGGTGCTGATGCGCGGGGTCAACGAGGACGAGGCGCCGGCGCTGCTGCGCTTCGCCCTGGCGCACGGCTACGAGCTGCGGTTCATCGAGCAGATGCCGCTGGACGCACAGCACGGCTGGGACCGCACGACGATGGTCACCGCGGACGAGATCCTCGCCTCGCTGGCGGCGGAGTTCCACCTGACCGCCGATCCGGCCGAGCGGGGCGCCGCCCCGGCCGAGACCTGGCTGGTCGACGGCGGCCCGGCCCGGGTCGGCGTCATCGCCAGCGTGACCCGGCCGTTCTGCGGAGACTGCGACCGCACCCGGTTGACCGCCGACGGTCAGGTCCGGGCCTGCCTGTTCGCCACCGACGAGTCCGACCTGCGGGGCGCGCTGCGGGCCGGCGCCGACGACGCCGAGCTGGCCCGCCGCTGGCAGGCGGCGATGCGCGGCAAGCGGGCCGGGCACGGCATCGACGACCCGACCTTCCTGCAGCCGACCCGGCCGATGTCGGCGATCGGCGGCTGAGCGGTGTCAGTGACCGTCCGTTACTTCGCCGGCGCCCGGGCCGCCGCCGGCCGGCCTGAGGAGACCGTGCCCGCGGCCGGCGGGCTGGACGACCTGGTCGGTGAGCTCGGCCGGCGGCACGGGCCGCGGCTGGCAGGGGTGCTGCACGTTTCGAGCTTCCTGGTAAACGGCGTGACCTGGCATGATCGCCGGACACCGCTGCCGGCCGGGGCCACGATCGACGTGCTGCCACCCTTCGCGGGCGGCTGAGGAAGAGGCGGCATGTTGGCGATCCTGGCGTTCGTCGCCACCATCGCGCTGGTCATCGGTCTGATCCACTTCTACCTGTGGAAGCGGCTGGTCCGGGACACCACCCGCTCCCGGTGGTGGCGCCGGGCCGGCGGGGTCGCCGCGCTGGTGCTGGCGCTGCTGGTGCCGGCCACCATGGTGGGCACCCGGGCCGGCGCGAACTGGCTGGCCTGGCCGGGCTACCTCTGGCTCGCGGTGATGTTCTACCTGCTGGTGCTGCTGCTGGTGCTGGAGGTGCCGAGGGCGGTCGTGACGCTGGTGCTGGGCCGCCGGGCCAGGGCCGCCACGTCGACCGACACCGCGCCGGACCCGGCGCTGATCGGGGCTGCCGGCCGCCCGACCGACCCGGCGCCGACCGACCCGGCCGCAGTGCGCGCCGGGACCGCCCCGACCGATCCGCCAGTCGACCCGACGAGCGCCGGCACCGCCGTACCGCCGGTCCCACCGGCGGACCACGACCCGTCCCGCCGGCTGCTGCTCGCCCGGGGGGCGGCGATCTTCGCCGGTCTCACCGCCGCCGGCATCACCGGGTACGGCGTCCGCACCGCGATGGGCCCGCCCCGGCTGGACCGGGTCCGGATCCCGCTGGCGAAGCTGCCCCGGAGCATGGACGGCCTGCGGATCGCCACCGTCTCCGACATCCACCTCGGTCCGCTGGCCGGCCGGTCGCACACCGAGCGGATCGTCGCCGCGATCAACCGGCTCGACGCCGACCTGGTAGCGGTCGTCGGTGACCTGGTCGACGGCACGGTCGCCGAGCTGGGCGACGCGGCGGCGCCGCTGGCCGACCTGCGTTCCCGGTACGGCAGCTTCTTCGTCACCGGCAACCACGAGTACTACTCCGGCGTTGAGGAGTGGGTGCGCGAGGTGGACCGGCTCGGCCTGCGGGTGCTGCAGAACGAGCGGCAGGAGATCCGCGCCGCCGGCGGCGTGCTGGACCTCGCCGGGGTCAACGACGTGACCGCCGCGGGCACCGGCCTGGCCGCCCCGGCGGACTACGCGGCGGCGCTCGGCGACCGGGACCCGAGCCGGCCGGTGGTGCTGCTGGCCCACCAGCCGGTCGCCGCGCGTGAGGCGGCGAAGTTCGGCGTCGACCTGCAGCTGTCCGGGCACACCCACGGCGGGCAGATGGCCCCGTTCAACCTGCTGGTGCCGCTGCAGCAGCCGGTGGTCTCCGGGCTCGGCGAGGTGGACGGCACGAAGGTCTACGTGACCAACGGCGCCGGCTTCTGGGGCCCGCCGGTACGCGTCGGCGCGCCGCCGCAGATCACCCTGGTGGAGCTGCGCACCCCATAGCGGGTACGGGCCGCCACGTCCAGCACCGCATTGCTCAGGTCACGCGTACGCGTGGCGGCGGGCGGGTAGTGCAGCGGCCGTGACAGGATGCGGCGTGCCTCCGTTCAACGCCGCGCCCTCCGGGGGCGTCCCGTCGTTCGTCGCGGACCTGCACATCCACTCGAAGTACTCCCGCGCGTGCAGCCGTGACCTGACCCTGCCGAACCTCGGCTGGTGGGCGCGGCGCAAGGGCATCGGCGTGCTGGGCACCGGCGACTTCACCCACCCCGCCTGGTACGACCACCTGCGGGAGAACCTGCACCCGGCCGAGCCGGGCCTGTACCGGCTGAGCCCGGAGGCGGAGGCGGACATCGCCCGCCGGTTGCCGCCCCGGCTGGCGAGCGGGGCCGAGGCGGACCCGGTCCGGTTCATGCTCAGCGTGGAGATCTCCACCATCTACAAGCGGGACGACCGGACCCGCAAGGTGCACCACCTGATCTACCTGCCGGACCTGGACGCGGTGGCCCGGTTCAACGCGGCGCTGGGCCGGATCGGGAACCTGGGCTCGGACGGCCGGCCGATCCTCGGCCTGGACTCCCGCGACCTGCTGGAGATCACCCTGGACGCCAGCCCGGACGGCTACCTGGTGCCGGCGCACATCTGGACGCCGTGGTTCTCCGCGCTGGGCTCGAAGTCCGGCTTCGACGCGATCGCGGACTGCTACGCCGACCTGGCCGAGCACGTCTTCGCGGTGGAGACCGGCCTGTCCTCCGACCCGGGAATGAACTGGCGGGTCGGCAGCCTGGACCGGTACCGGCTGGTCTCCAACTCGGACGCGCACTCCCCGCCGGCGCTGGCCCGGGAGGCGACCGTCTTCGACTCGGCGCGCGACTACTTCGCGATCCGCGAGGCGTTGCGCACCGGCGACGGGCTGGCCGGGACGATCGAGTTCTTCCCCGAGGAGGGCAAGTACCACGCGGACGGCCACCGGCTCTGCGGCGTCAACTGGTCGCCGGAGCGGACGCGGGAGGCCGGCGGGCGCTGCCCGGAGTGCGGCAAGCCGCTGACCGTGGGCGTGCTGAGCCGGGTGGCGGAGCTGGCCGACCGGCCGGAGGGGCATCGGCCGGCGCACGCCCGGGACGTCACCCACCTGGTGCCGCTGGCCGAGATCCTCGGTGAGCTCAACCGGGTGGGCGCCCGGTCGAAGAAGGTCGACGGGAAGCTGCACGAGCTGGTCGCCGCGCTCGGCCCGGAGCTGGAGATCCTCACCGGCACGCCGCTGGACGAGATCGGCCGGGTCGGCGGTGAGCTGCTCGCCGAGGGGATCGGCCGGCTGCGTCGGGGCGACGTCCGCCGGGTGCCGGGCTACGACGGCGAGTACGGCGTGATCAGCCTGTTCGACCCGGCCGAGCTGGACGCGTCCTCGACCCCGACCGGTCAGGACACCCTGTTCGACGTACCGGTGCCGGCGCAGCGGCGGCCCGCGGAGTCGGCGCCGCCGGCGAAGGCCCGGCGCCCGGCGGTGGCGAAGGCCGAGCCGAAGCGCAGGGTGACTCCCGCCCCGGCGCCGCCGATCGCCCCGGCGCCCTCGCCGCACGAGCCGTTCGAGCCGATGCTGGCCGGCATGGAGGAGGTCGGCACCGGCCTGCTGGACCGGCTGGACGCGATGCAGCGGGTGGCCGCCTCCGCGCCGGGCGGCCCGCTGCTGATCGTGGCCGGCCCCGGGACCGGCAAGACCCGGACGCTGACCCACCGGATCGCGTACCTCTGCGCCGAGCTGGGCGTCTTTCCCGAGCAGTGCCTGGCGATCACCTTCACCCGGCGGGCCGCCGAGGAGCTGCGGCATCGGCTGGACGGGCTGCTCGGCCCGGTGGCCGAGGACGTCACGGTGGGCACCTTCCACGCGCTGGGGCTGACCATCCTGCGGGAGAACGCCGCCGCGGCCGGCCTGCCGGCGGAGTTCCGGATCGCCGACGACGCCGAGCGCACGGCGGCCCGCGCCGAGGCCGGCGACGACGACGCCCGGTACGCGGCGCTGCTGCGCAAACAGGACCTGGTCGACCTGGACGAGCTGCTCACCCTGCCGGTCGCGCTGTTGAAGGGCGACAGGAAGCTGGTCCGGGAGTACCGGGACCGCTGGCGGTGGATCTTCGTGGACGAGTACCAGGACGTCGACGCGGTCCAGTACGAGCTGCTACGGCTGCTCAGCCCCGCCGACGGCAACCTGTGCGCGATCGGCGATCCGGATCAGGCGATCTACTCGTTCCGGGGCGCGGACGTCGGGTACTTCCTGCGCTTCTCGCAGGACTTCACCGACGCCCGGCTGGTCCGGCTGAACCGCAACTACCGCTCGTCGGCGCCGATCCTGGCGGCCGCGGTGCAGGCCATCGCGCCGTCGTCGCTGGTCCGCGGCCGCCGGCTGGACCCGGCCCGGCTGGACCCGGAGGCCCCGCAGGTCGGTCGGTACCCGGCGGCGTCCGTCGCGGACGAGGCCGATTTCGTGGTACGCACCATCGACGAGCTGATCGGCGGCCTGTCCCACCGCTCGCTGGACACCGGGCGGATCGACGGCCGGTCCACCGCGCTGGCGTTCTCCGACATCGCGGTGCTCTACCGCACCGACGCGCAGGCCGCACCGATCGTGGATGCGCTGGTCCGGGCGAACATCCCGGTGCAGAAGCGCTCGCACGACCGGCTGCGTGACCGGCCCGGGGTGGCGGCGATCGCCCGGGAGCTGCGGCACGCCGACGGCCTGGGTGGTGGCCTGCCGGCCCGGGTACGCCTCGCCGGCCAGGTGCTCGCCGAACGCTTCGCCGCCCCCACCCTGGACGGCTCCGGCGCGGTACGCCCCGAGGACGTCCGGACGGCGGTCGACCTGCTCACCCCACTGGCCCGGCGCTGCGGCGACGACCTGGAGCTGTTCCTGGCCCAGCTGGCCACCGGCGCCGAGATGGACGCCCTGGACCCGCGCGCCGAGGCGGTCACCCTGCTCACCCTGCACGCCGCGAAGGGCCTGGAGTTCCCGGTGGTGTTCCTGGTTGGCGCCGAGGACGGCCTGCTGCCGCTGCGCTGGCCCGGCGGCGAGCCGGACGCGGACGCGGTCGCCGAGGAGCGCCGGCTCTTCTTCGTCGGGCTGACCCGCGCCCAGGATCGGCTGTACGTCAGCCACGCGGCCCGCCGGGTCCGGCACGGCGCGGAGCGCGAGTGCCGCCCGTCGCCGTTCCTGGACGCGATCGACCCGGGCCTGTTCGAACGGTTCGGCGAGGCGGAACCGCGCCGGCCGAAGGACCGTCAGCTCCGGCTGATCTGAACCCGGGCGGCGTACGACACGGCGATGGCGGCCCCGGGTGGCCGGGTCAGCGCCCGGGCGCCTGGTCGGGGGCCGGGGCGGCCGGCCGGCGGGGACGCTCGGTGGTCACCACCAGCGCCACCCCGGCGACGATCACCGCGCCGCCGAGCAGCACCTGGGCGGTGATCGGCTCGGCGACCAGCAGCGCGCCCAGCGCCACCGCCACCGCCGGGTTGACGTAGGCGTACGTGGAGACCAGCGAGATCGGGGCGCGGGCCAGCAGCCAGACGTACGCGGTGAAGGCGATCAGCGAGCCGGCCACCGTCAGGTACGCCAGGGCCAGCCAGGACCGGGTGGTCACCTCGGCCGGGGAGAAGCCGCGCAGCTCGCCCCGGCCGACGGCCAGCACGGCGAGCAGCAGGCCGCCAGCGAACATCTCGTAAACGGTCGCCACGAACGGGTCGGCGGGCATCCGCAGCCGGTTGGAGAGGAACGACCCGACCGACCAGGACGCCGCCCCGGCGACCACGATCAGCGCCCCGGCCAGCGGCACCGCCCCCGTGCCGCCGGTCGGCAGGACCAGCAGCACCAGCCCGACGAAGCCGAGCGAGACCCCGACGAACGTCCAGGCCCGGGGCCGGTCGCCGGTGACGGTACGCAGCAGCACCACCAGCAGCGGCACGGTGGCGACGAGCAACGCGGCGATCCCGGACGGCACCGCCGCGCCGGCCGGGCCGGACTCGGCGAGCACCACCAGGCCGTTGCCCCCGGCCAGCAGCAGCGCGCCGACCAGGGCGGCCGAGCCGAGCTGGCGCCGGTCCACCCGCAGCGCGCCCGGCCCACGCCGCAGCCGCAGGACCGCGCCGAGCACCAGGCCCGCGGCGGCGAACCGGATGGCGGCCGAGGCGAGCGGCGGCAGCGACTCGACCGCGATCCGGATGCCGAGATAGGTGGAGCCCCAGAGCACGTACACCAGCAGCAGCGCGGTCCAGATCAGGGCGGGACGGGTGGGCGTCGCACTTCCAGGACGTGAGCTCATCGGTTGTGCACGCTACGGTGGCCGGGACGTCGGCGTCCCTCCCGGGGTGACCGGCCTTCGGTACTCGTACGCGGGAGGGCGTGCATGGTGAACTACGGACCCCCCGGTGGCGGTTCCCCGGAGCCGTGGGCCGGGCGACACCCCGAGGACGGGTACGGCGGACCGCCCGAGCAGCGCGGCTGGGACGGCTACCCGGGTCGGGAGCCGGCCGCGCCCGGTCAGCCCTATCCGCCCCAGCCGGGCCAACCTGGCCCGGCCGGTCACCCGGGCCAACCCGGCTATCCCGGCCAACCCGGCTACCCGGGCCAGCCCGGTGTTCCGGTGCAGCCCGGCTACCCCGGCCAGCCCGGCTTTCAGGGGCAGCCCGGCTATCAGGGACAGCCGGGCTATCAGGGGCAGCCGGTCGAATACCCGCCGACCACGGGCTTCCAGCCGTACCCGCCGAACGGGCCGGGAACGTACCCGGGAGGTCCACCGGCCGGCGCCACGGCGCCGAAGCGCGGCCGGGGCCCGCTGATCGCGGTGCTGGCGGTGCTCGCGGTGCTGGTGCTCGGCGGCGCCGGGATCATCTGGTACCTGCTCGGGCAGGACGACGATCCGGCGCCGACGGCGGACACCCCGCCGGTGGCGACCGCACCGGTCGAGCCGAGCGCGACGACCGCCGTCCCGGCGCAGCCGGCGCCCACCACGCCGGCGCCCGCCTCCTCCGCCGACCCGCGCTTCGTCAAGGCCGGTCAGTGCGTCCGCAACGACGCGCCGTCCGGCAGCAAGCCGAAGCTGCTGATCAGCCCGTGCGGCGCGAAGACGTACGAGGTGCTGCGGCGCTTCGACGGGGCGACCAGCGGGGAGAAGGACGCCGAGGCCAAGTGCGCCAAGGTGGAGGGCTACACCAACTGGTTCTTCTTCGACAGCGAGCTGGACACGCTGGACTTCGTGCTCTGCCTGAAGCAGCGCTGACCTGGCCGGTAAGCGAATCTGGGGCTGTCTAGCGTGAATGCTAGACAGCCCCAGATTTGTGTCGAGGGCGGCAGACACGCCGGTAGCTCCATCTATCCATTTCTAGCCTCCGGGCTAGACGGGCCGATACTGTGCGATGCGTGGATCCGGTCCGCAACCCGTACGCCCCCGGCGCCGGCCAGCGCCCACCCGAGCTCGCCGGCCGCGGCCGCGAGCTGGACGTCTTCGACGTGGTGCTGGAGCGCATCGCCCGGGGCCGACCCGAACGCAGCCTGATGCTCACCGGCCTGCGGGGGGTCGGCAAGACGGTGCTGCTCAACACGCTGCGCTCGCAGGCGATCAACCACCTCTGGGGCACCGGCAAGATCGAGGCCCGCCCCGACCAGTCGCTGCGCCGCCCGGTCGCCGCCGCGCTGCACATGGCGGTCCGCGAGCTGGCCCCCCGGCACCGGGCACCGGACCGGATCGACACCTTCCTCGGCGTGCTCAAGGCGTTCGCCCAGCGGTCCGCGCCGACCGGGCGGGCCGCCGCGCCGAAGCTGCGCGACCGCTGGCAGCCCGGCATCGACGTGCCGGCGGCCAGCGGCCGGGCCGACTCCGGCGACATCGAGATCGACCTGGTCGAGCTGCTGACCGACGCGGCCGGGGTGGCCAGCGACGTGGGCACCGGGGTGGCGATCTTCATCGACGAGATGCAGGATCTCGGCGCCGAAGACGTCTCCGCACTCTGCGCCGCCTGCCACGAGCTGTCCCAGCTCGGCGCGCCGCTGATCGTGGTCGGCGCCGGGCTGCCGCACCTGCCGGCCGTGCTCAGCGCCGCGAAGTCGTACTCCGAGCGGCTCTTCCGCTACCAGCGCATCGACCGGCTCGACCGGATCGCGGCCGACCAGGCGCTCTGCGCGCCGGCCGACCGGGAGCAGGTCGAGTACGAGCAGAAGGCCCTCGACCTGCTGTACGAGAAGTCCGGCGGCTACCCGTACTTCGTCCAGGCGTACGGGAAGGCGACCTGGGACCACGCCCCGCGCTCGCCGATCACCGCCGCCGACGTACGGGTCGCCGCGCCCGAGGCGGAGGCCGAGCTGGCGGTGGGCTTCTTCGGCTCCCGGTTCGAGCGGGCCACCCCCGCCGAGCGCGAGTACATGCGGGCGATGGCCACGTTGTCGCTGGTCGAGGGCGAGGCCGACGGCGGTGGCCGGGACGACATGGACGCCGCGGTGCCCACCGCGGAGATCGCCCGGGCGCTCGGTCGCAAGCCGGCCAGCCTCTCCCCGGCCCGGGACGCGCTGATCAAGAAGGGGCTGATCTACTCCGGCGAGCGCGGCACGGTCGCCTTCACCGTCCCGCACTTCGGCCGGTACCTGCGCACCCAGCCGGCCTGACGCCCCGGCCGGGCGAACCCACGCTCCGTCAGACCCGTGACCAGGGCTCGGGGAAGATCACCTCGCCGCGCGGCGGGGGCGGGTCGCCGCTGGTCGACGCCGGCAGCACCAGCGCCTGCCACGGCTCGCCCAGACCTGACCACGGGCTGGTCAGACCCATCCGGTCCGCTCGGGTGAACCCGAACCGCCGGTAGTACGCGGGATTGCCGAGCACCACCACCAGCCGCTCACCCAGCTCGGTGGCCGCGTCCAGCACCGCCTGCACCACCGCCGTGCCGTGCCCGACCCGCTGCCGGTGCGGCGCCACCCCGACCGGGCCGAGCGCCAACGCGGTCTCCCGGGTGTCGTCGGACTCCACCCGCACCCGGCTCAGCAGCGCGTAGCCGACCACCTCGCCGCCGTACTCGGCCACCATGGCCAACTGCGGGATCCACGCGTCGCCGCCGCGCAGCTCGTCGACCAGGGCGACCTCGCCCGGCACGCTGCCGTCCGGCCGCGCGAAGGCCCCGGCCAGCACCCCGCGGACCGGGCCGTCGTCGGCCGGGCCCTCGGGTCGTAACCGCAGGGTCGTCACCCGGGGGAGGTTACCCGCAGTGACGGGTCCATCAGTGACGGTCGCTCCGATCGGCGTGGCGGCACGTGCATGTCGGCCGATCCGGATCGGCCGTTGGCCGGGTACCGGCGCCCGGGAAGGGGTATGACTGATCCATGAAACCCGTGCGCTCCCTCGCCCGAGTCATGTTGAGCGGCATCTTCGTGGTCAGCGGCGTCCGCAACTTCCAGCACCCCCAGCGCCTGGTCCCGGCCGCCAAGTCGGTCACCGACCGGGTCGCCCCGCTGATCAACCAGGCCGCCCCCCAGCTGCCAACCGACACCGAGACGCTGATCCGCGTCAACGCGGCCGTCCAGGTCACCGCCGGCCTGATGTTCGCCACCGGCCGGCTCACCCGCCCGGCCGCCATGGTGCTGGCCGGCACGTTGGTGCCCGTCACGATCGCCGGTCATCCCTTCTGGAACAACGACGACCCCGCCGCCCGGAACAACAACCAGATCCACTTCCTGAAGAACCTCGGCCTCTTCGGCGGGCTGCTGCTGGCTGCCGCCGACACCGAGGGGAAGCCGGGCCTACGCTGGCGGACGAGTCACCGCATCGGCCACTCTCGACGTTCCCTGCAGCGCACCGTACGCACCGCCCGCCGGGAGGCGCGCATCGCCGTCCGCTCGGCGTCGGCCGGTCGGAGGCTTCCGGGCTGACCTGCGTCTATTCGGCCGCCACCCCCCGCAAGGCCGCGAATCACCTGAACCACCAGACATCCGTTAACGCGGTGAAAATGTCAAGAACATGTGTGGGATCGGACACGGTCGCATAACGCGGGAGGCATCGACGTGAGGCGCCGTTCTAGGCTCCGTACCGGACCTGGACGGGTGGGACGACGTTGGTACGGGGGTGGCAACGCCATGCCGACGACCGTCGGTAGCCGGCCGGACCGCATCGCCCCGACCCGGCCCGCACCGTTGGGGATCGACCGTACGACGGCCGTCCGGGTCGGTGTGGTGGCTGCGGTGTCCTACGCCGCCTGGCTGGCCATCGGCGTCTTCGGGCGGCCGTACAACTTCTTCGACATGAAGATCTACCACGGCGCGGTGGTGTGGTGGGCCAGCGGGCACGATCTCTACGAGTTCATCGCGCCCACCACCACCCTCGGCTTCACCTATCCGCCCTTCGCGGCGCTGCTGATGCTGCCGATGGCCCGGCTGCCGATCGCGGTCGCCGGTTGGATCAACGCGGTGGGCAGCATCGCCGCCCTGGCCGTGGTGCTCGCCGCCCTGCTCCGCCCGATCGTCGACCGGCTCGGCCGGCCGCTGTGGTTCACCGTGGCGATCGCGACCCCGATGGCGGTCGCCCTCGAACCGGTCCGCGAGACGCTCGGGTACGGCCAGGTCAACCTGCTGCTGTTCGCGTTGATCATGGCGGATCTGGTCGGGCTGCGCTGGCGCTCGCGGCGGGGCACCCACGGCCGCGCCACGGACGGGCCGCTGCTGCGGTTCGTCCACAGCGGAGCCTGGGCTGGCGTCGGCATCGGTCTGGCCACCGCGGTGAAGCTGACCCCGGCGCTGTTCATCGGGTACCTGCTGGTCACCCGGCAGTGGCGGACCGCCGCCACTGCCGTGGGCACCACCGTGGGCGTCACCATGGGCACGTTCGCGCTGGTCGGGACGGAGTCACGGGCGTACTTCGGCGGGGTGCTGTGGCAGACCGAGCGGGTCGGCGCCGCGGACATGACGCCCAACCAGTCGCTGGCCGGCCTGCTGGCCCGGCTCTACGACTCGATCGAGGCGCCCGGCCTGCTCTGGCTGGCGTTCGCCGTCGTGCTGCTGGCGCTCGGGTTGTCCCGGGCGGCCAGCGCGCGCGCCGACGGCGATGAGCTGACCGCCTTCACCCTGGTCGGGCTCACCGCCAACGTGATCAGCCCGATCTCCTGGTCGCACCACCTGGTCTGGGTCATCCCGGCGATCATCGTGCTGGCCGACGCCGCGGTACGCCGCCGCGAGGCCAGCCGAGGGACACCGGGCCGCCCCGGCCAGCTGTCCTCGTACGGCGGCCCGCCCGGGGTGGCCGGGCTGCGCCCGCCGATCTGGTACCCGACGCTCACCGGCCTGCGGCACGGCGTCGCCGCGGCGGTGCTCTACCTGCTCTTCGTGATCTCGCCGATCTGGCCGTACGAGCACCAGCTTCCCGAGGTGTCCCACTATCAGGACGGCCTGTTCGGCGCGCTGATGGAGAACTCCCTCGCGGTGGCGCTGATCGTGCTGGTGGCGGCGCTGCCCTGGCGGCCGGGCGCCGAGCCGGCGTTCTACACCGACCGGCCGGCCCGGCTCGCCGCCGCCGCCCGCCGCGCGGCGGTCAGGGGCAGTTGACCCACTCCTCGGTGCCGTCGGCGAAGACCTGCCGCTTCCAGATCGGCAACCGCGCCTTGACCTCGTCGACCAGCCGGGCGCAGGCCGCGAAGGCCGCCGCCCGGTGCGCCGTGCTGACCGCCGCCACCAGCGCCACGTCGCCGATCTCGAGCCGACCGATCCGGTGCGACACGGCCACCGCGTACACCTCGGGCTCGGCGGCGATCTCCGCGGCCACCTCGCGGAGCACCTCGGCGGCGCTGGGGTGACCCTCGTACTCCAGCAGGGTGACCGGCCGGCCGTGGTCGTGGTCGCGGACCACGCCCTGGAAGGAGACCACCGCGCCGGCCCGGCGGTCGGCGACCGCCGCCTCGTGCGCGGCCAGGTCGAGCGGGCGGTCGGTCACCGCCAGGACGGTGAGACCGGCGGTCACCACGAGCGCTCCCCGGGCAGCAGGGGCAGCGGCACGACCGGCACCCGCGCGCCGACCGCGCCACTGGTGCCCGGCCGGATCACCGCGAAGCCGTCCGCGCCGGCCAGCCCGCGCAGCATCGCCGAGCCGACGTGCCGGACCGGGTGGGCGGTGCCGGCGGCCCGGTCCAGCCGGACCAGGGCGAGATGGGTGTGGTCGCCGCGACCCGGCACCGCCTCGGCCAGCGTGGCGTGCGGCAGCGCCGGCATCGCCCGGCCCTGCAGGCCGGCCAGCAGCGGGGCGACCAGCGACACCAGCGCGACGATCGCGGACTGCGGGTTGCCGGGCAGCCCGGCGACGAAGCGGACCCGCCCGTCGTCGCCGGCCAGCCGGGCCAGCAGCATCGGGAAGCCCGGCCGGACTGCGACCGTGTTGACCACGTAGTCGGCGCCGAGCGCCTCCAGCGTGGGGTGCAGGTGGTCGACCGGGCCGTGCATGGTGCCGCCGGTGGTGCAGACCAGATCGGCGCCGGTCAGCGCGGCACGCAGCGCCGCGACGTGGGCGGGCAGCGTGTCCGCCACCGGGCCCACCACGTCGGCGGGGCGCACCTGGCAGCCGTACCGGCGTAGCCAGGCCGGGACCGCCGGGCCGAGCGCGTCCCGGACCCGCCCGGCCCCGGGCGGCCCGGCGGTGAGCAGCTCGTCGCCGAAGACCAGCAGCGCCGCCCGCGGCTGCCGGCGGACCCGCAGCTGGTCGTGCCCGCAGGAGGCGGCCAACCCGATCAGCGCCGGGTCGACCGGCGTGCCGGCGGGCAGCAGCTCCTCGCCGGCGGCCGCCTCCTCACCCGGCTCACGCCACTCCGGCGCCGGCCGCGGGGTGCCGGTCACCAACCCCTCGGCGGTACGGCCCGACTCCTCGATCCGCAGCACGGCCGCCGTCCCGGCCGGGACCATCGCGCCGGTGGCGATCTCCACCGTCGTCCCGTCGGTGTCCAACGGCTCCGGGGTGCCCCCGGCGAGCACCCGGCCGACGACCCGCCACGGCCCCTTACCGCGCACCGCCCAGCCGTCCACGCTCGAGGTGGGGAAGGCCGGCAGGTCGGTACGGGTGGTCAGCGGCTCGGCCAGGGTGTGCCCGTCGACGTCCGGGAGAGCGCGGTTGACCGGCGGCAACGCGGCGGCGAGGCCCACCGCGTACACCCGGGAGCGGGCCTCCTCCCAGCCGGCCGGCGGCGGCGCGGCGACCTGCGACGCGGCGGCGGCGGCGGTTTCGGTGCTCACCGGGCTGGCCCTCCGTTCGGCGAATCGGGCGACGGGAGTGCCGCGCCCACCCGGCGAGCCTATCGCCGCGCGGGTCGCGCCGCCGTCAGTGGTCGCCGCCGCCCAACTGGTCGACCGCGTGGCCGAGGATCGGACCGAGCACGGCCAGGCCGTCCCGCGCGCCGCCGGTCGAGCCGGGCAGGTTCACCACCAGCGTGCGGCCCACCACCCCGGCCACCCCGCGGGACAGCACGGAGGTGGGCACCCGGTCGCGGCTGTACGCGCGGATCGCCTCGGCGATCCCCGGAATCTCGTGGTCGAGCAGCCCGCGGGTCACCTCCGGGGTGCGGTCGGTGGGGTTGATCCCGGTGCCGCCGCTGGTCAGCACCACGTCCACCCCGTCGGCGACGGCGGCGCGCAGCGCCTCGCCGACCGGCTCGCCGTCGGGCACCACGACCGGCTCGTCGACCACGCAGCCCAGCTCACGCAGCCCCGCGACGAGCAGCGGGCCGCTGGTGTCGGCGTACACGCCGGCGGCCGCGCGGTTCGATGCCACCACCACCCGGGCCCGGATCACGGCCGGTCCTCCGGACGCGCCCAGCGGCCGGTCTTTCCGCCCTCCTTGCGCAACACCCGCACCCCGTCGACCGAGGCGGCCGGGTCCACCGCCTTGACCATGTCGACCAGCGCCAGGCCGGCGACCGCCACCGCGGTGAGCGCCTCCATCTCCACGCCCGTCCGGTCGGCCGTCCGGGCGGTGGCGGTGATCTCCACCGTGTCGGCGGTGAGCCGCAGGTCGACCGTGACGCCGTGCAGCGCGATCGGGTGGCAGAGCGGGATCAGGTCGGGGGTGCGCTTCGCGCCCATGATGCCGGCGAGCCGCCCCACCGCCAGCGCATCGCCCTTGGGCAGGCCGTCGCGGCGCAGCAGGTCGACCACCTCGGCGGTGGTGCGCAGCCGGCCGGCGGCGGTGGCCTCGCGGCCGGAGACCGGCTTGGCGGAGACGTCGACCATCCGGGCCGCGCCGGCCTGGTCGACATGGGTGAGCTGCGCGGGTTCCGTCACGGTCGCGAGCCTATCTTTCCGGTACGACCGCGGCGGCCGCCCCGGGATCGGGAGGGGTACCGCCGGGTGCCCCGGGCCGTACCCCTCCCTCTCCCTACCCGCCGTCGAAGTCGCTGGGGGGACCTTGACGCGCGGGGGTCTCGTCGGCCCGGTTATGACCCACGGCCAGAACCTCCCCCGTTACGCCGACGGACGGGGACGTTACCGAGGCGATCGATAAGAAATCGATAAACCGGCATCACAACTGGTCAGGCGGCAAAGGTGGACCGCTGGACCACTCGGGGACGACTCCCATTCGCTCGAAGATCGCCTCCGCCCGCTGACGGTAGCGCCGCGCCTCGGTCGGATCGTCGAGGTGTTCGGCGAGGGCCATCAACGCTCGTGCCTGCTCGTACGGATGACCGATCCGGGTGGCGAGGGTCAACGCCTGGGAGTGAGACTTCATCGCCTCGGCCGTCCGGCCGTCGGCTGCCGCGGTCCGGCCGAGGTCGTTGAGCACCGCCGCCTGGACATGTCGTTCCCCGGAGTCGATCGCCATTTCGAGTGCCAGATCGTGCTGTGCCCGAGCATCCTTCCATCGACCTAGGGCTCGATACACGACGGCCAGGTCGTTGCGGGTCTCCCCCTCCGCGAACCGGTGCCCGGTGCGGTCACGCAGCCGGAGCGAGGCGGTCAGCAGGCGGATCGCCTGCTGATGGCGACCCAGCCGGGCCTGCACCGCGCCCAGGTGGCCCAGGGCATTCAGGATGCCGAACTGATCCCCCACGCACCTGGCCAGGAACAGGTGCGTTCGGTGGACCTGCAACGCTTCGTGATGTCTGGCCGACGCCGCCAGGGCGATACCGAGGTTAGGCAGCGCGACGATCGATTCGCTGAGGGTGGCACGTCGCGCCCGCAGGAGTTGACGACCCAGCGTGACCGCCTGCTCCAGGTTTCCGACCAGCCAGTGCACCACCACCAGGTTCGACCGGTAGCGGTTCTCGTTGGAATGGTCGCCAAGCACCTGGCAGATATCGACCGCCGCCTCCAGGTGCCGCAGCGCGATCTGGTAGTTGGCGGTCCGGGTGTACGCGGAGGCCAGGTAGTTGTGCATAGCCGACTCGGCACGGCGATCTCCACCGCGCTGGGCGGCGGCCAGGCCGGTGCGATGGGTTGCCACGATGTCGTCGAAGTACCCGCGGATGTAGCTGAATCGCCATAGCGCGCGGGCGAGTCGCCAGGCGTACCCGAACGACCCGATCTCTTCGGCGACGCCGACCAGGGCGACGAGACTGGACCGCTCCCGCTCCACCCATTCGACATCGGCCGGTTTGGCGTGGTCCAGCAGGTCGGGACGCTCCGGCGGGCCGAGGTCGAGCTGCCGCCGCAGCCTGGCCGGCTCCAGGTGCTCGGTCCGGTGAACACTCACGTGCAGAACGTGGTCCAGAAGCCGCCGGACGGCGGCAATGCGCGCAGACTCCTCGTCGAGGTCCCGGGAGAGCTCGACCGCGTACTGCCGCATCAGGTCATGCAGTCGGTAGTGCCCACTTCCCGTCTCACCGAGCAGATGCCGATCGACAAGGTCGTCCACCACCCGGCTCGTCGCCTCGAGTGGCAGGTCGACGAGCGCGGCCGCCGCCGTGAGGGTGAAGTCCTGGCCGGGATGGAGCGCCAGCAGGCGAAATACGCGTCGGGCCTGCTCACTGAGTGGCTCGTACGAGGTGCCGAATGCCGAGGCGACGGTCTTCTGTTCGACGGCCAACTGGCTGACCGCGCTGTAGCCGTCGATGAGGCGCTGGGCCAGATCCGCCACCCGCCAACTTTTCCGATGTGCCAGCCGGGCGCCCGCGAGCCGGATGGCCAGGGGCAGATAGCCGCAGCGGCGGACGACCTCTGCGGCGGCGTCGAGTTCGGTTCGTACCCGATTCTCGCCCGCCGTCGCGGCGAGCAGGTCGACGGCCTCGTCCGGCGTCAACACGGACAGCGACTCGGGTAACCCGACCTCGGCGGCGAAGACCCGGCTGCGGGCGGTTACCAGGACCACGACGCCGGGAGCGGTGGGAAGCAGCGGTTGGATCTGCGCTCCGCCCGCAGCATTGTCCAGCACCACGATCGTCCGGCGAAGGGCCAGCTCACGACGCCACAACTCCACCCGGTCCGCGAATTCGACCGGCACCCGGCCTGCGGGCACACCAAGTTGTCGTAGCAACGTGAAGAGGATTGCTTCGGGCTGGAGCTGAGCCGCCTCGCCATGCCCCCTGAGGTCTATGAAGAGCTGAGCGTCGGGGTAGTCCTCGGCAAGCCGGCCGGCCAGATGCACGGCCAGGGCCGTCTTGCCGCAGCCCGCCATTCCGTCGATGACCCGGACGACCGGGCCGCCGGCGCTCGCGCGGCGGATGTCATCCAGCAGCCTGGCGACGACGTCCGCCCGTCCAATGAAGTCCGGCACAGCGGGCGGCAGCCAACTGGTCGACCGCCGGAGGTACGGAGCCCTCGCCTGGACCGGGCCGTCCGGCAGGGCGGGGCTGCGCCGGGCGCGGACGGCCGCGTGATGCAGTTGTTCCATCTCCTCGCCTGGGCGCACACCCCACTGCTGCTGCAGCGCCTGTCGGGTGGCCTGGTACACCGCGATCGCCTCGGTGTGGTCGTTCACCGCGAGCAGCGCCCGCATCAACAGGGTTCGCAGGCGTTCTCTGACTGGGTGCCGCGCTGTCCACGTTCGTAAAAGGGGTAGGGCCAGGTCGGGCCGACCTGAGTCGATCTGAAGACCTGCCAGGAGTTCCACGACCGACTCTGTCTCCCGTTCCACGGCCTCCCGCCAGCCGAGCAGCACCGGACCCGGTTCCAGGCCGGCAAGCAGGTGGCCCGGCTCTCGGTCGAGGACCGCAGCCAGGAGTGCCATCGCTGATTCGACCTGACCCGACCGAGCCAGGTTTCGCGCTCTGGCGTGATCGTCCAAGAGCCGTAGCACGTCCACCGATGAGCGGTCGATCATCAGGCGGTAGCCCAGGCCGTCCCGGACCAGCACGCCCGGCGTCGTACTCACCGCGTCGAAGGCGCGCCGCAGATTGGCCGCGTAGGTGCGAACGTTGGCCACCGCCGATCGGGGTGGTGCCTCCGGCCACAGCTCGTCGACCAGTTCGGCGACCGTGACGAGGCGGCCAGCGTGGACCGCCAACATCGCCAGGACGAGCTGTTGCTTCGGAGTACCGACCGGGATTGCCGCCCGCCCAAGCGATGCCTCTGCCGCCCCCAGCAGGCGAATGCCCATTGGCTCGACTCCGTCTGACCGGCAGGCCTCTCCCGGCATACTCAGCGCCATACCCCCTCAACCGGCTCTAGTTTCATGAACACCACACTCGATCAAACCAGAAACCTGCCGGAGAGCAACGGCGCCTTCTCGCTGCGTCAGACCGTCTTTCGCTCTGCCCGATCGTGGGGAGCGCCGGGCACGAACGGGGAGGGACAGCAGCATGGCCCGCTCCGATAATCGGCAGTGATCGTGCTGCCGATGGCGCGCTACGTCCTGAATCAAAGACGCTGAGTGAGAGGCGACAGCCACATTAGCGCAATATGCGCATATGGACACTTAATAGTCCTAACCCGGCGCAAGCTCCCATAGCATTGACTCCATCGACGGGCGCGCGACACGCGTCCCCCGGTTGAGAGAGGTGGAGCCGATGCGCGTCAACGACTGGCTGTGACTGAAGCCCTTCTCTGCGGCGGCGTGAACCCGTAGAGTACCGAGGCACGCATCGTGTTGAATGCCATGGAGGCATGCACGTGACCTCGGTCAACGCACGCGACAACGAGACCGATCAGCGGCTGCGTCTGCTTGTCGGTCTCGTCGTGCTCTCGGCCGCGATCGTTCAGTTTTTTGCAATTGCGACCATCGGCCGCCGGGGAATTTCGAGCTTCCACGAGATCGCACAGGCCGCTGCCGTCGCTTTCTTGGTAGCCGTCGGCGCCACGGTCAACGTCAGGATTCGAATCCGAGCAACCAATCACGGTGTCTCATGGACCGAGGTTGGATTCATTATCGGTCTCGTGCTCGCCCCAATACCCTGGGTCATCGTCGCCACCGGTCTTGGCGTAGGAATCGCTCGATCGGCCGGCCGGCTGGCTCCGATCAAGCTCGCCTTCGGAGTTGCCAAGGACACCCTGCTGGCGGCTGCCGGCGGTGCCGTCCTTATGCTCGCCGGCTGGGAGTGGCCGTGGCGGGACTCCTTCGCAACCGGCTTACCCGCCTTGGTCGGGGCGTATCTGACGATCGTCGTACTGGACGAGATCCTCACGATGCCGGTCATCGCCCTGGCCACCCGCACCCGCGCCCACGACCTGTTCCGTAGGCACATCGACCTGAGGCTCGCCAGCACTGTCGCCCGCTTCGTGGTCATCGTCGCGACGCTGCTGATCCTGCGAGGGAACCCCAGCTTCCTCATTGTTGTCCCTCCACTGGTGCTAAGCCTGCACCTCGCCTATTCGAGTCGAGTTCGCAACCGGGCCGAACGGGACGCTTGGCAGCGGCTCGCTCGGACCACCGACGCGCTCAACGTGGTCGACCTGGACAAGGTCCTCAGCACCGCGGTCACTCAGGCGGCCGAGCTCTTCTCCGCCGACGAGGTGGAGATCGAGTTGCACGACGGAGCCCGGATCATCCGGGGCGCCGGCGGGGACATCACCTACGACGGCACGGCCGGGGAGCCGAGCACCATCGACGGGTCGGTGGTGCCGGCCCGGCTGGAGGGGCACGACCGGACGGCCGACGTCGGGATGCTGCGGCTGCGCTTCCGCGGCCCGGTCGAGCTCTCCGAGCGCGAGCGGTACACCCTGCGTACCTTCGCCTCCGCGCTGTGCACCGCGGTGCGCAACGCCCAGGCGTACGCCGAGCTGGCCCGGGTGGCGCAGGAGCACGCGCACGCCGCCACCCACGACCCGCTCACCGGCCTGGCGAACCGCCGGCAGCTGATGGAGCGCGGCACCGAGCAGATCGCCGAACGGCACGCCGAGGGCGTCACCGCGCTGGTGCTGATCGATCTCAACCACTTCAAGGAGGTCAACGACACGCTCGGCCACGCCGCCGGTGACCAGGTGCTGATGCAGGTCGCCGACCGGCTGCGCGCCGCCGCGCGGCCGGACGACCTGGTGGCCCGCCTCGGTGGCGACGAGTTCGCCGTGCTGCTGCGCGGGTTGCCCGCGCCGGCGGTCGCCGCGCACCGGGCGGAGACCCTGCTCGGGGTGCTGCACGAGGCGCTGGACGTGGACGGGATGCGGATCAGCGTGGAGGCCAGCGGTGGGATCGCGGCGGCCCCGACCAGTGGCGGCATGCCGGAGCTGCTACGCCGCGCAGACGTGGCGATGTACCAGGCCAAGCGGACCGGCCAGCGGACCGCCACGTACGCCCCGACCCGGGACACCGCCGACCTGGGCCGGCTTACCCTCGGCGGCGAGCTGCCCCGGGCGGTCGCCGACCACGAGTTCACCGTGACCTTCCAGCCCATCGTCGACCTCGGCACCGGGGAGGTGACCGGCGCCGAGGCGCTGGCCCGCTGGCACCACCCGACCCACGGGGTGATCGACCCGCTGCGCTTCATCGAGGCGGTGGAGCGCTCCGGGATGCTCCCCGCGTTCGCCGAGGCGATCCTCGACCAGGCGCTCATCGCCGCCGTCGGCTGGCGGGACGCCGGCTTCGACCTGCCGGTGTCGGTGAACGTCTCCCCCCGCAGCCTGCTCGACGCCCGCTTCCCGGGGGCGGTGCTGGCCCGGTTGCGCGCCCACGACCTCCCGCCCGACCGGTTGGTGCTGGAGCTGACCGAGACGCTGACCCTGAGCCAGCTCGACGTGGTCGACCGGGTGCTCAGCCGGCTGCGGGACTCCGGCGTCCGGCTCGCCCTGGACGACTTCGGCACCGGCTACTCCTCGCTCTCGCTGCTGTCCCGCATTCCGGTGCACGAGCTGAAGATCGATCGGAGCTTCGTCACCGCGATGGAGAGCTCGGTGGAGGCGGCCGCGGTGATCCGCTCCACCCTCGACCTGGGCCGCAGCCTCGGCTTGGCGGTGGTCGCCGAGGGGGTGGAGAGCGAGCCGCAGCGCCGGGCGCTGTGGGAGCTCGGCTGCGGCGCCGGGCAGGGCCACCTCTTCGCCCGCCCGCTGCCCGCCGGCACTCTGCTCGCCGCCCTGCAACGCGGCTCGGGCGGCCGCCCCGGCGCCCTGGTCCCGCCGCTGCACGACACCGGCGCGGTGATCCGGCTTCCCGGCCGCCGCCAGCCCGGACGGACCCGTACGACCGGTCTGCCACACTTGCCCGCGTGACCGTCGCCGACCGAGCCGCACCCGCCCGCGTGCCCGCCGGTCGCGCCGCCCGAGGCTGGCGGGCCGTCGACTCCGCCGCCGGTGGCCTCGCCCTCGACCTGGGCCTGTACGCGGTGTCCGCCGCGTTCGCCGCGATCACCGCCGGCACCTCCACGCTGGCCCCGCACCGAGCCTGGGGTGGCGTCGCCGCGTACGGCTACCTGCTCGCCGCGCTGCTGGTCGGCGGCCAGCTGCTGGTCCGCCGGCGTCGCCCCGGCTGGGCGGGCACCCGGGCACGGGCACTGGTCACCGGGCTGACCTGGGTCACCACCGCGCTGCTGCCACTGGCCGTGCTGGCCGTCGCGCGGGCGTCGGGGCGTACCGACCGGGCGCAGGAGGAGGTGCTGGTGGTCGAGCACGCCGGCGACCGGCTCGCCCACACCGGCACGCCCTACCTCGGGCCGGACGCGATCGCCGCGCTGCCCGCCGACGAGCGGCTGCTCGGTTACACCCCGTACCAGCCGGGCATGGCGCTGTTCGGGCTGCCCCGGGCCGCCGTCGACGCCTGGTGGACCGACTCGCGGGTCTGGTTCGCACTGGTCAGCGCCCTGGCCCTGGGTCTGGCGGTGGCCGCCCTGCGTGACCGGCAACCGACGGCCGGCGAGCCGCACCCGGCGGCGGCGGTGCTGCGCGGGGTGCAGGCGGCGACCGTACTGCCCATCTGCGCGCTCACCCTCGCCACCGGCGGCGACGACCTGCCCGTACTCGCGCTCTGCCTGCTGGCGTTGGCGTCGGCCGCCGCCGGGCGGCCGGGCGCGGCCGGCGGCGCGGTCGGGCTCGCCGGCGCGTTGAAGCTGTTCGCCTGGCCGGTCGCGGTGGTGCTGATCTTCTGGGGCGCGACCCGGCGGACCGGTGGGCGGGTAGCCGTCGGCGCCCTCGGCCTGCCGCTGCTCGCACTGGTCCCGGCACTGCTGGTGGACCGCGCGGCGCTGGTCGAGAACGTGCTGCGCTTCCCGCTGGGCCACGGCCAGGTGACCAGCCCGGCCCAGTCACCGTTCCCCGGGCACCTGATCGCGACCGGGCTGCCCGCCGGCCGGGTGGTCGCCGCCGCGCTGCTCGTCGCGGTCGGCGCCGCGATCGCCGTACGGCTCGTTCGCCGCCCGCCGCGCACCGCCGCGACCACCGCGCTGATCTGCGGCTACGGCCTGCTCGCCGCGATCGCGCTGATGCCCTCGACCCGCTTCGGCTACCTGCTCTACCCGCTCGCGCTGCTGGCCTGGGCACCGGCGCTCACCCTGCCGGACGTTTCCGCCGACTCCCGGGCAAAGCCGCTCGCCAGGGCGTAGACCTGGAGACATGAGCACCTACCGCGACCGTTCCGACGCCGGCCGCCAGCTCGCCGACCGGCTCTCCGCGCTGATCGGCGAGCCCGACGTGATCGTGCTCGGGCTCGTCCGGGGCGGGGTCCCGGTGGCCCGGGTGATCGCCGACCGGCTCGGCGCGCCGCTGGACGTGCTGGTGGTCCGCAAGCTCGGCCTGCCGTGGGCGCCCGAGGTGGCCTTCGGCGCGCTCGGCCCCGGCGGGGTCCGGGTGCTCAACGAGGTGGTCGCGGACCGGCTGGAGGCCGACACCGTCACCGAGGTGCAGCGCCGTGAGCAGGCCGAACTGGAACGCCGGGAGGCCCGCTACCGGGGCGGCCGACCGCCGTTGGAGCTGTCCGGGCGTACCGCGGTGATCGTCGACGACGGCCTGGCCACCGGCGCCACCGCCCGGGCCGCGGTGGAGGTCGCCCGCCGGCTCGGGGCCCGCCGGGTCGTCGTGGCCGTGCCGGTCGGCGCGCAGGAGGCGTACGAGATGCTCAGCGCGGAGGCCGACCAGGTGGTCTGCGCGCAGCGGCCGGCCGAGTTCGGCGCGGTCGGCGCGTACTACGAGGACTTTCACGAGGTGGACGACGACGAGGTGACCGCCGCGTTGATCGCCACCGCCTGAACGCCTCGACCAGACCGGGTACGGTCGAACGATGCAGCAGCTCACCTGTCCCAAGTGTCACGCAGACATGCGCCAGTACGAGCGCAGCGGAGTGGTCATCGACCAGTGCGCCGAGTGCCGGGGGATCTTCCTCGACCGCGGCGAGCTCGAGAAGCTGTTCGAGGCCGAGGCGAACTGGAGCCAGCAGCAGGGGGCGCCCGGGCAGCAGCACGCCCACGCCCAGGGTGGGTACGCCCCGCCGCCCCCGCCGCCGCACCAGCCGGGTTACGGCGCGGTACCGCCGCCGCCCCCGCCGCCCGGTTACCCGGCGCAGCCGGGGCACGGCTACCCGCCGCAGCCCGCGTACGGCGGCCACGGCCAGCAGCAGCACTACGGTTACCACGGGCACTACAAGCGCAAGAAGCACAAGGGTTTCCTGGGCGAGCTGTTCGACTGAGCACCTCCGCCGCGGCCGGCCCGGTTCCCCTACCGTTCCGGCCGCGGGCGTGCCGGGGCGGTCGCCGTCGTGCGACCCTGGGCGACATGACGCTCGCCCGGCAGCACATCGCGCTGGCCCAGGCCTACGACGGGATCACCCGGGTGGTCGCCGACCTCGACGACGCCGAGTTGCAGCGGCCCACCCGCTGCCGGGGCTGGCTCGTGGCCGACCTGCTCTTCCACGTCCTCTGCGACGCGCAGCGCGCCCTGGTCACCCTGGCCAGCCCGCCCGACGGCCCGCCCGACGTGGACGACGTCAGCTACTGGCGGTCCTTCCCGGGCGGCCCGTCCGACGGCCGGCACGCCTGGTGGGCCCGCCGCTCCGCCGCCGCCTTCGACCGCCCCACCGGCGTGGTACGGCTCTGGTGCGACACCGCGCCGGCCGCCGTCCGCGCGGCCGCCGCGGCGGACCCGGACGGCTGCGTCACCACCCAGGGGCACGTGCTGCGGGTGCCGGACTTCCTGGCCACGCTGACCACCGAGGCGGTGATCCACCACCTCGACCTGGTGGTCGACCTGCCGGGCGCTCCGCCACCGGGCGAGGCGGCCGCCCGGGTCGCGGTGGCCACCATGGACGGCCTGCTCAGCGACGACGCCGTCCGCCCGACCGGCTGGAGCGACGCCGAGTACCTGCTCAAGGCCGCCGGCCGGGAGCCGTTGACCGATCGGGACCGGCAGGAGCTGGGCGAGGCCGCCGGCTGGTTCCCGCTGCTCGGCTGACGGCGTATCGCCGCCCCTCAACCTCCTACGCGCTGCCGCGCAGCCATCCGTGCGGCAAGCTCCGCCTTGCGCGCCAGAGCCGTCAGAGCATCCTCGTAGAGCAGGGCGGCTATTCTCTCAGCCGGCCCACACGTGGTGCCGACGGCGAAGATGCTTCGATGCGGCCGCACCGATAGCCCGGTAATCCCCTCGCGCTCAAGGAAGGCCACGAGCTCCTCCATGATGTAGCGCCGTCCGACCGCTCTGAACTGGGCGAACGAACGGGTGCTGGGAGCAGGGCGCTGGTAGATGCCGAGCGATCCGTCGCCATCGACGATGCCGCGCCAGAAGTCACGTGAGGCGAGCAGCCGTCTGTCAACCGGTTCACGGTAGCGGCCCAACTCGATGAGTCGTTCCGCCAAGCGATGTGAGCGCACTGAGAACTGGCAGGACCCGTGGGTCGGGCTCGTCCGCGAAATGCTGTTGTCGCAGCCCAGGAAACTCCGGAGGGCCACCAGATGCTCCCGGTCCCGCGCAGCCAACCCAACGGAGATCTGCGGGATGTGACCTGGGCGGTAGCTGACACATCCGTCAGCGAACAGGAAGCCGATCCAGTAGTCGGCATTCGGCTCCGGCTCGTCGAAGGCGTCGTGCCGCAACCCGTGCGATACCGAGCGGATCTCAATCCCTCGTCGGGTCACAAGGCCGCGAACAGACGGCTCAGACACGCCGAAGTGGTCAGACACCTGGCGAAGGGAAGTTCCTTCGAGCACCATGCTGACGGCCATCGCCCGCTGAGCGTCCGTTAGTTTGCCGACCCGGCGGGCTGGTACCCCATGTCGACGAAGGAGCGCTCGGATCGCCTGTCTCGTCACGCCGTAGCGTGCACCGATGGCAGTGTTGCTCTCGCCCTTGTTCGCTAGGCGGATGGCCTCTTCACGCTCGGCAGGCGTCAGATTACGAGCTGCCCCGGTCACACGATGGCCATGTCGACGAAGCGGGACAGGTGCAGCTGGGCGGCGACGGTAATGCTGTCGGTCGGGCCATTCCTGTGCTTCGCGATTATGAAGTCCGCCTCGCCCGCGCGCGGGGACTCCTTGTCGTAGTAGTCGTCCCGGTGCAGCAGGATGACGACGTCAGCATCCTGCTCGATCGAGCCGGATTCACGCAAATCGGACAGTTGCGGCCGCTTGTCGGTGCGCTGCTCCGGGCCACGGTTCAGCTGGCTGACCGCGATCACCGGGCACTCGACCTCCTTGGCCAGCAGCTTCAGGCCTCGGGACAGGTCGGCGACTTCCTGTTGGCGACTCTCCGTACGCTTCGGCGAGGTCATCAGCTGGAGATAGTCGACCACGATCATCTTGAGGTCGTGCTTCTGCTTGAGCCGGCGCGCCTTGGCCCGGATCTCCATCAGGTTCATGCTCGGGGTGTCGTCGACGAACAGCGGCGCCTCGCTGATCTCGCCCATGCAGCGGGCCAGCTTGGTCCAGTCGTCGTCGGAGAGCTGGCCACTGCGCAGCACGTGCAGCGGCACCCGCGCCTCGGCCGAGAGCAGTCGCATGACGATCTCGACCTTGCTCATCTCCAGTGAGAAGATCGCCGCCGCCTGGTTGGCCCTGATAGCCGCATTTCGGGCAAAGTCCATACTTGCCGTAGACTTGCCCAAACCGGGCCTGCCGGCCACGATGATCAATTGTCCCGGGTGCAGGCCGTTGAGCAGCCGGTCAAGGTCGGTGAACCCGGTCGGCACGCCGGTCATCACCCCGCCCTGGGCGCCGACCGCCTCGATCTCGTCCAGCGTCGGCTGGAGCATGTCGGCCAGCACCGCGAAGTCCTCGCTGACCCGGCGCTCGGTGATCTCGTAGACCGCCTGCTGGGCCAGGTCGACGACGTCGTCGACGTCCCGGCTGCCGCCGGCCGCGGTGCCGTAGCCGAGCTGGACGATCCGGGTGCCGGCCTCGACCAGCCGGCGCAGCACCGCCCGCTCGCCGACGATCCGGGCGTAGTAGGCGGCGTTCGCCGCGGTGGGCACCGCCGCCATGCAGGTGTGCAGGTAGGGCGCGCCGCCGACCCGGGCGAGGTCACCGGAGTCGGCCAGCGCCGCGGCGACCGTGATCCCGTCGGCGGGCTCGCCGCGGCCGTAGATGTCGAGGATCGCGTCGAAGATGGTGGCGTGCACCGGGCGGTAGAAGTCGCTCGACTTCAGGATCTCCACCACGTCGGCGATGGCGTCCTTGGACAGCAGCATGCCGCCGATGACGCACTGCTCGGCGGCGACGTCCTGGGGTGGGGTCTTGTCGAACTGCCCGTCGCGCGGGACGGGCGCGGGGGACGGGCCGCCGGCCCGGGGCTCCGCTCGCATGTCATCGGTGATCGACACGGAACCCCCTCCACTGCCACGTCTTCCACCAGCTTGGCCGCCGGGTGCGACAACTTCCGGCGGACCGGTCCTGCTCGATCGGGGGCCATCGCGCGACCGGTCGGTGCCCCACGATACGGACTCCGGGGCCGCACCCCAACCGGCCCGGTGGACGAGCCTCGGGACAACCTGTGGACGGGGCGGACCAACATGTGCGCAGCGTGTGCACAGCCCTGTGGAAAACTGTTGGGGATTTCCGCCGGAATCGTCCTTGAGCTGGGAAAACACGGTCCCCACCCTGTGGACGGGAAATTTCCGGTCGGGTCGCTCGCCGGGACTTCCCGTACTATCTCCTGCGGACGACCACACCTGTACAACGGATTGCGCTTTCGGTTGAGAAGGGTCACGCTCCGGCCGTGAGTTACCGGGACTGGGAGCGCGGGGAGGGCACCCCGCGCGAGCGCCAGCCGATCGCCCCGTGGGGCGACCTCGGCGAGACGATCCCGGCCGACCCGTACTCGTCCGGCACCGACCGATCCCGCACCCCCAGCCGTCGCCGCGCGGTCGAGCGCGGCCAGGAGGAGCCGGTCGACGCGTATCTGCCGCGCTGGGCGGTGGAGTCCGGGATCGCGCACGCCGACGGGCGCGGCCGGCACGCCGCGCCGGAGGACGCCGAGGACGCCGACCCTCCCGTCTCGGGCGAGGGCCGCCGCGCGGCCCGCCGGCGCCGGGAGGCCGAGCGCACCGAACTGCGCGCGATCAGCGCGGCCCCCGAGTCCGACCACACCGGCGGTTGGACCGTCGAGCGGCCGTCCGAGCAGGGGTACGTCGGGAGCCGGCGGGCCGATGCGTCCGAGGATGAGCCGGTGTCCGGGGTCGGGCCGACGACCCGCCCGCGCCGGGCCCGGTCCCGCCGGCCGGAGGTGATCTGGTCCGGCGTGGAGGATGAGCCGGGTGCCGGCTCGGCGGGTGACCAGCCGGAGCGGCGCACCCGGCGGGCCCGGCGGGTCACCGCGGACGCCTTCTGGGCCCGCCCGCCGGACGAGCCGCGGCGGCGCGGCGGCGAGCCGGTGGTGGAGCCGGAGCCGGAGTACCGGCCGGCGGTGGACCCCTGGGACGCCTCCGGTGTGCAGTCGTGGCAGGGCGCCGGTGCGCCCGACCGGTGGGACCGCGGGTCCGGGGTCGGGCGCCGGGACGAGCCGGACAGCACCGGCCAGTGGGACCGGTTCACCGAGACGGGCCAGTGGAGCCGCGGCGAGGTGGGGCAGTGGGGCGGCGCGGTCGACGCCGAGCGGTGGAGCCGTGGCGGCGCCGGCCGCTGGGACCGGACGGAGGCACCGGGCCCGGCGGAGCCGACGACCGGGGAGGGCTGGGGCTGGGCGGAGCAGCCGGAGGGGTTCTGGGCGGGGACCCGGTTGGCCGGGGACGATCCGCGGTGGATGGATCCGCCGCCGTCGGCGCCGCGTTCGCCGGTGGTCTCGTACACCGCTCCCCGACCCCGTACCGCCTCCCGCCGACGCGTGGAGCCGGCGCCCGCGCCGCTGCGGGATCGGTTCGGCGGTGGCGGGGTGTGGCACCGCCGGCTCGAGGACGACCTGCTCGATCCGGATCCGGGCGGTCCGTTGCGGCCGCTGGTCTACACCGCGGCGTGCTACGTGGTGCCGGCGGTGCTGGTCTTCCTGTTCCTGCTGACGCTGAGCGGTCAGGCGCCGGCCGGCTGCGTGACGGACATCAGCGGCGGCGGCTGCGACTCGCCGCGGGCGCACGCCTTCGCCTCGCTGGTGCAGGGCGGGCCGCGGTTCGGGTTGGCGCTGGTCAGCAGCCTGGTGGTGGCGGTGTTGTTGCGCCGGGTCGGGACGACCTGGCGGTCGACCACGGTCGCCCTGGCCGCCGCGGTGGTCGGCGGCGGCCTGTCCACGGTCATGATCAGCGCGGTGACCGGCCAGCCGATCGGCTGAGCGCCCCCTCGGGATCGACGGCGAAGCGACGCCCCGTGCTGTCCCCGCCCCGGGCGGGGGCGCAACGGCGAGGGCCCGCACCGGAGATCCGGTGCGGGCCCTCGCGTCGTACGGTCGGTGTCAGCCCTTGACGACGTTGAGGTCGAAGGAGGCGGTCACCTCGGGGTGCAGCTTGATCCGCACCGGGTAGGAGCCGGTCGACTTGACGTGACCGGGCACCTCCAGCCGACGACGGTCGAGGACCGGGCCGCCGGCCGCCTTGACGGCATCGACGATCTCGGCCGACGTGACCGAGCCGAAGAGCCGGCCACCGTCGCCGGCGCGGGCCTTCAGGTTGACCTTCAGACCCTCGAGCTGGGCCTTGACCTCGTTGGCGTGGTCGAGGTCCCGGATCTCGCGGGCCGAGCGGGCCCGCTTGATGACCGTGACCTGCTTCTCCGCACCCTTGGTCCAGCTGATCGCGAAGCCCTGCGGCAGCAGGTAGTTACGGCCGTAGCCGTTCTTCACCTCGACGATGTCGCCGGGGGCACCGAGACCGGAAACTTCCTGAGTCAGGATGATCTTCATGTCGGTGCCTCCTCTCAGCGGGCCGTTGCGGTGTACGGCAGGAGCGCCATCTCACGGGCGTTCTTGACCGCACGGGCGATCTGCCGCTGCTGCTGCGAGGTGACGCCGGTCACCCGTCGAGCGCGGATCTTGCCGCGGTCGGAGATGAACTTGCGCAGCAGCGCGGTGTCCTTGTAATCGATGTAGGTGATCCCGTCCTTGTCGAGCGGATTCACCTTCTTCTTCGGCTTGCGAAGTGCCGCAGCCTTGGCCATTGACCTTGCTCCTGGTTTGCGATCGCGGGCGCTCGGCGCCATTAGAACGGAGGCTCCTCGTCGAAGTTGGCGCCCGAACCAGCGCGGGACGGAGAAGGCGCGGCCGAAGCCCAGGGGTCGTCGAAGTTGCCTCCGCCGCCACCCTGGTTGCCACCACCACCGGAACCGAAGCCACCGCCACCGCCACCGGAGCGCGACATCTTCTGCACCTTCGCCGTGGCGTAGCGCAGAGACGGGCCGATCTCGTCGACCTCGAGCTCGATGACGGTGCGCTTCTCACCCTCGCGGGTCTCGTACGACCGCTGACGCAGCCGACCCGAGACGATCACGCGGGCGCCCCGCTGGAGCGACTCGGCGACGTGCTCCGCCGCCTGCCGCCACACGGTGCAGGCCAGGAAGAGCGGCTCGCCGTCCTTCCATTCGTTGGTGGTCTTGTCCATGAACCGGGGCGTCGAAGCGACCCGGAACTTGGCGACCGCCGCACCGGACGGGGTGAACCGCAACTCGGGGTCATCGGTCAGATTGCCGATGACCGTGATGGTGGTGTCTCCTGCCATGACCATCTCCTCGCGCACTCATCGTTGCGTCGTACAGGCTCTCAGAGCCCTACGACAACGCCGATGAGGCTGATCCGGGCGAACCGGGGTTGAATGCTTAGCGCATCTCCGGCCGGATGACCTTGGTGCGCAGCACGGACTCGTTGAGCCGCAGCTGACGGTCGAGCTCAGCCACGGCCTCAGGCGTCGCCTGAAGGTCGATGACGGCGTAGATGCCTTCGGCCTTCTTGTTGATCTCGTACGCGAGGCGCCTGCGGCCCCACACATCGGTCTTCTCCACCGAGCCGCCGGCAGTCCGGATCACGTTCAGGTACGTGTCGAGGGACGGGGCGACGGTGCGCTCCTCGAGGCTGGAGTCGAGGATCACCATGACTTCGTAATGACGCAAGACGTGCTCACCTCCTATGGGCTGTGCGGCCACGGTCCTTCCGTGGCAGGAGGTCGTGCGTCGTCGCCGCTCCGGGAACGGGGGGACCCGGCCGGACGCGGACAACCGGACCAGAATACCTGGTCCGGACGATCATGCCCGGGCAGGTCGGGGCGACCATCCCGGGCGCGGCGACAGGGGCCCGCCTCCGTCGCCCGAAGGCGGGTGGCGGACCCCTGTCCACGAGGCCGCGGGGCGTCCCGTCCGCATTCCTTGGGTGGGACCTGGGGAGGAACGACCACACCGATGAGGTTGGATCGAGGACACCCCGCGGAGCTTTTCTGTTGTTATCCCACCGTACAGCCGCAATCGACGCGGCATGGGCGAAATCCAACTATTCAGGGGAGAATTTCGCTGGTCCGGGTCGCCCGGCACGCCCTCGGCGGAGCGTCCACGGTCGATTCCACCCAGGTCAACGACCACCGGGCCGGTGGGTGACGCGACCGGTCCGGCAGCCCGCCCACCCGACTCCCCGCCACCGTCACCCGGATGGTCGGCGGCGGGACGTAGGCTCGCGGGCATGCGTATCGGAGCCCACGTGGACCAGACCGACCCGCTGGCGGAGGCGGCCGCCCGCTCCGCCGACGCCGTGCAGTTCTTCCTCGCCGACCCGCAGGGTTGGAAGGCCCCGAAACCCCGGGCGGACGCCGACCGGCTGCGCACCGCCGAGACGGACGTCTACGTGCACGCGCCGTACGTCATCAACGTCGCGACGCTGAACAACCGGATCCGGATCCCGAGCCGCAAGCTCCTGCTCGGGCACGCCGCCGCCGCGGCCGAGGTCGGCGCGAAGGGGCTCATCGTGCACGGTGGCCACGTCAACGCGGGTGACGATCTCGCCGTCGGCTTCGACAACTGGCGCAAGACCTTCGCCTACGCGGCGGACTCCGGCGGCTTCCCGTTGCCGGTCCTGATCGAGAACACGGCCGGTGGCGAGAACGCGTGCGCCCGGCGACTCGACGCGCTGGCCCGGCTCTGGGACGCGATCGGCGACCATGAGGTGGGCTTCTGCCTGGACACCTGCCACGCGTACGCCGGCGGTGAGGAGCTGCTCGACCTGGTCGACCGGGTCAAGGCGATCACCGGCCGGATCGACCTGGTGCACGCCAACAACTCCAAGGGCGGCTTCAACTCCGGGCAGGACCGGCACGACAACCTGGACGCCGGCACGATCGACCCGGAGCTGGTGGTGGCGGTGATCCGGGCCGCCGGCGCACCGGTCATCGTGGAGACCCCCGGCGGCGTCGACGGCCAGGGCGCCGACATCGCCCTGCTCCGCGACCGACTCGGCACGGGGGCCTGACGGATGACAGCGCGCGCGACCGGCGGCCAGCCGACCGGCCAGACCGGCCCCGACGCGACCCGGGCCGGGGCCAGCACCTCCGCGGACGCGACGAGCACCGCGGAGGCGGGCAGCGACCAAGCCGACCCGAAGCCGTCCGGCGCACCCGGGTCCAGCGGGGCGGAGACCGGCACCGTCCCGGACGCCGGCGCCGACTCCGCCGAACCGGTCGACTCCACGCCGGCCGGGACCAAGCCGGCCGCCACGGACACCGCGAGCAAGCCGGCCAGCTCCACCACGGACGCCGAGAGCAAGCCAGCCGACTCCGCCGAGGATGCCGAAGCGGCCGGGAAGGACAGAACTGCCGGGAAGAAGGACCCCGGCGACGACGTGGCAGCCGACCCCTGGTCGGCGTTCGCTCCCGCGCCCGAACGGCTGCCGGGTCGCGTGGGCCGGGTGACCCGGGCGACCGGCCGGGTGCTGCGCCACGAGTGGACCGTGGCCGCGCTCGGCGCGCTCGCCCTGGCGGTCGCGCTGACCTGGCCGACGCTGCGCTACCCGCTCTACACGCTGCCGCAGGACTACTGGGACCCGAGCCTCCAGTCGTGGCAGATGGCCTGGTCGGGGCACATCCTGCTGAGCAACCCCGGGCAGCTGTGGCAGGCCAACACCTTCTTCCCCGAGCCGTACAGCTTCGCGTTCTCCGACACCCTGCTCGGCTACGCGCCGGTCGGCATGATCGGCACCGGCCCGGACGCCGCCGTGCTGCGCTACAACATCATGTTCGTGCTGGCCCACGCGGTGGCCACGTTCGGCGCGTACGTGCTGGCCCGGCAGTTGGGCGCGGGCCGGGCCGGCTCGGCGGTGGCCGGGGTCTCCTACACGTACGCCCCGTGGCTGCTGGCCCAGGCCGGCCACCTGCACATCGTGTCCAACGGCGGGATCCCGCTGGCGCTGGCCATGCTGGCCCGGGGGCACGGCTGGTCGCTGCGGCACGGTTACCGGCCGGAACGCACCCGGATCGGTTGGGCGTACGCCGGCTGGGCGGTGGCCGCCTGGCAGCTGAGCCTGGGCTTCGGCATCGGCCTGCCGTTCGCGTACCTGCTCGCCGGCGTGGTGCTGGTCGCCGCGGTGACCTGGGGTCTGCGCCGGTGGGTGTTCGGCCGGCGGCGGCGGCCGTTCGGCGCCTGGCTGCTGGTCGCCGACGCGGTCGGCGGCGCGGTCTTCGCCGCGGTGGGCGCGCTGCTCGCGGTCCCGTACTTCCGGGTCGCCGAGCAGCACCCGAACGCGGCCCGCACGATCGGCGACATCGAGGTCTACTCGCCGCCGGTGAGCGGCTTCTTCACCGCACCGGCCGAGTCCCGGATCTGGGGCGGCCTGCACGAGGGGGCACGGGCGGCGCTGCCCTGGCACCCGGAGATGACCCTGCTGCCCGGCTTCGTGCTCTACGCGCTGGCCGCCGGTGGGCTGTTCTTCTCGGTCTGGCGGCTGCGGCACCGGCTGCTGCTGCTCGCCGGCGTGCTGCTCACCATGGCGCTCGGCATGGGCACCCGGTTCCTGGGCGGCCGGTTCACCTACGTGCCGCTGTTCGAGTACCTGCCCGGCTGGAACGGGCTGCGGACGCCCGGCCGGATGATGCTCTGGACCACGCTGCTGCTCGCTCTGCTCGCGGCCGGCGCGGTCAGCGCCTTCGCCGAGCGGGTACGAGAGATGTCCGCCGAGCGCGGGCCGACCCGCCCGTCACCGTGGTTGCGGGTGGCCCTCGTGCTGCCGGTGCTGCTGGTCGCCGTGGAGGGTCTCAACACGACGCCGCACCCGGTGGTGCCGGAACAGCCGGCGGCGCTGCGCACCGTGGACGGCCCGATGCTGGTGCTGCCCAGCGGTCAGAACCTCGACCAGCCGGTGATGCTCTGGACCACCAGCCGGTTCCAGCAGGTGGTCAACGGCGGCAGCGGCTTCACGCCGATCCGACAGGACGAGGCGCGCCGGGTGACGCTCTCCTTCCCCGACCGGACCAGCGTCGACTACCTGCGCTCGCTGGGCGTGCGCAACGTGGTGCTGCTGCGCGACCAGATCGTCGGGACGCCGTGGGAGTCGACCATCGACGCGCCGGTCGACGCGCTCGGCATCACCCGCGAGGAGGTCGGCAACGCGGTGGTCTTCCGCCTCTAGCCGCTCGCGGCGGTGGCCAGCGACCGGGTGCGGCGGCGGCCGGCGAGCCAGGGGGCGTCGGGGGCGCCGTCGAGGACGCCGCCGTCCGGGTCGTCGGCGTACGTCTGCCGCACGGCGTCCCGCTCCGGGTGCAGGACGTCCCGGATGATCAGCACGCAGAGCAGCGCGACGGTGCCCAGCCGGAGGGTGGCGGCGAGGACGAAGACGCCCTCGGGGAAGACCGGCCGGCTGGTGGCGGAGCCGAGCAGCTCGCCGTAGAACGCGGCGAAGTAGGCCACCTCGGCGAGCTGCCAGGCCAGGAAGGCGCCCCAGCGGGGGCGGGCCAGCACGGCCAGCGGCAGCAGCCAGAGCACGAACTGCTGGGACCAGACCTTGCTGAAGATCAGGAAGGCGGCGACCACCAGGAAGGCGAGCTGGGCCAGGCGCGGGCGGCGCGGCGCGAGCAGCGCCAGCGCGGCCACCCCCAGGCAGGCCAGCCCGAACAGGGCGTACGACAGGGTGTTGAGCGCCGGGATGTGGTTGTTCAGCCACTGGAACGGGCCCTGGGACTCGGCGCCGCCGAGGTTGATCCGGCCGTCCAGGTAGCGCCCGATGTACCAGAGCGTGCCCCAGTCGATCGGCCGGGTGCTGTTCAGCTCGAAGAAGCGTCCCCAGTTCTTCGGGTAGGGGATGGCCGCCGGGAGGTTCACCAGCACGACCGTCAGCACCGCGGCGGCGACGGACACCGCGGCGAACGCGAGCCGGCGGCCGCGGATCGCGAGCACCAGGATCGGCCCGAGCAGGAACAGCGGCCACATCTTCGCCGCACCGCCGAGCCCGAGCGACACTCCGGCCAGACCGGCCAGCAGGCCCCCCACCGGCCCCGGCCGGGTACGCCCCCAGGCGAGCAACCCGAACGCGGCCAGCCCGATGGCGAGGAAGTCCCAGTTGACGGTGGCGGTCAGGAACAGCGCCGGAGCCAGCGCGAAGAGGGCGGCGTCCCAGGGTCGTCGGCGGCGCAGGGCGAGGATCACCGCCGTGGTGGCGACGGCGAGCGCGCCGAGCGTCAGGGCGGTGAGGTTGTAGAACCACTGCCCCTGGTTGAGCTGCGGATCGTCCGCGCCGAGAGCGTGCACCGGCAGGCCGATCGCGCCCATGAAGTAGCCGGTGAGCACCGGGTACTCCACCGGGTGGTCGCGGTAGGGCACCTTGCCCTCGTTGAGCCCCTCGGCGTAGTAGAGCGCCAGCACGTCGGTGTAGCACATCCGGGTGTACTGGACGTTGTTCTGCCAGGCGCCGTCCTGGCAGGGCGACTTCTGCACCCAGTGCAGGGCCAGCGTCAGGCAGGCCATGGCCAGCACGATCCGGGCGACCGTCCAGAAGCGCCGCTCCCGGCCGGCGGGCCGGTCGAGCGCGACCGCATGGTCGCCGAGCGGTCCGCCGATCACCTCGGAGACGCCGCGGACGAAGCCGTCCGAGCGGGACGGGTGGTCGCTGGTCTCGGCGTCGCCGATGCCGGCCGTCGACTGGGTGCTCATGGGAAGGCATCCTGCCGTACGACGGGCCCTCCCGTGGAGTCCCGGACGGCAAAACGCCGCCGGCGACCGGACGCAAGGTCCGGTCGCCGGCGGCGGTGTCGAAGGTGCTACTGCTGCTTGGGCAGCAGGGACGGCAGGAGGCCGCCACCGTTGCCGCCGCCGCGGGGGCGGGGATCGGTCGGGTTGCCCGGTCCCTGGTTGCCCCCGGCGGGGTTGCCGCCACCCGGGTTCATCGGCGTGCCGCCCTCCGGGCAGAACAGGCCCAGCGGGCCGCAGTCCTGCGGCTGCTGCGGCTGCTCGGGGGCCGGCGGCGGGGGCGGCGGCGCGGGCGCGTTGCCGGAGTTCGGGTCGCCGACGTGCGCGGCGGGCGGGAACTTCAACTTGTCCTTGCCGTCGAGCGCGGCATCCATGAAGCGTTCCCAGATCGCACCGGGCAGCGTCGAGCCGCTGATCTTGTTGCCGCTCTTGTCGCGAATCGGCTCCCGGCCATTCAGGTTGCCGATCCAGACCGCGGTTGCGATCTGCGGGGTGTAGCCAACCGTCCAGGCGTCGCCGTTCTCCTCCGTGCCCGGCTTCTGCTCCCAGGTGCCGGTCTTGGCGGCAGCCTCCCGGCCACCCTCCAGCTTGTGCTTGATCCTGGCCGGGTACTTCTCCAGTACCGAGGTCACGTCCGCCACCACGTCGGAAGGAATCCGCTGCTCCGGCTTCAACTGCTCGCCGCCGAGCTTCTGCCAGGTGCCGGTCGCCGGGTCCTGCTTCTCGAACTTCTTCACGAAGTGCGCCTTGTTGTAGACGCCCCCGTTGGCGAAGGTGGCGAGGCCGTTGGCGTGGTCGAGGACGGTGATCCCGTACTGGCCGAAGCCGATGAAGTAGTCGAACGGGTCCCGGGTCAGTTCCTTCGGGTCCTTCATCTTGGTCAGGTCGTGCACCTTCGGGGTCCGGCTCTCCTGCATCGCGGTGATGCCGGCCTGCTTGGCCATCTCGAGGACCTTGTCCGCCCCGATGTCCTGGGTGACGTGGAAGAACGGCACGTTCAACGACTTCAGGGTCGAGGTCTCCAGGGTGCAGGAGTCCCCGCAGTCGGGGTTGTCGTCCCCGGCGTTGCTGATCCAGACCGACTTCGGATAGCCCTCGGGGTTGAAGCCCTTGCCCTTCCACCGGGAATCGATGGACTTGCCCGCCTTCAGTGCCGCCGCCAGGGTGTAGACCTTGAAGCTGGAGCCCGGCGGGTGCAGGCCGCTGACCACGCCGTTCTCGTAGTTCTTGCCCGCGTAGTCGGTGCCGGTGCCGTTGTCGCCGCCGTAGTAGGCGAGCACGCCGCCGGTCTTCGGGTCGACCGCCACCACGGCCGCCATCAGATTCTTCGGCTGCCCCTCCATCAGCGAGCCCTTGGCCTTGCGCTGCGCCAGCGCGACCGCCGACTGCTGCACCTTGTCGTCGATGGTGGTGGTGATCCGGTAGCCGCCGGCCTTCAGAGCCTCCGAGCAGAGCGGCTTGAGCTTGGTGACCGCGGCCTCGTCATCGGTGCACAGGCTCTTCTCCCGCATCTCCTGGGCCACGTAGTTGATCACGTTGCCGTACGGGGAGTCCACGCCGAACTTCACCCCGGCGTTCGCCAGCTTCGGGCTCTTGAGCTTCTTCGTCGGGTACACGGTCGGATGGGCTGGCTTGCCGGGGGCGTCGACCCAGTGCATCTGGATCATGTTCTGGACGACGTAGTCCCACCGCTCCTTGGCCGCGACCGGGTTGATCGCCGGGTCGTAGCCCTTGTGGCTGGCGCTCGGCTCCGGCTGCTTGATCAGCGCCGCGAGCACCGCCGCCTCATCCACGGTGATCTTCGATACCGTCGTGCCGAAGTACGCCTGCGCGGCCGCCTCGATGCCGTACGCGTTGCGCCCGAAGTAGATCGTGTTGAGGTAGTGCTCCATGATCTGGTCTTTGCTGAACTCGTCGTTCAGCTTGGAGGCCACGATCGCCTCCTTGACCTTCCGGGCGTACGAGTCGTCCTGGAGGTTCTCGTAGGCGTTGCGGGCGTACTGCTGGGTGATCGTCGAGGCGCCCTGCTTGTCACCGCCGGTGACGTTGTTCCAGGCGGCTCGGGCGATGCCCTTGTAGTCCACGCCGGAGTGCTCGTAGAAGTTCTTGTCCTCGGCGGCGGCCACCGCGTCCCGCATGAACTGCGGGATCTGGTTGATCGACACGAAGGTGCGGTTCTGCTCGCCGACCCGCGCGATGACCGTCTTGCCGTCGTTGGCGTAGACCGTGGTGGCCAGCGGGAGCTTGATCTGGTTCGGGAGCACCACGTTGGTCGAGTAGTAGGTGAAGCCGATCACGCCGACGCCGGCGAGCATGATGAAGACCGCGAAGGCGGCGATCAGCATGTTGACCCGCTTGCGCTTCTTCGCCCTGGCGGCAGCGCCCGGGTCACGCGCCGGACGGCCGCCGAAGCCGCCGTACCCCGGTCCACCCGGCCCACCGGGTCCGCCCGGGCCGCCGCCGGCGAAGCCCGGGGCGCCCGCCCGACCGACCGACGCCCGGCCGGCCGAGGCCGCGCCCACGGACGCCGCTCCCACGCTGGCCCGGCCCGCCGGCGCCGCGCCGACGCTCGCCCGGCCCGCCGGCCCGGCGGCCGGAGAGACCGGCACCGAGGCCCGCCCCGCGCCGGCCCGACCGGCCGCCGGAGCCGCCGGGGAGACCGGCACCGAGGCCCGGCCCGCGCCGGCTCGACCGACCGAGGCCGAACCCACGGACGCCGACCCGGTCGCGCCGCCACCACGCGGCGGAGGCACCGCCGCCGAGGCCCGCCCGGTGGGCGCGCCGTCCGCCGCGCCGACCGAGGCCCGCCCGGCCGGCGCGGCGGCCCGGGCCTCACCGGCCGGCCGCCGGTACGCGTCGTCCGCGCCGGGCCCGGGACCGCCGTTCGCGCCCGGTACCTGGGCCCGCGCGCGCGCGGAACTGGGATCGCCGTACGAGTTCATTCCTCACACCCTGCCGGTCGCGGTGGGACGCGGGGGCGCCACCACCGGGTTGCCGTGAGCTGACACACGCGACGAGGGCTCCCACGGGAGCCCGGACGACGTCACGTTATACGTACTAATCGGGCCAATCGGGCTGCCGAGCCGCCGGTCGTGCGGAGCAGGGGGGTCGACCGGTCCCGCCAGCGTCACCGTTGCGCCTCTCGCCTTCGCCCACCGGCCGGGCCGGCGCCCGGGACAACCGCGTCGCCCGCCGCACCCTGCTCCGGCCCCTCTTCGGTCAGCCCGTCCCGGCCGAGCGTGAACTGCTCGACCAGGTGGTTCCAGTCACAGCCGAGGCAGACCTCGACCACGAACACCTGAAACTCACGCAGCGTCATCGCCAACGCGGGCAACTCCGCCACGGTACGCGCCTGGCCGGCGGACTGGCGGAGTTCGTCGCCGTAAATGTAGTGGACGTGGGTGAGGTTCTCGCTGCGACAGATCGGGCAGCGCTCCTCGGTGGGCTCGCCGTGGAAGCGGGCCGCGTTCTTCAGGTAGGGCGACGCGTCGCAGACGTCGTACGTGCCGACCCGGCCGGCCAGGAGGTCACGCAGGACCGCTCGCTTCCGAAGCGAGTAGTCCACCACCTGACGCGACGTACGCATGCGGAGAAGGGTACGCGGTCCGGCCGGGCGAGGCGACCATGGTCACGATGAGTGACATGAACGGCGCGGAACGGGGGTTTGCCCTGGCGGCGATCGAGGTACTAACGTGCGATGTATCGGCCCGATACATCGAGGCGGTGAACGTCCGATGGCGGAGGTAGGAAGGGATGGCCCGTGCTCGAGCTCGCCATCCTGGGCCTCCTGCAGGAGTCGCCGATGCACGGCTACGAGCTCCGCAAGGAGCTCACGGCCAAGCTCGGCGCCATCCGGGCGGCGATCAGCTACGGCTCGCTCTACCCGACCCTGCGCCGGTTGCAGGCGGCGGGCTGGATCACCGAGGCCGCGGAGACACCCGCGACCGCCGAGGAGATACCCGCTCTGACCAGCCGACGAGGTCGGGTGGTCTACAAGATCACCGCAGACGGCAAGGAGCGCTTCGGCCAGCTGATCGGGCAGGCCGGGCCCGAGACGTACGACGACACGGGCTTCGGCGTGCACTTCGCGTTCTTCGCCCGGACCGACCAGGCGACCCGCCTGCGCATTCTGGAGGGTCGCCGCCGCACCATCGAGGAACGTCGCGAGGGCCTTCGCGACGTGCTGGGCCGGGCGGCCGAGCGCCTCGACGCGTACACCCTGGAACTGCAACGCCACGGGCTCGACGCCTGTGAGCGCGAGGTCCGCTGGCTGGAGGAGCTCATCGCCAACGAGCGCTCCGGCCGAGCCCCGACCGTCCCGCAACCCGGGACAGCCGGCGGTCGACGAGATGACAACAGCCCGCCTCCGCCTGGAACGTCCAGGAAAGAGCGGCCGTGATGAAGAAGAAGGAGGCAGACGCTATGGGCTCCGTCCGCGTCGCCATCGTCGGTGTGGGTAACTGCGCCTCTTCCCTCGTGCAGGGAGTGGAGTACTACCGCAACGCCGACCCGAACGACCGCGTCCCGGGTCTCATGCACGTCACCTTCGGCGACTACCACGTCTCGGACGTGGAGTTCGTCGCGGCGTTCGACGTGGACGCCAAGAAGGTGGGCATGGACCTCGCGGAGGCGATCGTCGCCAGCGAGAACAACACCATCAAGCTCTGCGACGTGCCGCCGACCGGCGTCAGCGTGCAGCGCGGTCCGACCTTCGACGGTCTGGGCCAGTACTACCGCGAGATCATCGAGGAGTCGGACGCCGAGCCGGTCGACGTGGCCCAGGCGCTGCGCGACGCGCAGGTCGACGTGGTCGTCTCCTACCTGCCGGTGGGCTCCGAGCAGGCCGACAAGTTCTACGCCCAGGCCGCGATCGACGCCGGTTGCGCGTTCGTCAACGCACTCCCGGTCTTCATCGCCTCCGACCCGGAGTGGGCGAAGAAGTTCGAGGACGCGGGCCTGCCGATCGTCGGTGACGACATCAAGAGCCAGGTCGGCGCCACCATCGTGCACCGCGCCCTGGCGAAGCTCTTCGAGGACCGCGGGGTCGAGCTGCTGCGCACGTACCAGCTCAACTTCGGCGGCAACATGGACTTCATGAACATGCTGGAGCGCAACCGGCTGGTCTCGAAGAAGATCTCGAAGACCCAGTCGGTCACCTCGCAGATCCCGCACGAGATGGTCAAGAGCGACGTGCACATCGGCCCGTCGGACCACGTGCCGTGGCTGGACGACCGCAAGTGGGCGTACATCCGCCTGGAGGGCCGCTCCTTCGGTGACACCCCGCTCAACGCCGAGCTCAAGCTCGAGGTGTGGGACTCGCCGAACTCGGCCGGCGTCATCATCGACGCCGTCCGGGCCGCGAAGATCGCGCTGGACCGCAAGATCGGTGGCCCGATCCTGTCCGCGTCGTCCTACTTCATGAAGTCCCCGCCGGTGCAGTACGCCGACCACGACGCGCACGCGGCCGTGGAGGGCTTCATCGCCGGTGAGGTCGAGCGCTGACCCGCTGACCACCAACAGCACCGCCGAGGGGGCAGGGTCCGGACGGACCCTGCCCCCTCGTCGTCTCCGGTCAGCGCCAGCTCGGGCGGCTCCACCGGGCCTCGAGGGAACGGGCCGCCGCCAGGTCCGCCACCGCCTGCTCGGTGTGCGCGGTTCCGGCGGGGAGCGGCAGGACGGCCGGGTTGACGGACCCCACACCGATCACGAACGCCGCCACGTCGATGATCACGTGGGTGGTCCGCTGGGCGTAGACCGAGATCCGGTCGCCCTTGAAGCTGATGCCGGACATGAAAGAGTTCGACAGCGTCTGGTTCGCCGTGAAGTTGATCGACGCGTAGGTCGTCGGACGACTCACGCCGTACGGGAAGATCTGCACGAAGCCCGCCGCGGTCGGGCCGGTGACGGTGACGTTGCCGAACAGCGCGTCGCCGAAGTGCACGAAGTCGGTCAGGTCGATGTGGATCGTGTGGCCGGCCAGCAACCGTCCGGAGCTGTCCAGATTGTCGGTGGGGTTGACGATCCGCGTCCGGCTAGCGGCGGACCGGGTGTCGATCAGCCGCTGCGGCACCACCGGCACGATGCGGTTGGCGTTGACGCTGGTGTGCACGGTCGCCACGACCGCCGAGGAACCACCGTCGTTCCTCCCGACGACCTGCAGCTCACCACGCCGGGTGAACCCGATCGAACCCGGCTCCATCTGCTCGTGCAGGGTGTCACCCTTCGGCAGCAGGCACAGCGGCGCCTCGGACAGCACCAACCCGTCCTGCCAGTCCTGCCCGGGCCAGGTCAGGGTGTTGGTCAGCTGGAGGGTGGCCTGCCCCGCGGAGTTGCTGATCCTGGTGGTGCCCGGGCCGGTCTCGTTGAGCTTGCCCTGGAGTACCGGATCGCCCACGGCGGCCTCCGCCGGCGCGGCGGCGGTGGCACCCACCGCCGCGGTCCCGGCCAGGCCCGCGGCGACCGTACCGGCCCGCCGCAGCAGCCGTCGACGATTGACGCTCTGGTGGTGATTGTCCTTCATTGTTCCCCCGTGTCTGAGGTGGGCGTACGGCGGTAGATGCTGCCAATCGACGGAACTGATACGCATCGACCGAACGGCCACCCTTGTCACGGAACCGAACCGGCTGCCCGGCGCGCCACCCCTGACCTCGGGTTCCGGCGGTCCACTCCCGGCTCGACCTACCGTCAGAGCAGCCCTCGTCACATCCAGGCGAGGCGCAGCGCCACCCCGGCCTCCAGCTCCAGCAGCGTGACCTTGCGGTCCAGCCCGCCGCCGAAGCCGACCAGCTTCCCGCCCGCGCCGACGATCCGGTGACACGGCACGATCACCGGGATCGGGTTGCGGTTGCAGGCCACCCCGACCGCCCGCGCCCAGCCGGCGTCCCCGACCCGGCGCGCGACCTCGCCGTAGGTGAGCGTCTCCCCGTACGGGATGCGGGTCATCTCCCGCCACACCGCCCGCTCGAAGTCCGATCCGCGCGGCGCCGCCACCGGCACGTCGAACTCGGTCAGCTCGCCGGCGAAGTACGCCCGCAGCTCGTCGACGACGCGTCGGGCCAGCGGGTCGCCGGGCTCCTCGAGCGCCGACGCCACCCGGCCGAAGTGCGCCCCGCACACCGCGTCGGCGTCGGTGGCCACGGAGAACTCGCCGATCGGTGAGTCGAGCACGGTCCAGCGCATGGCCTCATTGTCGCCGATCGGTTGCGACGTATCGATACCGTGCGGGTCGTGGCCACGGGGACGCTCATCTTTCTGATCATCGGCGGGGCGGGTGTCGCCGTGCTGGTGCTCTCCCTGCTCGGCGCGGAGCTCCTGCACCTCGGCCACCCCGACCTCGACGGCCCGGTCTCGGTCGAGGCGGTCACCGGTTTCCTCGGCGCTTTCGGCTTCGGCGCGGCGATCGTCAACGAGCTGCTGGGTGGGCGTACCCCGGGAATGATCGCGGCGGCGGTGGCCGGCGGCGTGCTCGCGGCCGTGCCCACCGCGTGGCTGGCCGCCCGGCTGAGCCGGGCGGCCCGGAACATGCGCACCGACCCCACCCCCACCCGCGACGACATGGTCGGCGCGATCGGCCTGGTGGTCACCCCGGTCCCCGCCGACGGGTACGGCGAGGTCCGGGTCCGCTTCGCCGGCCAGCCGGTGAAGCTCAACGCACGCGCCGACCGGCCGATCCCGGTCGGCGCCCGGATCTTCGTGGTCCAGGCGCTGAGCGAGACCAGCGTCCATGTCGAGTCCTACTGACCCTCTCGCAGAGACGGAAGTCTGCCCATGCTCCTCGTCATCGCCATCGGCGGCGCGGTCCTGCTGGTCCTCGTCCTCGTGCTCTTCGTGCTCTCCCGGATCAAGGTGGCCGGGCCCAACGAGGCGTTCATCGTGACCGGCCGCAAGGGCCGGACCACGCAGACCGCCGACGGCGGACGCTCCACCGACAACTCCGGCCAGAAGGTGGTCCTCGGCGCCTCGGTCTTCGTGCTGCCGGTGGTGCAGAAGCTCCAGTCGCTCGACCTGTCCAGCCGGCGGATCGACGTGGGCATCCGGGGCGCGGTCAGCAAGCAGGGCATCCGCGCCGACCTGCACGGCGTGGCGATCGTCAAGGTGGGCGGCACCGAGGACGCGATCCGGGCCGCCGCCCAGCGGTTCCTGCACCAGCAGGCCGAGATCGACAACTTCACCCGGGAGGTGCTGGCCGGCGCGCTGCGCTCGATCGTCGGCCGGCTCACCGTCGAGGAGGTCATCCGGGACCGGGCGGCGTTCGCCAGCGCGGTGGCCGAGGAGGCCGAGCACTCGATGACCAACCAGGGCCTGGTGCTCGACACCTTCCAGCTCCAGGACATCCTGGCCGAGGGTTCCTACCTGGCCGACCTGGGCCGGCCGGAGGCGGCCCGGGTGCTCAAGGACGCCGCCATCGCCGAGGCCCGGGCCCGGCAGGCCGCCGAGCAGGAGCGGCTGCTCGCCGAGGAGGCGATCGCCGAGGCGAACCGGAACCTGTCGCTCAAGCAGGCCGGCATCCAGGCCGAGATCGACGCTGCGAAGGCCCGCTCGGCGGCGGCCGGCCCGCTCGCCCAGGCCGAGCGGGACCAGGCGATCCTCACCGAGCAGCAGAAGGTGGCCGAGCGCAACGCCGAGCTCAAGCAGCGCCAGCTCGACACCGAGGTGCGCAAGCCGGCCGACGCGGCCCGGTACAAGGTCGAGCAGGAGGCGGAGGCCTCGCGCAACGCGGCGGTGCTGAACGCCGACGCCCGCCGGCAGGCCACCATCGCCGCCGCCCAGGCCGAGGCCGAGCAGGCCCGGCTCACCGGTGAGGGCGAGCGGGCCCGCCGGGCCGCGCTGGCCGAGGCGAACGCGATCGAGGGCGCCAAGGAGGGCGAGGCCGAGCAGCGCCGCCGGTCCGCGATCGCCGAGGCGGTCGAGCGGGAGGGCCAGGCCGAGGCCGCGGCCATCCTGGCCAAGGGCCAGGCCGAGGCGGACGCGATGGCCCGCAAGGCCGACGCCTTTGCCGCGTACGGGGAGGCGGCGGTGCTGGACCTGCTGGTCAAGGTGCTGCCGCAGGTGGTCGAGGCGGCCAGCGCCCCGATCGGCGCGATCGACAAGATGACGGTCATCTCCACCGACGGGGCGTCCTCGCTGACGAAGTCGGTGGCCGGCAACGTGGCGCAGGGGCTGCAGCTCGGCTCCGACCTGACCGGCATCGACCTGCCCGGGCTGTTGGCGAAGCTCGGCTCGGCCTCCTCATCCGCCGCGCCGGCCGGCAACGGCAAGACGCCGGTCGAGGGAGGCGCGGTCGAGCGCCGCTGACCGGGCGTACCGCCGGGCGCCGTCCTCCCACACCGGGAGGGCGGCGCCCCCGCCTGTCCGACGGGGGCGGAAACCCGTCGGCATGTCGAGGCAAGGTTCCGCCGCTCCGGCGCGTCTTGGGTACGGAGGTGAGCGGTGGCTGAGGTGATCGACGGGGAGTTCACCGCCTTCGTCGACGAGCGGGGTCCCGCCCTGCTGCGCGTCGCGTACGCACTCGCCGGCAACCAGCACGCGGCGGAGGACCTGCTGCAGAACGCGCTGGCCAAGGCGTACGCCCGGTGGCCCCGGATCCGGGGCGACGCCGAGCCGTACGTGCGCCGGATCCTCTACCACGACCAGATCTCCGGCTGGCGGCGGTTGTCCCGTCGGCGGGAGGTGTCGGTCGCCGTGCTGCCCGAGCGGGCCGAGGACCGCGACGGCGGCCACGACGCCGACCTGCGCCTGCTGCTGCGGGACGCGCTGCTGGCGCTGCCGCCCCGGCAGCGGGCGGTGCTCACTCTGCGTTACCTGAAGGACATGAGCGTCGAGCAGACCGCCGCCGTGCTGGGTTGCCGGCCCGGGACCCTGAAGGTGCACCATCCAAATGCATTTGCTCCCGCCCAATCTCGACAATGGTGTTGATACCAGCCTGACCTAGTCGAGCAGCCCGCGTATGGCGCTCGCGAGGTTGGCAAGCCTTTCGTCTGCGCGGTCGCGTCGGTGTTTGACCCATTCCTTGCCTTCGGCGGCGACGCCTTCGAGGACGTGCAGGGTGTGACCGAGCCCGGCAGCGTCCAGCGACAGCTCAGCGATCTTGGTTGGGTTCTCGTCGTGCTGGAGCGTCCCGTTGTCAGGATCGCTCACTCGGATTGAGATCGGTTCTCCGTTGAACAGGGTCAGCTCGAAGGTCTGCTGTCGGGTGGCGATGCCGTCGATCCGTACGGCGGCGACGGCGTCGAAACGGTAGTTGAGCCGTTGGGTGGTGCGGCTTACGGAGGTTTCGAAGTCGAGATTGATGTTGACCTGCCGGACGCCGTCGGCGGTGAGTAGAAACAGCAGCAGTCGATACCGGGAGTACCGCCATGGTCCTTGCGGGTAGCGGGCCTTTTTGCATGAGGGTGCCGGCGCCTCGATGAAGGCGTGTGCGATTACCTGGCTGGGGCGGAGTCGGTATTGCTGCATGGCCTGGTCGACCTGGACTTTGCGGTCGCTTTCCAACCAGGTGGCCATCTCGGTGTCCGACGGCTTGTCGGCCAGCTTGTGGCACCACCGGTGGTATGCCGCCCAGCGGGCCGTGTCCTTGTCGTTGCGTTCCGCATGGTCGTCGGCGACCCTGCGTCGCTCGGCGATGATCCGAAACGACGAGCGCATCGCCGGCACCGCGGACGCCACCGCGAGCACGAACCAACCTGTGCCGGACAAGGGGGCGCTGGTCACGACGGCAGGAACGGCCCAGAGGCTCCCCCCGGCAAGGAGGGCCAGTCCCCCGACGTGGAGGGCCTTGGTCCTGGCAGGGTTACGCAGCTGCTGGCGGTACGCCGTCAGTGTGTCTCGTTCCCATTGCCCTCGGACATCTCCCACCAGGTGTCGGACGAGCCAGGCGACCCGTTCGGCCTCAATGCGCTGTTCCCGGTAGAGCTCGACCACCTCGTCGCGGAGGTGCCGCCGGATCCCCGCCGTCTGGTCGAGCCAGTAGGCTCGGTCGGTTCCTTCGGGCACGTACCGGCGGAAGTAGCGGTCGAAGAGCCGGTCCACCTTGCGGGCGAAGCCTCCCGGTGGCGCCTCTCGTCGCCGCTGCCGGGGTGGACGGATCAGTGCTTCCTTCGCGCGCAGCCGTGTTCCGCGGTAGTACCGGTCCGCCCCACCGACGCAAAACGCGGCCAGTCCGACCAGGGCGGCGAGTAGACCGAGGAACGGGTCGAGCGTGCCGCGGGCCGCCACCAGCACGATCATTTGCACCACGGCGAGGGCGAACACAGCAGTGCCGGCGCCGGCGCGTAGCCAGTCGCGCAGCGCAACAGCAGCGGGCTGCACCGGCAGGGTCCGAGGCGGTACGGGTGTGGGGTGGAAGAACTTCCAGATCCGGTTGAATCGGTCGCCGTCTGTGCGCTGCGAATCCGCCAGGGCGACGGACTTCCGCCACATCTCTTCTTCCATCGCGCCTTCAAGTAGCGCCTCGAGGTGGCCGTAGATTCCGTCGCGTTGACGCTGGTTCAGCGCGTCGATCTCTTTGACCACGAGATCTGTCTCGGCGGCGCTGACGGGGGCCAGGAGGCGGATGATTACCTTCAACCCCGCCGTCCACTCGTCATGGTCGTCGAGGTGGGGCAGGCTGGAGCAGATAGCGGTGAGGCGATCCAGCTCCTCGGAGGCGAGTTGGCGAAGGGTACGTCCGCTCAACAGGGCGATGAGCCGGTAGAACTGGACCTCGGTGGTCCCATACCCACCGGCGACAGCCTTTTCGATGAGATTGCGCGCCTGATCACGAACTCGCGCGTCGAGATACTTCAGCGCGAAGGCGAACTGCTCCTCTGGACTCGGGTTTGGCGGCAGCCGGTAGAAGTTGATGTCACCGTGGACTACGCCTGCCTGTACGTCGACGTGCGCATCTCCTTGGGCGAGGTTGGTCGGGGTCGGGGTCGTCATCACATGCCCCGCACCACGGCGATGATCGCCGCAAGCCGCGCCGCCAGCTCAGACACGTCGGCTACCAGGCCCCGCAACCGCTTGAGCGCGACCATCAGGCCACTCTTCTTTTCGGCTGTGCCCGCCGAGACGCATGCCGTCGCCGCCTCCAGTTCCGACTCGGCCGCGGCGTAGGTTTCTTCGTCCAACTGTCCGTCGAGGTGGGCCTGCTTGAGGTTGGTTCGCAGGTCTGCGATGCTCGCTGCCAGATCGATCGGCTGCTCGGCGCCAGCGCCGACGGTGACGTTGCCGTAGATCTGCCCGGCTTGCACCCCGACGTGGGCGTTCCCGGTGGCGATGTTGCGGTTGGTCGTCGGCATCGTGGGGCTCCCGTCCCGGTCCGCGCCGCCTCGGCTGGCCGGCCCGTCGATGATCAGTTCTCGCGCCAGTGCGGTGGCGAACGCGGCGGCGTGGCGTGCGGCCTTCGGTTGCCAGTCCTGTCCGTCCGTGGCTGCCTTGCTGCCGTCGGCGTGGTCGCTGATGCCGCGCACGACCACTACGGGCAGGGCACGGTTGAGATGGCCCGCCTGGGCCACACCGGCCGCTTCCATCTCGATCGCTACGGCGTCGTTGTAGTGCTGGCGGATCCAGCGGGCCTGCTCGGAGATTCCCGAGTCTTGCACCACTTCCCCTGCGGCGATCGGCCCGAAGTGGACTTTGGGTGCTGCGCCTACGGGAAGACCACGGCGCCACGCGGCGGACCTGTCGACGTGGTGGGCGATCTGGTCGGCCTCGTGGGGGATCTCCCATGCCTTCGGTCGGGCCTTCAAACCGTCGTCCTCGCTGGTGCCGCCGTGGTAGGCGTAGATTTTGCTGGCGACGACGACGTCACCGAGTCGGATGTTGGGCCAAAGGCCACCGGCGACTCCCACGAAAAGCACAGCGGCCGGGGAGAACTCGGCCATCGCCCGCTCGGCGAGCACCGCGGCCGGATGATTGCCCTTACCGACCAGCCCGAGGGCGACCCGGCAGTCGCTTTGGCTGATGCGGCCGACCTCGAAGCGGGTGCCGGCGGCGTGCCGCCGTACACGTAGGTCGGTCAGTTGGTCGCGGACCGCTGCGTATTCGAGGTCCAGCGCCGTGAGGATCACGACGAGACCGCTGTTCGTGCTCACGCTGTCTCCCTGTCTGCCTGGCTGAGGGGTCGGATCATCGGAGGGTGAAGAGTCGTGCGGGGCCCGGGACGGAATAGCCGAGCGGGACGCCCACCATCGGTCTTGCGACTCGGCCCGGCGGGGACGATGAAGCCGTCCAAGCTCTGCACTTTCCGGTAGAAGTTCCGCGCATCGAGCGGCACGCCCCACACCGCCTCGTAGACGTCCTGAAGCTCGGAGATCGTGAAGGTCGGACCACAAAAGGCGGTGGCGAGCGCTGAGCGCTCCAACTTCTCCCGTGCCCGGTCGATCCCATCGGTCAGGATCTGCTCATGATCGAAGGCGAGTTGCGCGTAACTGGACAACGCCTGCGCCACTGGGGTCCAACATGCCCGGGATGCGTCGCTGCCGGCGACCGGCTCGGGTAGCCGAGGGGCGATGGCCAGGTAAGCCGCAGAGACCACCCGCCCTCGGGGGTCACGATCCGGCGCACCGTAGACGCCAAGTTGTTCGAGGTGCAACCGGTCCGGCCCCAAGCCCGCCTCCTCGGCAAGCTCTCGATGGGCAGCCGTCACGAGGTCTTCCTTCTCGTGGCCGAGGAAACCGCCAGGCAGGGCCAAGGTGCCCTGATAGGGCTCAATCCCGCGCTCGATCAACAGCACATGTAGGCAGGATTCCCGCAAGGTGAGGATGACGAGGTCAACCGCAAGAAGAACAGTCGGCGGAACCCAGCGATCGTCAGACATGAATCGACCATAGACTTATTGTCACTCTGACAGGAAGACCTCCGAGTGTCGGATTTCGGCATCCATACACGCGAGCTGGCTTCTTTCGGCCCTTGACTACGGTGGCGAGTCAGGCGTCCCGGGCGCTGGCCCGGCTCCGCGAGCTGGTGCCGGCCCTCGACGACCTGACCACCCGCCCGGAGGTGAAGCGATGAGCAGGCAGGTGGAGGACGCGCTGCGGTCCGCCGTACACGAACTGTCGACGCAGGCGCGGCCGGTGCCGGGCCTGGCGGCGGTGGCCATCCGACGCGGTCGCCGGTTGCGGGCCCGCCGCCGGGCCGCGACGACCGGGGCGGTGCTGGCGGCGGTGGCCGCGGTGGTGCTGCCGTTCGCGCTGCTCCGGCCGGACCGCCCCGCCGGCCCGGCCCACGCCGACCCCGACGCCCAGCCCTCGGCTGCTGCCCGCGCCGGGCCCGGACTGGACCGCCCGGCCGTTGGCACTGCCCGGGGGCTGGGTGGTCAGCGGCGCGGTGTCCGGCGGCGGGCTGTCCGCCGGCGTGCCCGGCGGCGGGGTGGGCCAGGTGCTGGACCGGGCCCACTCCCGCTACGTGCGCACCGCCGGGTACGACGAGGTGCTGCCGGCGCCGACCGGCACGGTCACCGCCGTCCGGGACGAGTCCCGGCCCCGGCAGGTCGGCTTCATCGACACCAGGCGGGCGACGGTGCGCTGGGTACGCGTCGGCGCGGGCGCCCGGTTGCCGCAGTGGTCGCCGGACGGCCGCCGGCTCGCCCTGACCGGCTTCCACCAGGGCCGGAACTTCCTGGGCGTGCTCGACCTGGACGGCCGGTACCGGGACTTCACGATCGACCCGGCCCGGTACTTCTGCACCGACGTCTGCGCGTTCACCTGGACCCGCGATGGTCGTGAGCTGACCCTGCCACTGACCGACAGGCCCGTGCCGTTCTCCGAACGCGATCTCCGGCGCGTCCGCCGGGGGGTGCAGTTCTTCTCCGCCGACGACGGCCGGCCCACCCGGTTCGTGGCGATCCCCGGCGACCCGGCCGGACCGTGGGCCTGGTCACCGGACGGGCGGTACGTGGTGGTGCAGGGGAAGCTCGAGCCGCAGCTGGTCGACGCGGTCACCGGGGCGGTGCTGCGGACGGTGCCGACCGCCGATGTCGCGTGGGTGACCGCCGACCGAATGCTCTACCGGCTCCCGTACGGCAGCGGCGACGTGGTGCTCGCCGGCGTCGACGGCCGGCAGTGGGAACGCCAGCCGCTGCCGAAGGAGCTGGTCGGGCGGACGCTCACCGTGGCGCCGCGATGAGCCCTCAGGCGACGATGCCCTGTTCGCGGGCCCAGCGCAGCAGCTCCGCCTCGGCCTCGTCGCGGTCCAGCGGGCCGCGCTCCAAGCGCAGCTCCTTCAGGTGCTGCCAGGCCCGGCCGACCACCGGCCCCGGCGGCACGCCGAGCAGCTCCATGATCGCGTTGCCGTCCAGGTCGGGGCGGACCCGGGCCAGGTCCTCCTCGGCCGCGATCCGGGCGATCCGCTCCTCCAGCGCGTCGTAGTCGGCCGCCAGCTGGGCCGCCTTGCGCCGGTTGCGGGTGGTGCAGTCCGACCGGGTGAGCTTGTGCAGGCGGGGCAGCAGGTCACCGGCGTCGGTCACGTACCGGCGGACGGCCGAATCGGTCCACTCGCCCCGGCCGTACCCGTAGAAGCGCAGGTGCAGCGCGACCAGCTCGACCACCTGCGCGGTCACGTCCTTCGGGTACCGCATGGCCTTCATCCGGGCCTTGGTCAGCCGGGCGCCGACCACCTCGTGGTGGTGGAAGCTGACCCGGCCGTCCGGGCCGACGGCCTTGGTGCCGGGCTTGCCGACGTCGTGCATGAGCGCGGCCATCCGCAGCACGAAGTCGGGGCCGTCGGTCTCGTACGACACCGCGTTGCTCACCACGGTCAGCGTGTGCTCGTAGACGTCCTTGTGCTGGGCGTGCTCGTCGATCTCCAGCTTCAGCCCGGTCAGCTCCGGCAGGAACCGCTCGGCCAGCCCGGTGTCGACGAGCAGCCGCAGCCCGGTGATCGGGTCGGCGCCGCAGAGCAGCTTGGTGAACTCGTCCCGGATCCGCTCGGCGGTGATCCGGTCGAGGTCAGTGGCCATCCGGGTCATCGCCGCGTGCACGTCCGGGTGGACGGCGAAGCAGAGCTGGGCGGCGAACCGGGCGGCCCGCAGCATCCGCAGCGGGTCGTCGCCGAACGACTCCCGCGGGGTGCCGGGGGTACGGATCACCTTGGCCGCGAGGTCGTCGAGCCCGCCGTACGGGTCGGTGAAGCGGTGGTCGGGCAGGCTCACCGCCATCGCGTTGACGGTGAAGTCCCGCCGCCTGAGGTCGTCGGTCAGGTTGTCGCCGTACACCACGACGGGGTTGCGGCTGACCTGGTCGTACGCCTCGGCGCGGAAGGTGGTGACCTCCAGCCGCAGGCCGTCGCGCTGCAGCCCGATGGTGCCGAACTCGCGCCCGGTCTCCCAGATCGACTCGGCCCAGCCGCGGACGATCCGGATCGTCTCGTCGGGGTGGGCGTCGGTGCAGAAGTCCAGGTCGTCGCCGAGCCGGCCGAGCAGCGCGTCGCGGACCGAGCCGCCCACCAGGTGCAGCTCGTGACCGGCGGCGGCGAACCGGCGGCCGAGCTCGTCGGCGACCGGCGAGACGCGGAGCAGTTCGGCGACGGCGTTGCGCTGCGCGGCGGTGAGTTCGCGGCGGTCGGCGGCGTGGGGTGCGGAGGCTTCGGACATGGGATCGCCAGCCTATCGGTCGAGGGCGGGATCCGATCCGCCGGGCGCGGGTATGACGCGGGGGTTGACTATGGTTCTGGGCGTGCGAACCGGTGGTCCGGTTCTGACGTACCCCCTGGGAGGCTGGAGATGAGCGGCGGGCTCTACCGCAGCGCGAACGCCACGCCGGACGGCGCGATTCCGCCGACCGACGAGGCGACCTTCATCTCGGCCGAGCCGCTGAACCAGCCGGCGGTGGAGGCGACCGCGCCGCCACCGGAGGTGGTGGCGGAGACCAGCGCCGCGGCGAACAGCGCGGTGATGGCGGTCGGCAGCCTGATCAGCCGGGGTACCGGCTTCATCCGCAACCTGATGATCGGCGCGGCGCTCGGCACCGCCCTGGGTGACGCGTTCACCACTGCCCAGTTCCTGCCGAACCAGGTGTACGAGTTCCTGCTCGGCGGGGTGCTGACCAGCGTGCTGATCCCGGTGCTGGTACGCCGACGCAAGACCGACGCCGATCGCGGGGAGGCGTACGCCCAGCGGCTGTTGACCCTCGCCGTGCTGGCGCTGGCCGCGACGGTGGTCATCGCGCTCGTGCTGGCCCCGGCGCTTACCGCGATCTACGCGGCCGGCAGCGACGACGGCGACTACAAGGGCCTGGTCACCAGGCTGTCCTTCCTGATGCTGCCGATGCTGTTCTTCACCGGGGTGAGCGCGCTGATCGCCGCGGTGCTGAACACCCGGGGGCACTTCGCCGCGCCGATGTGGGCGCCGATCCTGAACAACCTGGTGGTGATCGGCACCTTCGGCCTCTACATCGTGGTGTTCGGCGCGCAGGCGCTGCGCCCGGGCGAGGTGGGCTGGGACCGGATCCTGCTGGTCGGCGGGGGCAGCCTGCTCGGTGTGGCGGTGCAGGCGATCGGGCTGTTGCCGGCGCTGCGCAAGGTGGGCTTCCGGTGGAAGCTCCGGTTCGACTTCCGCGAGCTGGGCCTGCGCGAGCTGGCGAAGCTCGGCGGCTGGATGTTCTGCTACGTGGCGGTCAACCAGCTCGGCCTCTTCGTGGTGGTCAACCTGCTCGGCCGGGCCACCGGCGGCGACGGCAAGAACGCCGGCCTGCTGATCTACAACAACGTCTTCCTGCTGCTGATGATGGCGCACGGCATCATCGCCGTCTCGATCATCACCGCGCTGATGCCGCGGATGAGCGCGGCCGCCGCCGAGGGTCGCTTCCACGACGTCACCGCCGACCTGTCCCGGGGCACCCGGATGGTCACCGCGGTGCTCGCCCCGATCGCGGTCTGCTACGCGGTGCTGGCCGGCCCGATCTCGGTGGTGGTCTTCCGGTACGGCGCGTTCACCGGGGAGAACGCGGTCGCCACGTCGACCGTGCTGCTGGTGGCGGCGATCGGGCTGGTGCCGTTCGCGATCAGCCAGCTGTTCACCTTCGCCTTCTACGCCCTGCCGGACACCCGGATGCCCGCGCTGATCAACATTCCGGTGGTGGTGCTGCGGGTGCTGCTGCAGGTGGGCCTCTTCCTCGCCTTCTCGGCCACCTTCGCCGCCGCCGGCATGATGCTCGGCAACGCCGTCTCCTATCTGGCCGCGGCGATCGTCTCGGCGATGCTGCTGCGACCGAGGGTCGGCCGGATCGGGCTGGGCGGGATCATGCGGACCATCGGCAAGGTGGTCCTCGCCGCGCTGGGAGCGGCCGTGGTCGGCCTGCTGGTGGTGAAGGTGCTGCCCGGTGACCCGGCGCAGCTGAGCTGGCTCGCGGCCGCCGTCCAGCTGCTGATCGGCGGCGCGGTGATCGGGGCGACCTACCTCGGGCTGGCCATGGTGCTGCGGATCGGCGAGATCACCGAGGTGGTCGGGATGGTCCGCCGGCGCCTCGGCCGCTGACCCGCCAGCGCGGCGGGAGCAGCGCGCACGGAGGGTGAACGAGGATCACCAGCCTGGGGACACGGCTGTGGATAACTCCGCGTTTCCCGGGTCAGTGACCGAATCGGCCTGTGGACAACCAGCCGTACGGACGAGCATGGCGGACCGTACGGCGGGAACCTGACCGGACGGCGCCGCCACCGTGGCGTCGGGGCCGGGCCCCCACGGAGACCGCTTGCGGTCGCCCTCTAGATTGGCCAGTACATGTGCCAGCAACGTGGCCGAGAACGGGCGAAACTCGACGCTCCCCGGAGAATCGGACGGTCTGCCGGGCGCGGCGGGAAGATGACATGTCGGGATGAGGGGCAGTCCGGGTAAGGTCGCTCTCGACGGACACGGCGAACGGCCGACGCTCGCGTCGGCGGCGCAACCGGTTCCTTCGAAGGCGGAGCGGGAAGCCACATGCCCAGCAGCGTGGGTCCATCGATCGACACGATCACCGAGGGAGGACGGGTGACCCAGGTCGGCGAGGGTCAGGAGGCGGAGGAGACTGCTCCGCCCGTCATGACCTTCGGTGCTCCCACGGCCGGTGAGATCCTCGCCGAGCGGTACGAGCTCGTCGAGCACATCAACAACGACAGCGCCGGCCGGCTGGTCTGGCGCGGGGTCGACGTCATCCTGCGCCGCCCGGTCGCCGTGGTGCTGCGCTATCCCGGCGGCGACTCCGCCACCGAGATGCTCCAGGCCGCCGTCGCGGCCAGCCGCGTCGTCCACCCCAACCTGGTCGGCGTCTACGACGCGATCGACGAGGACGAGCGGGCGTACGTCGTCCGCGAGTGGGTCGACGGCCGTTCGCTGCGGGAGCTGGTCGCCGAGGGTCCGCTCGACCCGGCCCGGGCCACCGCCGTCGGCAACGCCGCGGCGAGCGCCCTCGCCGCCGTGCACGCCACCGGCATGCTGCACGGCAATGTGCACCCCGGCACCGTGATGATCAGCGACGACGGCCGGGTGGTGCTGGCCGACGCGCGCACCGACGGCGCGGACAGCCAGGAGAGCGACGTCCGGGCGGTCGGCGGCATCCTCTACTTCGCGCTGACCGGTCACTGGCCGCACGCCGAGGTGCCGCTGCACGGCGCCACCGCCGGGCACGGCCGGGCCGCCATCCCCGACGCGGTACGCGACGGCAGCGGCGCGATCGCCGCCCCCCGGCAGGTCCGCGCCGGCGTTCCCGCGTACCTCGACGACCTGACCATGGACCTGCTCGACGTCGAGATCGCGCCGCCCTCGTCCGACGTGCTCGCCGCCGAGCTGGCCCGCCTCGACGTGCCCTCCGAGGACCACTTCCTCGACCATGGCGGTCCGCTGCGCTTCACCGCCGATCCGGGCGACGAGCCCTCGCCGCTGGCCGGCGCGGGTGGCCGGAAGGTCGCGATCGGCATCGCCGGGCTGCTGGCGGTCGCCCTGGTCGGCCTGCTGATCGGGATCAGCACGCTGGGCGGCGACGACAAGACGCCGAAGACCGAGCCGGTGGCCCGCCCCTCGGCGAGCGCCCCGGCGGCCGGCGACACCCCGCCCGCCCCGGCCGTCCGCCCGCTGCCGATCCAGGACGTGCGGATCATCGACCCGGACAGCAGCAAGCGCGACGAGCTCAACGGCGCCGAGAAGGTCAGGGACGGCGACGACACCAAGGGCTGGGGCACCCAGACCTACACCAGCGCGAACTTCGGCAACATCAAGAGCGGCATGGGGGTCTGGATCGACCTCGGCTCGCCGCACACGGTCAAGTCCCTGCAGGCCGTGGTCTCGAACGACGGCATCACCGCCCAACTGCTCGCCGGCAACGCCGAGTTCCCGCCCACCTCCAAGGGCGACAAGGACCTGGTGAAGAGCTACCTGGGCAACAAGATCGGGGATCCGTTCGAGGACTACGACGGCACCACGATGACCTTCAACGGGTTCGACCCGGAGAAGAAGTACCAGTACCTCCTCTTCTGGATCACCAAGCTGCCGGCGGACGACTTCCAGATCGACGTGCTGGAGATCAAGGTCCAGGGCTCGTGAGTCGCTCGCCGCGTCCCCGTCACCGCCCTCACCGGGTGCGGTGATGGCCGGCCGCGGCGGGCGTACCCCCGATCCGGCGGCCGGCGACGCGGTACCCGTGGCCGCCCCCCGGTCGGTGCCGCTGGCCGAGGCCACCGACGCCGACCTGCTCCGGGCCCACGTGGCCGGTGACCGGGACGCCTTCGCCGAGCTGTTCCACCGGCACCGCGACCGGCTGTGGGCGGTGGCGCTGCGGACCATCGGCGACCGGGAGGAGGCGGCGGACGCGCTCCAGGACGCGCTGCTGTCCGCCCACCGCGCCGCCGCCCGCTTCCGCGGCGACTCCGCCGTCACCACCTGGCTGCACCGGATCGTGGTGAACGCCTGCCTGGACCGGATCCGACGGCGGCAGGCGCACCCGACCGTGCCGCTGCCCGACGGCACCCGCACGGAGGACGGCGGCAACGGCAGCGTGGAACCGGCCGCGCCGGCCCACGACCACGACACCGCCCTGGTGGTACGCCAGGCGCTCGCCGCCCTGCCGGCCGAGCAGCGGGCCGCCCTCGTCCTGGTGGACGTGCAGGGCTACTCGGTCGCCGAGGTGGCCCGGATCCTCGGGGTGGCCGAGGGGACGGTGAAGAGCCGCTGCGCCCGTGGCCGGGCCCGCCTCGCCGGGCTGCTCGGTCACCTGCGGACCGGCGAACAACCGACGGGCGGCGGCACCCCGCCGGCGGCCGGTTCCGGCGGCGCCCCCACCCGGGCGGGCCGGGACGAGTCGGGCGTCACGGTCGGGAACCCCGGGCCGGCCGACGGCGTCCGATCGGGGTCGGGGCACGCCCGGCGGGAAGCCCACCAGGAGGAGCCGTGACGGCCCGGGAGTTCGGGGAGGTCGACCACGACCTGCTCGCCGACTACGTCGGCGGGGCGCTGGACGGCACCCCGGAGGAGAGCACCGTCGCGCGGCTGGTCGAGGCGGAACCGGCGTGGGCGGACGCGTACGCCGCCCTGGCGCCGGCCGTGGCGCGGGTCACCGCCGACCTGGCCACCTGGGGCGAACCGGCTCCCGAGATGCCGATGGCGGTGCGGGATCGACTCACCGCCGCACTCGCCGGCGCCGGTCCGGCCACGCAGCCGGACCACGTCGCCGCCGTCGGGCAGCCGGACGACGGCACCGCCGCGGGTGGCCGTACCGTGCCGGCGCAGGGCGGCGGGCCGGCCCGGCGTACCGGCGGCTCCCGGCCCACCGAGCAGCGTCCGGAGCCGACCGGCCCGGGGCGCGGCGGACGGCGGTGGACCCGGCTCGCCGGGCCGGTGGCGCTGGCCGCGGCGTCACTCGCCGCGGTGGGCCTGGGGGTGGGGCAGCTGATCGACCGGGCCGGGGACGGTGCCGCCGACCGTACCGCGGCCCTGCCGGCCGGCACCGCGGCCGCCGACGGGGCGGCCGTCCGGTTCAGCGGTGAGCCGCTGCGCACCGGCACCGACTGGACGCCGGAGACGCTGGCCGGCGGCACCCCGCCGCCGCAGATCGCCAGCGGCGGCCCGCAGCTGCAACCGGGGGACGGGCCGAGTGGCCGCCCCCAGCAGAAGCGCACCGCGCCGGGCGGGCTGGACCGGCTCACCGACCGGGCGGCGCTGGACGCCTGCCTCACCGAGGTCTCCGCGGCGCACGGGCGCGGGCCGGTCAGCGTGGAGCTGGTCGACTACGCCGCCTTCCGCGGTGAGCCGGCGCTGGTGGTCCGCTTCGTCGACCCGGCGGGGGAACGCTGGGCCTGGGTCAGCGGCGCGGAGTGCGGGGTGCCGGGCTCCGGCCCCGACACGCGCTACCAGGCGCGGGTAGGGTGAGGACGCGGGCGGCGACCGTCCGCCCCCGCGTGACGTGACCCACCGGACGACCGGTCCGGGAATTCCCACTTCGTACGATGGCGTTCTGTAGGTCAGTCGCCGACGTCGTCGAGCCGTCGGCACTCGGATCGACATCGGTGCGCATGCCGGTGCCGAACACACACATCGGGAGACGGCAGTGGACGAGGTCCGCAACCTGATCATCATCGGCTCCGGGCCGGCCGGTTACACCGCGGCGGTGTACGCCGCGCGTGCCAACCTCAAGCCGCTCGTGATCGAGGGCGTGCAGTCCGGCGGCGCGCTGATGACGACGACCGAGGTGGAGAACTTCCCCGGTTTCGCCGACGGCATCCTCGGTCCTGAGCTGATGGACAACATGCGCAAGCAGGCCGAGCGGTTCGGCGCCGAGTTCCTCACCGACGACGTCACCCGGGTCGAGCTGGCGGACACCGGGATGGTGGGATCGGACGCGGTCAGCACGGTGTGGGTCGGCCAGGCCGCGTACCGGGCTAAGTCGGTCATCCTCTCCACCGGTTCCGCCTGGCGCCCGCTGGGCGTGCCGGGCGAGCAGGAGTACCTGGGCCACGGCGTGTCGTCCTGTGCCACCTGTGACGGCTTCTTCTTCCGCAACCAGCACATCGTGGTGGTCGGCGGCGGTGACTCCGCGATGGAGGAGGCCAGCTTCCTGACCCGGTTCGCCGAGTCGGTCACCATCATCCACCGGCGGGACTCGTTCCGGGCCAGCAAGATCATGGCCGACCGGGCGCTCAGCAACGACAAGATCAAGGTCGAGTGGAACACCACCGTCGAGGAGGTCCTCGGCGAGGACGGCAAGGTCAGCGGCGTACGGGTCCGCAACGTGCACACCGGCGAGACGAAGGTGCTGGACGTCACCGGCGTCTTCGTGGCGATCGGTCACGACCCACGCAGCGAGCTCTTCCGCGACCAGGTCGAGCTGGACGACGAGGGGTACGTGAAGGTCCAGGCGCCCAGCACCCGGACGAGCGTCCCGGGCGTCTTCGCCGCGGGCGACGTGGTCGACCACACCTACCGTCAGGCGATCACGGCGGCCGGCACCGGTTGCGCCGCGGCGCTGGACGCCGAGCGCTTCATCGCCACGATCAGCGGCTGAACAACCGAACATCCGAAAGTCTGAGGAGGAGGGTCATAGTGGGAGCAACGAAGGTCGTCACCGACGCGAACTTCGCCACCGACGTGCTGAAGTCCGACAAGCCGGTTCTGGTGGACTTCTGGGCCGAGTGGTGCGGGCCGTGCCGCAAGGTCTCGCCGCTGCTGGAGGAGATCGCCGGCGAGATGGCCGACCAGGTCACCATCGTCAAGCTCAACATCGACGAGAACCCGGAGACCGCCCGCACCTACCGGGTGATGTCCGTGCCGACCCTGACCATCTTCAAGGACGGCGAGCCGGTGCAGTCGATCGCCGGCGCGAAGCCGAAGGGCGAGCTGGTTCGGCTGATCGAGTCCGCGCTGTAGTTCCCCCGTACCACCGGAACCCCGCACCCCGCCCGGTGCGGGGTTTCCGCGTATCCGGGCCGGGGTTCGGGGGCCGCCACCTGCGGGAACAGCGGACCCCACCGGGACCGCTCACGGTACGCTCCGTAAGCGTCCGCTACGCGGAGTGCCCGTGTCGGAGGTCCGGTCGTCGACCGTGCCGCCCGGCCGGCCGGTGCAGAGGGGGTCGAGCGTGCATCCGATCCGACCCGGCGACCGGGGAGCCGCGGTGACGGAGATCCGTACCGTCCTGACCGGCCTGGAGCTGCTCCCCCCGTCGCCCGGCGACGAGTTCGACACCGACACCGAGCGGGCCGTCCGCGCCTTCCAGCAGTCGCGCGGGCTCAGCGTCGACGGCCGGGTCGGCGCGGAGACCTGGCGGGCCCTGGACGCCGCCCGCTGGCGGCTCGGCGCCCGCACCCTCTACCACGCGGTGCCCGAGCCACTCACCGGCGAGGACGTCCGCTCGCTGCAGGAACGACTCCTGGAGATGGGGTACGACGCGGGCCGCGCCGACGCCATCTACGGCGTCCGGACCGCCCGGGCGGTCGCCCAGTTCCAGCGCGAGGTCGGGCTGAAACCGGACGGCTCCTGCGGGCCGCACACCATGGGCGCGCTGCGCCGGCTCGGCCGCAAGGTGGTCGGCGGCCGACCGCAGTGGCTGCGCGAGTCCGACGCGATCCGCCAGTCCGGGCCCACCCTGGTCGGCCGAACCGTGGTCATCGACCCCGGCCACGGCGGCACCGACCCGGGCGTGGTGGTCGCCGACGGTCCGCTGCGCTGGACCGAGGCGGAGCTGGTGCACGACCTGGCCAGCCGGCTGGAGGGGCGGTTGGCCGCGGCGGGGGTACGGGTGCAGCTGACCCGGGGGCCGGCGCCGGAGAGCTGCCTGCCGGACACCGACCGGGCGCAGTTGGCCAACTCGCTCGGCGCGGACGTCTTCATCTCGCTGCACACCGACGGGCACGCCAACCCGGAGGCCGACGGGGTGGCCACCTACCACTACGGCACCGACAACGGGGTCACCTCGGCCACCGGTGAGCGGCTGGCCGGGCTGGTGCAGCGGGAGATCGTCGCCCGGACCGGGCTGCGCGACTGCCGCACCCACGCCAAGGCCTGGGACCTGCTGCGGCTGACCCGGATGCCGGCCGTCCGCGTCGAGGTCGGCTACCTCACCTCGCCGCGGGACCGGTCCCGGCTGGTCGACCCCCGGTTCCGGGACACCCTGGTCGAGGCGATCGTGGCGGCCGTGCAGCGGATGTACTTCCCGATCGAGCGGGACGTGCCGACCGGCTCGATCGACGTCAGCGAACTGCGCGCGGTGGTGGCCGCCGGCGCGGTGGTGGACTGACCGCTCAGCGGGTGGCGCGGTGGTGGACCGACCCGCTCAGCGGGTGGCGCTGCTGGTCGCCGGGGCCGGGCGGACCGGGCGCAGCAGAGACTCCGGGCTCATCGAGCCGAGCAGCTTCTCCAGCGCGTACTCCACGTCCGACTTCCAGCTCAGCGCGGTGCGCAGCTCCAGCCGCAGCCGGGGGTAGCGCGGGTGCGGCCGGACGGTCTTGAAGCCGACCGAGAGGAAGAAGTCGGCGGGCGCCACGCAGGCCCGGGTGGGGTCGTCCCCGTCGCCGAACTTCGCGTCGCCGAACGCCTCGATCGCCTTGATGCCGCGCTTGGTGAGATCCCGCGCGACGCCCTGGACCAGCATCCGGCCCAGCCCGCCACCGGCGAACGCGGGCACCACGTTGGCGGTCATCAGCAGCGCCGCGTCGGCCGAGACCGGGGAGGTGGGGAACGCCATCGAGCGGGGGACGTAGGCGGGCGGCGCGTACATCACGTACCCGGCGGGCATGCCGTCGACGTACGCCAGCTTGCCGCAGGAGCCCCACTCCAGCAGGGTCTGCGAGACCCACGCCTCCTTCTCCAGCCCCGGGTCACCGGCCGCGCAGGCCCGGTCGGCGGAGACCGGGTCGAGCTCCCAGTAGACGCACTGCCGGCACGGGCGGGGCAGGTCTTCCAGGGTGTCCAGGGTCAGACTGACCAGGCGTCGCGACATCGGTGGCCCCCACAATAGGCTCGGAGGTGGAACCGGCGCGGAGGTACGCGGCCGTCATCCGGCCCCCGACGAGCGATCGTACGCCGCCCCTCGACCGTACGGGAGGGGACGCGCGAACGCCCAGCCGAGCCGGTGACCCGGCGCCCGGGATGTGGACGTACGCCACGTGCGAGCGACCGGGGGCGGCCGGCCGGACTACCATCGGGCAACCGGCGTCCCCGCGCCGCCATGGTCGCCGGCACCGCGGGTACCACACCGGGCGGCAGCCCGACCGACACCCGACGAGGTGATGTCATGACCGGCACGACGCTCGACGACTACACCGACCGGTACGCCCGGCGGGTCCGGGGAATGACCGCCTCGGAGATCCGGGCGCTCTTCGCGGTGGCCAGCCGACCGGAGGTGGTGTCGCTCGCCGGCGGCGCGCCGTACATCGCCGCGCTGCCGCTGGACGCGGTCGGCGAGATGCTCGGCCGGCTCGGCTCGGAGCACGGCGTCACCACCCTGCAGTACGGCATCGGTCAGGGCACCCTGGAGCTGCGCGAGCGGATCTGCGAGGTGATGGCGCTCTCCGGCATCGACGCGGCCTGCGGTGCCTCCCCGGAGGACGTGGTGGTCACCGTGGGCGGCCAGCAGGCGCTCGACCTGGTGGCCCGGCTCTTCCTCGACCCGGGTGACGTGGTGCTCGCCGAGGGCCCCACCTACGTGGGCGCGCTCGGCGTGTTCCAGGCCGCCCAGGCGCAGGTCGCGCACGTGCCGATGGACGACCAGGGGCTGATCCCGGAGGCGCTGGAGGTGGCGATCGCCGACCTGGCCCGGGCCGGCCGGCGGGTGAAGTTCCTCTACACCATCCCCACCTACCAGAACCCGACCGGCGTCACGCTGAGCGAGGAGCGCCGGGAGCGGGTGCTGGACATCTGCGAGCGCGCCGGCCTGCTGGTGGTGGAGGACGACCCGTACGGTCAGCTCGGTTTCTCCGGTGACGCCCCGGCGCCGCTGCGGGCCCGCCGCCGCGACGGGGTGTTCTACCTGAGCACCTTCTCCAAGACGTTCGCGCCGGGGCTGCGGGTCGGCTGGATCCTGGCCCCGCACGCGGTGCGCGACAAGCTGGTGATCGCCAGCGAGGCGCAGATCCTCTGCCCGAGCGGCTTCGCGCAGGCCGCCGTCGCGACGTACCTGTCCACCATGCCGTGGCGTCAGCAGCTGAAGGTATACCGCGAGGTCTACCGGGAGCGGCGGGACGCCATGCTCTCCGCGCTGACGGACCTGATGCCCGCCGGCACCACCTGGACCACGCCCGCCGGCGGTCTCTTCGTCTGGGCGAACCTGCCCGACGGGTTGGACGCCAAGGCGATGATGCCGCGGGCGATCGCCGCCCGGGTGGCGTACGTGCCGGGCACCGGCTTCTACGCCGACGGCTCCGGCGCCGGCAACATGCGGCTGAACTTCTCCTTCCCGCCCCCGGAGCGGATCCGGGAGGGGGTGCGCCGGCTGGCCGGCGTGATGGAGCAGGACATCGCCATGCGCAAGGTCTTCGGCCCGCTCGGACCGGCCGGGCGCCGACGGGGCGGCCCGGACGCCCCCGGCCCCGACTTGGCATGATTCCCGGCATGGCTGAAACCGTCGCCGAGCGCTCCCCGGTCACCGATCCCGCCACCCTCACCGACCTCCGGGTCCTGGTGCTCGCCGGTGGCCTCTCGTACGAGCGGGACGTCTCGCTGCGCTCCGGGCGCCGGGTGCTCGACGCGCTCCGCACGGTCGGCGTGGAGGCGGAGCTGCGCGACGCGGACGTGGCCCTGCTGCCGGCACTCGCCGCGGACCCGCCGGACGCGGTGGTGATCGCCCTGCACGGCGCCACCGGCGAGGACGGCTCGCTGCGCGGCGTGCTCGACCTGTGCGGCGTGCCCTACGTCGGCTGTGACGCCCGTGCCTCCCGTCTCGCCTGGGACAAGCCGTCGGCCAAAGCGGTGCTGCGGGAGAACGCCATTCCCACGCCCGACTGGGTGGCGCTGCCGCACGACCGTTTCTCGGAGCTCGGCGCCGTGGCGGTGCTCGACCGGATCGTGGACCGGCTCGGGCTGCCGCTGATGGTCAAGCCCACCCAGGGTGGTTCGGGCCTGGGCGCCGCGGTGGTCCGGGACGCCGCGGCCCTCCCGGCCGCGATGGTCGGTTGCTTCGCGTACGACTCGACAGCGCTGGTCGAACGGTACGTGCCCGGCATGGACGTGGCGGTCTCCGTGGTCGACCTGGGCGACGGCCCGCAGGCGCTGCCACCGGTGGAGATCGTGCCGCGCAACGGCGTGTACGACTACGCGGCCCGCTACACGGCCGGCCGGACGACCTGGCACGCACCGGCCCGGCTGGAGCCGGCGGTCGCCGACACCGTCGTCGAGGCCGCCCTCTCCGCCCACCGGGCGCTGGGTCTGCGTGACCTCTCCCGGGTGGACCTCATCGTCGACGCCGACGGTCGTCCGCACGTGCTGGAGGTCAACGTGTCGCCCGGCATGACCGAGACGTCGCTGCTGCCACTGGCGATCCAGGCCGCCGGGATGGACTTCGGGCGGGTTCTCGGGTCGCTGGTGGCCCGGGCCGCCACCCGCCGCTCCGGCTGACCCGAGTCAACCGCCGCTCAGGCTGACCCGAGCCGACCGCCGCGTCGGGGCGATAACCGCGGTCTCGTCGCATCGGCCGGAATTGAGTGACGCCGCCGGGCCCCACTCAGGCGGGCCCGGCGGCGCCTTCTGCCTCCGGTGGCTGGGCGCCCGGCTGACCTGGCGGCCGGAGGGCGCTACCGCTCTTCGGTGGAGTCGGCCGCACTGGGCGGACCGTCCGACCCGGCGTCGGATTCGGCCTCCTCGGGCGCCGGCTCGGGGATCTCCTCGGCGGCCTCGATCACCGACACCGGCTCCTCGTTGGCGTCCGGCGCGTCGGTGGTGGGCTGGGCGGTGAGGCTGGACGGTGCCTGCCACTGGATGCGCGGCGGCTCGGCCAGCGGGCGACCGCCGAACTCGGCCAGCCAGGCCGCCACCATGGCCAGGTTCTCCCGCCACTGCGTCTCGGAGATCGGGGGCAGGATCGAGTCCCACAGCGAAAGGAAGGTGCCCCGCAGCTGAAGCCGCCCGTACGGCCGGGCGAGGAACCACATGTGCAGGTGGGCGGAGCCGTCGCCCCAACGGTTCACGTGAACCCGGGCGACACCGTCCAGCGACCGGATGGCGCGCTCCAGGCGTACCGTCATCACGCCCAGTTCGGCCGCCAGCAGGTTCGGCAGGTCGCCGAGATCGAGGTGCGAACGGGACTCCAGGATCAACACCATCGGCAGACCGGTGGGGCGGTCCATCGCGCGCACCCGCCAGCGTTCGCCGACCCAGATGTAGGCGTCATCGGGGGCGTTGCAGGCCGTGCAGTCACGGTGCCCCTCGCCCTTGCGAGGAGGCTCCACCGAGACCGGATCATCAAGGTGCTTGACGCGAAGGTCGCCTTCGAAGGGAAACGAGGGCCACTGGGTGAAGTCCGGGACTGAGGGAGGGGTGTCGTGCACGACGCTGACCCTAACCGAGTCGGCGACCGCTGTCCCTACCGAGAACCCCGGCGTTCGCGAGGAGTTTTCGGGCACCGGAAACCGTCACTCACGGCGTGCGAAGACGACCTCTGCGCAGTTGTCCACAGGCCAACATCGGTGTCTGTGCGGGCCGTCATCCACAGGTCAGGACGCTGTTTCACGCCTCGTTTCACGTGAAACGGCGGGTGCCTGTGGACAACCGCTGTGGATAACTTCGTGGCTCATCCACAGCGCTCGCCAGGCCGGCACCGGACCCTTCCTTCCCAACGACCGAGGGTGCGGTTGGCTGCTGTCACGGGAGGACCTTTCCGGCGGGGCTTCCCTCCCTGGTGCCTCTCGCCGCCGCCGTGGACCGTCGTCGACGACGCGGTCGACGATCCCTCCAGACGCCCGGCGTCTCCGCCGTGTTCAGCAGGCAAGGCCGATCGCCTCGTAGCAGGAATATCGAGCGAGCCTGCGGAGGGGCGGCCCTTGCCGTCGTGGGCCAGGAGCGGGTGAGGGTTCGGCGATGGGCGTGGTGTCGACCGGCCACTTGCACGGATCGGCGTCGCTAGCCGATCGGGGCGACGCAGTGGGGATGTGGGGATCGCCTTCTCGCCACGACGGCACGGGAGACGGGAGCGGTTGGCACCCGGCTGTAGACGTTCCACGTGAAACGGCCTGGGCGACCCATCCGGCACTGGATGCGTCGAGCCCGTCGAGCTGCCCGGCGGTGCCACCATCACGGTGTGCAACTCGCGGCGAACGGCGCGATCGGCATCCGACCCACCGGCCTGGCCGACCTTGATGCATCGGCATGTGAGCCGCGGGCCCGGTCGGCCGACCGGAGTGCCAGTGGCTCCCACCTCCACCGTCACGCTGCACCGCATCCACCCGGCGCTCCGACCGCACCATCCCCCGTGGCCCCACCCCCTAGCGCGGGCTACCGGGACACTGCCGGTTGCCGGCAATCGCGCCGCCGCCGTCAGCCACCTGGTACGGCCCGGAGAACCCGGGAGGGAGGGCGCTAGCCATCGCGATCGAAGCGACCTGCAGGGCGAGTCGACTCGAATGAGGTGGGACGGGAGAGCGTAGGTCAAGCCCTCCGGCAAACGTGGCGCTCCCGTTTCACGTGAAACCGGATTCGGACCCCGCGCGTACGACCATCGCGCCCTCACGTCCTCGCTTCCTCACGTCCTCGCTTCCTCACGTCCTCGCTTCCATGCGCCCCGCGTCCCCGCCTCCCCGCGTGCTCGTGTGCTCGCGCCTCTGCGCCCCTCGCGGCCCTTCTGCCCCCTTGCGTCCCGCTCTCAGGATTCTTCGCCCGCCCATCGCCCCGGCTTGCGTGCGTCGTCGGGCCGCCGGCTAGGGCCCCGGTCGAACGGACCCTCAGCTCGCGCTCCGGCTGCCTGGCCCTTCGGTCGGTGCCCGCCCTCAACTCTGCCGAGTGCGTGCTATCGCTTCCGACCAACTCCACGAACTCCACGACGCCCCGTGACTCTGGCGCGGTCGGCGTGGGTCAGCGCGGCCCGTCAGTTCGCCCGGACCCGACGGCGCGCGTAGGCCGCCTGGCCCTGCCTTGGAGGTCCTCGCCGGGCTGCCGCCCTCACCGCCCGCGCGAAGCGCGCCGACCTCGCTGCCCCGCGCCGACCTCGCCGCTGCTGCGCGCCGACGTAGCCGCCCCTGCACCGCCCGACCGCCCGAGAAAAGTCGCGCACCGCACGGACTTGCAACGCCCTGCACCACTTCGCGCCGAGGCGCGCCGGCCCGCGTGGCATAACCATGCCCGGCCCCCGTGCCGCACGACTTTGGCCACGCTGGCGGTCGCTTCAACCGTTTCACGTGGAACGCAGCTATGAGCCGCCAACCGCCCGCGCCTCTCTTAGCGTCGTGGCGAGGAGGTGCCCCGACCCCGCGAACGGCCCGACGCGGAGGCGAACGAATTCCCGAGCCGTTCCAGGGGCCGGCTGTCGTCCCCGAGTGCAGACTCCATCGCCTCCCGGCGCGGACTCCCTCGCCGTTCCACGTGAAACGAGTACTCGCGCTGGCACGGGTTTTCCACCGGAGGGACAGCCAGTTCAGTGGGCAGCCACCGCACCTCTGCGCCAGGGCGGTTCCCGATCCGTGGCCACCCCGACGGGTCATCCCGCGAGGCGGCAACAGCTCAGTGCGGTGTGCTATCGCGGGCGCCGAGCGTAGGTGCGAAGAAGGCAGGCTCTGTCGTCGGCCACCCCGCTGCCCGGTCGCCCAGTCATGGCACCCAGACGGGTCGCTTCACGGGCTGTCGGAAGCGCCCGCCGGAAAGACGAGCCCCCACAACCCATCGGCCACCCGAGCGTCCACACCCCACCGTTCGGCGAGATCGAGGATCGTCGCGTACTCCTCAGCCGTCAGCCACACCGGTAGTCGAGGACGTTGGCGCAGAGCTTGTCGAGCCCGATCTCCTCCTCGCCCGCCCGCACATCCATCAGCGAGTCGGCCGACCGCGGATCCAGCGGCGCACCCATCTCCACCTCACCCGACGCGTTCGCCCGGCCCGACAGCGCCTCGACCAGGTGCTGAAAACGTCGACATTCCTCGGCCCAGTACACGGATCGGAGCCTTGCACAGCGGGACCTGATGGCCCCACGACCGGAAGACCGCACGGGCCGAGGACCCAACAGCGGCCAGCCAGTTGACCGCGGTTCGCGGCGGCCCCGTGCTACGCCACGACAACGTGGGTGACCACAGGCTCGGCGAACCCGTTCGCACCGACAGGGCACCCCCCCCTCCCGAGCACCCCAACTACGGCTCGAGATGAGAACCGGCCGCGCATCCTGAGAAAGCGGAGTCGCGGCCGGTGTCCTCATAGGATCGGGTCAGCCCTCGGGCTCCTGCTGCTCGACGCCGATGATGCCGACGATCCGTTCCAGGTCATCCACCGTGGCGAACTCGATCGTGATCTTCCCCTTGCTCCGGCCGATGTCGACCTTCACCCGGGTGTCGAAGCGGTCCGAGAGCCGATCGGCGAGATCGGTGAGGGCCGGGGCGTGCGGCCGCGACCGGCGCTTCGCGGGCGTCTTCGCCGGCCCGTCGTTCAGCGCCAGGGCCACCACTTCCTCGGTGGCGCGTACGGAGAGGCCCTCGGCGACGATCCGGAGGGCGAGCTGCTCCTGCGCCTCGGCGTCGTCGAGGCTGAGCAGCGCACGCGCGTGCCCCGCCGACAGCACGCCGGCCGCCACCCGCCGCTGCACCTGCGCCGGCAGGTTCAGCAGGCGGATGGTGTTGGAGATCTGCGGGCGGCTGCGGCCGATCCGCCGGGCCAGCTCCTCATGGGTGGCACCGAACTCCTCCAGCAGCTGCTGGTACGCGGCCGCCTCTTCCAGCGGGTTGAGGTTGGCCCGGTGGATGTTCTCCAGGAGCGCGTCCCGGAGCATCGCGTCGTCCTTGGTGTCCCGGACGATGGCGGGGATGCTGTCCCGGCCGACCGCCTGCGCGGCCCGCCAGCGCCGCTCGCCCATGACGAGCTCGTACTTCTCGCCGTCGAGCTGGCGTACGACGATCGGCTGAAGGAAGCCGACCTCCTGGATCGAGGTCTTCAGCTCCTCCAGGGCCTCCTCGTCGAAGACCTGCCGTGGCTGCTTCGGGTTCGGCACGATCGAGTCGACCGGGATCTCGGCGAAGCGGGCACCGGGCACCGGGCTCAGCTGTGCCTCGGGTGCGTCCGACCCCAGCGGAGCCGGTGCCGGCGTGGGCGCCGCAACGGGCGCCTGCTCGTCGGTGATCCGCACGGTGCCGTTCGTCGGCGCAGCGGCGGCAGTATCCGGCTCCTCGATCACCGGCGCGGTGGGGATCAGCGCCCCGAGTCCTCGACCCAGACCGCCACGGGGTCGGTTCTTCATGCCACGCCTCCCAGCGAATCGTCCGCGTCACGCATTACGGCTCACCGGCTCCTTGGCGCCGCGCTCCGCGATCTCCTGGGCGGCCTCGAAGTAGCTGGTGGCCCCCCGCGAACCGGGATCGTAGGTCATCACCGACTGGCCGTAGCTGGGCGCCTCGGACACCCGCACGTTCCGCGGGATGACGGCCTGGAGCACCTTGTCCCCGAAGTGGTTCCGGACGTCCTGCTCCACCGCGTCGGCCAGCCGGGTGCGGCGGTCGTACATGGTGAGCAGGATCGTGGAGACCTCCAGCTTCGGGTTCAGATGCTGGCGGACGAGGTTGATGTTGTTGATCAGCTGGTTCAGTCCCTCCAGCGCGTAGTACTCGCACTGGATGGGGATCAGCACCTCCTGGGCCGCCACGAGCGCGTTGACCGTGAGCAGCCCGAGCGAGGGCGGGCAGTCGATGAAGACGTAGTCGAAGTGCCCCGGGTACGCGTTGATGGCCCGGGAGAGCCGCGACTCGCGCGCCACCACCGAGACCAACTCGATCTCCGCACCCGCGAGGTCGATGGTGGCCGGCACGCACCAGAGGTTCGGGATGCCCTCGACCTCCTGGGCGACCTCCGCCAGCGGCTCGCTGTTGATCAGGCAGTCGTACACGTCCGGGATCCCGGTGTGGTGCGGGACGTTGAGCCCGGTCGAGGCGTTGCCCTGCGGGTCGAGGTCGACCACCAGCACCCGGTTGCCGTGCAGGGCGAGCGCCACCGCCAGGTTCACCGTGGTCGTGGTCTTGCCCACGCCGCCCTTCTGGTTGGCGACGCACATGACCCGGGTCCGCTCGGGGCGCGGCATGGTCACCTCGCCACTCGGATTAAGGATCTGCACGGCGCGCATCGCCTCCATAGCCAACGGTGGGTCATCCTCTTCGCGCGTCGGGGTTTCACGTGAAACGTACGCGGCTCCGGCGGACTCGCCGGCCACCATGTCGGTCATCGCGGCCGGCGTGTCGACGGCGACGGACCCGTTGTCCGCCGCCGCGCTCGCGGGCGGCTGGGACGGCACCTGCGGCGGCACGTTGCCGGCGACCGGGGTGTCGAACCGGGAGGGCACCACCGCGTTACGTGGCGCCGGCGCGGATCGATCGCTCGGGGCGTTCGCGGGCCGACCGTCCGGGGTGGACGCCGACACCGCGCCGTACGCCTCGGCGTGCGAACGTGCGGAGCCAATCGCCGGCACGTCCCGGCGAACCACCGGGTCGCACTCCGGTGGGTCTTCCGCGGGCCGACCCTCGGTCGGCCACCGAGGGTCGGTTTCACGTGAAACGGGGCCCGGACCGGAGGGTGGGCCCTCGGGTCGACTCACCCGTGGATCGTCGTACCTGCCGTCGTCATGCACCTGTCATCCCTGCCCGCTCCGGATGGTCGGTCCGCACCTCGTCAACTGATCGCGACCGCGCGAACCGCGCGGCGGAAGCGGTCGCGACCGGCACCCGGCACGTCGCCCGCTCCACACTATCGACGCGCGGTCAGCCTACGGGGACCGGCGCGGCCGGTCCATCGCGGCGACCCCCGTGACAGCGATCACGCGCCGCGCGGATCAGCGAGTCGGCTTCCGGCCGCCGCGGGAACGCTTCGGCGGCTTCACCCCCGCCGGGCGGACCAGCCGCTCGCGCACAACCTCCACCACGGTGGTGGGTGGGTCGATCGTGCCCACTCCGCACAGCTCGACGCTCGGCTCACCGCCGCCGAGCCGGCGTACCGCCTCGGCGTGCTCGGCGATCTCCTCGCCGGCGGACGCGCCCTTCAGGGCGACCAGGCGGCCACCACGTACGGCCAGCGGCAGGCACCAGCCGGCGAGCCGGTCGAGCGGTGCGACCGCCCGTGCGGTGACCACGTCGGCCGTGAACGGGCCGACACCGCTCGCGCCCGAGGCCGCCTCGTCAGCACGCCCGCGGAAGACCCGAACCGTCCGGGCCAGGCCGAGGCGCTCCACCGCTTCCACGAGGAACGAGGTACGCCGGGCCAGCGGCTCGACAAGGACGACCGTCAGGTCGGGGCGGGCGATCGCCAGCACCAGTCCCGGCAGGCCGGCACCGGAGCCGACGTCGATCACCGAGGCGCCCTCCGGGATCCGCTCGGCCACCGCAGCGCAGTTGAGCAGGTGACGGTCCCAGATCCGGGGTGCCTCCCGGGGGCCGATCAGGCCGCGGACCACCCCGTCGGTGGCGAGCAGTTCGGCGTACCCGGCCGCCAGGTCGAGCCGGTCGCCGAAGAGCGTGCGCGCCGCGCCGGCGACCTCGGCGGGCAGCGCGGCGTCCTGCGGCGAGGGCTGGGCCCGCACCGCCGAGGAGTCAGCTCCGGCGGGCGAAGGGTCAGACCCGCCAGACCCGGCCAGTGAAGGCTCGGCCGGGCCCGACGAAGGATCCGGGCGGTGCGCGGAGGCCGTGGACGGGGCGGTCGCGGGGCGGACAGGCGACGGCCCGGGCGGCGTGCCGCCCGGGCCGGTCACGGCGGCCGCCGCGTCGTGGTCGGGTGTCACCAGGTCAGTCCGCCGGCCGTACGACGATGCGCCGGTTCGGCTCGACGCCCTCGGACTCGCTCTCGACGCCGCTCATGGCGTTCACCACGTCGTGCACGCACTTGCGCTCGAAGGCCGACATCGGCTCCAGCCGGACGGCCTCGCCGTGCTCCTTGACCTTCTCGGCCGCGTTCTTGGCGACCGCGGCGAGCTCCTTGCGCCGGTTGGCGCGGTAGCCGCCGACGTCGAGCAGCAGCCGGCTCGGGGTGCCGGTCTGGCGGAAGACCGCAAGCCGGGCCAGCTCCTGGAGCGCCTCCAGGGTGGCGCCGCGCTGACCGACCAGGTTCTGCAGCCGGGCGCCGACCACCTCGACGACCGGGCGGCCGGCGGAGACCAGCTCGTCGATGTCGCCGTCGTAGTCGAGGATGTCGAGCAGGCCCTCGATGTAGTCCGCGGCGATCTCGCTCTGCGCGAACAGCTCGCTCTCGCCGGGGGACTTCTTCTCCCGGGTGCCCGGCTCCGCGTCGGTGTCCTCGGCGTCGCCGTCGGCGGTCGCGACGGTCTCCTCCTCGTCCAGGTCGGCGTCCGTGCGGGGGATGCTGGTGTCGGTCACGGTTCATCTCCGTACTCGCTCGGCGGACCGTCGGATCCGCTGGTTTCCCGGGGGACCGGCGGGAGCCGGCCGGTGCCCACGGGCACGTCCTGTACGGGCAGTCTCGCCCGCGACCGCGGCACGCGCGGCGGGTTCCGGCCCGGCGCCGGCCGTACGGCGGCTGCGCGGTACCGGAAGGCCGCCGTCGGTGTCCCGACGGCGGCCCGGGTGGGTCAGCCCTGGCGCTTGGCCGGCCCCTTCTTGGGGTTGGCCGGCTTGGCACCCGGCTTCGGGCCGGCCACCTTCGGCGCGACGGGCTTCGCGGGCACCTGCGCGGCCGGCTTGTTGCGGTTGAGGAAGCCGGCGGCCTTGGCCGGCTGCACGGGACCGCGGTTGGGGGTGCCGGCCTTGTTCGGTACGCCCTTGTTCGTCACCAGCGGCGGGAACTTGCGCAGCACCCACTGCTGCTGGCCGAGGGTGAAGAGGTTGTTGGTGACCCAGTAGATGATCACGCCGATCGGGAAGATCGAGCCGGAGATCAGCAGGGAGAGCGGGATACCGTAGAGCATCAGCCGCTGCACCATCCGCTGCTGCGGGTCCTCCGCCCAGCCGGTCTTGAGGATCATCTGACGGCTGGTCAGGTAGGTGGTGCCCATCATGACCAGCACCAGGATGCCAGCGATGGTCTTGACGGCTGTGCTGTTCGCACCCAGTTCCGCAAGCTCCTGGGGAGTAGAGCCGAACTTCCCGGAGATCGGCGCGGTGAAGAGCTTGGCATTCGACGCGCTGTTGAACTGGTCGACCGACCAACCGTAGAGGGTCTTCAGCGGGTTGTCGGGGTTGAGCCGCTTCAGCGTGTGGAAGAGACCGAGGAAGACGGGGATCTGAAGGAACATCGGAAGGCACCCCATCAGCGGGTTGGCCTTCTCCTTCTTGTAGAGCTCCATCATCTCTTTCTGGAGCGTCTCCCGGTCACCCTTGTGCTTCTCCTGCAGCTCCTTGACCTTGGGCTGGAGCGCCTGCATCGCCCGCTGGGACTTGATCTGCTTCACGAAGACCGGGAACAGGATCACCCGTACGGTGACCACCAGGAAGACGATGGAGAGGATCCACGCCCAGTTGGTGCCGAGGAACGCGTTGACCGGCACCCCGATGGCGTCCCAGGCCGAGTGCCAGGTCAGCAGGATCCACGAGATCGCGTAGTAGATCCAGTCAAGACTGAACAATTCTCAGGCTCCAGTCACATCGGCACGGCGGCGGCCGCCCGGCTCGGGCACCGGGTCATGTCCACCTGGGTGGAAGGGGTGGCAGCGCAACAGCCGCCGGACCGTGAGGCCGGCCCCCCGGAGCGCACCGTGCCGGGTCACCGCCTCCAGGGCGTACGCACTGCACGAGGGGTAGAACCGACAACGGGCCGGCAGCGCCGGGCTTATCCAACGACGGTACGCGATGACGGGCGCGATCAGCACCCGGGCACCCCGGCTGGCCGGCCTCGGCACGGCGGACTCCCCGCTCATCGCGGCCGCCGTCCCCGGGGCGCCGAAGCCGCGACGATCGCCGCGTCCAGGTCGCCGCCCAGCCGGGCGAACGACGCCTCGGCGGCGGCCGGCAGCGCCCGCACCACCAGGGTGCTTCCGGGCGGCAACCCGGCCAGGCGCTCGCGGACCAGGTGTCGCAGTCGCCGCTTCACCGCGTTGCGGACCACCGCGGGGCCGACGGCCTTGGACACGACGAAGCCGGCGCGGGTCGGTGCGGAGATCAGCTCCGCACCGGATTCCCGCGCCGGCTCCGGCGAGGTTGTCGCGGTGGGGTCGGGCCCCGGCGGCAGGGTCAGGTGGACGACGACCGCGCCGCGGCCGGCGCGTCGACCACCTCGGACCGCCGCGGCGAAGTCGGTGCTACGCCGCAGTCGCTGTGCGGCCGTCAGCACGACTGCCCACGCCCTCCGGACCGGCCCCGGTCGGCCTCAGGCCGACAGGCGGGTGCGGCCCTTGGCCCGACGGGTCGACAGGATGGCGCGGCCGGCACGGGTGCGCATGCGCAGCCGGAAGCCGTGGGTCTTCGCGCGCCGGCGGTTGTTCGGCTGGTAGGTGCGCTTGCTCACGTCAGGCTCTCCGTTTTCGTACGTCCCCGGCACGGGTTCGCCCGGGGTCGTGTGGCGGTCCAGGTCACCTCGGCGGTGGCCCCCGATCGGTGCTGCCCGGCGATGCGGAACCTCGACGATGCCGGAGGCGACCGCGGGCAGCAAGCACCCATCACCCTAGCAGAGGGCAACAGAGCAGCCGTTCCAGCCTACGCAGGGGGGCAACGACCGTCAACCGACCCGCGCGGGCCGGCACTCCGGGCGCCGACCCGACCGATCAGGTGGTTTTCGCGGATACCGACAAGCGTGGCGGGGTGCCGTCGGTTGATGGTGCACCACCGTCGCTGTTACCGTGCGCGTTTGCGGTCGGCGTCGGGGGTGCGAGATGACGCCGACCGGCTACCGGACAGGGCAGTGAATCGTTCGGCACGGTGAACCCGCTTCAACGCCCTCCCGACAGGGGGCACAGGCCGACCCGCGTCCGGTGGGCGGCCCCCGTCGCTCGGTACCCACAGCCTGTGGATAACTTGTGGATGCCGGTCGGCCAGCCGTCCGGCGGGTCAGGCACCACCCGCTCGAACGCGGTGGCGGGCCCGGTACGGCCGACTGGACCACAGCGGCGGCCGGGAGCAGAGGCGAGGGGGGTGGCACGACGGTGGCTGGAACGATCGACCTTGCCGCGGTGTGGACCGCGGCGACGGACGAGCTCGCCGACGAGATCATCTCCGCGCAGCAGCGCGCGTACCTTCGGCTCACCCGGCTCCGCGCGATCGTCGAGGACACCGCCCTGCTCTCCGTGCCGGACGCCTTCACCCGGGACGTGATCGAGTCCCGGCTGCGGCCGGCGATCACCGAGGCGCTCACCCGCCGGCTGGGCCGGCCGATCCAGGTGGCGGTCACCGTCCGGATCGCCGAGGACGGCACCGGCCGCCCCGCCGGGACGGTCTACCGCAGCGGCCCGGAGTCGACGCAGTCGGAGTTCGACGCCGCCCCGCCCGGGTTCGACGGCCCGGAGCCGGGCCTCCGCGACCAGCCCGAGCAGCAGGCCTTCCCGGACGCGCCGGACCAGCAGCGGTATCCGCACCAGCCCGGCCCTCACGAGCAGCGCGGATACCGCGACCAGGACGCCTCCCCGGCGTACCAGCAGCAGGTCTTTCCCGGGGCCGACCAGCAGTTCCCCCGGGCGGACCAGCAGGAGCAGGGCTACCCGCAGGAGCAGGGCTACCCGCAGCGGGCCGCCGAGCCGGCGGCCGGCCGGCCGGCCCACGACGGGCAGCGGCCCGGGTTCATCCCGGCCAGCCGCAACGGCGGCCAGGAGAGCCTCTTCGGGGCCGCGTTCGCCGAGCCGGTGCCGCAGAGCCGCCCGCCCGAGCGGCGCGGCTTCGAGGACCGCTCGCGCCCCGACGCCCACGACCCGGACCGGCGCGGCTACGAGCCGCCGTACCGGGACCAGGGGCGCCCGCCGTCCCGGGACACCCAGCCGCCGCGCGGCCTGGCCCGCGACGGCGGCACGGACAGCGGTCCCGGCCGGTCCGGCGCCGACCACCGGCCCGGTGGTGGCGGCGACCGGCGCCCGGACGGCGGCAGCGGCAACCGGCTCAACCCGAAGTACATGTTCGAGACGTTCGTCATCGGCTCGTCCAACCGGTTCGCGCACGCGGCGAGCGTGGCGGTCGCCGAGTCACCGGCGAAGGCGTACAACCCGCTGTTCATCTACGGCAGCTCCGGGCTGGGCAAGACCCACCTGCTGCACGCCATCGGGCACTACGCGCAGACCCTGGGCAACGCCCGCTCGGTCCGGTACGTCTCGACCGAGGAGTTCACCAACGACTTCATCAACTCGCTGCGGGACGACAAGACCAGCGCGTTCCAGCGCCGCTACCGCGACGTCGACATCCTGCTGATCGACGACATCCAGTTCCTGGAGAACCGCGAGCGGACCCAGGAGGAGTTCTTCCACACCTTCAACACCCTGCACAACGCCAACAAGCAGATCGTGATCACCTCCGACCGGTCGCCGAAGCAGCTGGCGACGCTGGAGGACCGGCTGCGGACCCGCTTCGAGTGGGGACTGCTGGCCGACATCCAGCCGCCGGACCTGGAAACCCGGATCGCGATCCTGCAGAAGAAGGCGGCCCAGGAGCGCCTGTACGCCCCGCCGGACGTGCTGGAGTTCATCGCCTCCCGGGTGTCGAACTCGATCCGGGAACTGGAGGGGGCGCTGATCCGGGTCACCGCGTTCGCCAGCCTGACCCGCTCGTCGGTCGAGCTGTCGCTGGCCGAGGAGGTGCTGCGGGACTTCATCCCGGACGGCGCCGGCCCGGAGATCACCGCGGACCAGATCATGGTCTCCACCTCCGAGTACTTCGGGGTGAGCCTGGAGGACCTGCGCGGGCACTCCCGCTCCCGGGTGCTGGTGAACGCCCGCCAGGTGGCCATGTACCTGTGCCGGGAGCTGACCGACCTGTCGCTGCCGCGGATCGGCCAGGCCTTCGGTGGCCGGGACCACACCACGGTGATGCACGCCGACCGCAAGATCCGCCAGCAGATGGCGGAGCGGCGCTCGCTCTACAACCAGATCGCCGAGCTGACCAACCGGATCAAGCAGAACACCTGAGCCCCGCGGGGTGGCGTACGCCACTTCCGCGCGATGTCCACAGCGCCCGGCCGGATCTCCGGCCGGGCGCTGCGTCGTTCGCGGGCCGACCGGATTGACCCTCCACCCGGTCGAGGGCCCAGCATCGGTGTCGTGTTCGTCCACAGGATCGCCCGGTTGTCCACATGCCCTGTTCCACAGGCGGTGGATAACGACGCTCGGTCCCGACCCGGTTACCCACAGACTGTGGACAAACCCTGGGGACGAGCCTGTGGACGCCTGGGGACGACGGTGAAGTTGTCCACCGACGGACGTCCACCTGTGGGCGGCCTGTTGAAGGTTCTGGGGACAACGTCGATCCGACCCGCCGGCAATATCCACAGCACTGGGGAGAAACCCCGTGGACAACCGGTGGACAACCGGTGGACAACTGTGGACAACTGTGGGGACGACGCCGGCTGTGGACACGCGGCCCGGTTGACCCCCCGGTTCTCCACAGCCAACCCACCGGTGGATAACCTGTCTGACCTGCGCGGACGCGAGTTCTCCACAGTTTGCACAGGTGCGATGAAGACGATGGGTTTATCTCTACTAAGAATCAAAAACCAATCATCACCGTTGGACTTCCTGTGGATCGGGCCGGAGCACTGCCGTCGGCAGTCGCCGAGGCAGCTGGATCAGGAGGGTCGGGCGCACAGCCGATGCCCTCGCGCCCTAAGGTGCGATGGGCACCCGCACGGTCGGGCGGGGTGGTGGGCAGCGGTCGGCATGAGAGAGTTGTCGTCGACGTCGACGCGGAGGCATTGATGAAGTTCCGAGTGGAGCGCGACGCGCTCGCCGAAGCGGTGGCGTGGACCGCGAAGAGCCTGCCCAGCCGGCCGTCCGTACCGGTGCTGGCCGGGGTGATGCTCCGGGTCACCGACGGCAACCTGCAGGTCTCCGGCTTCGACTACGAGGTCTCCAGCCAGGTGACCGTCGAGGTGCAGGGGGACGCCGACGGCGCCGCCCTGGTCTCCGGTCGGCTGCTCGCCGAGATCACCAAGGCGCTGCCGGCCAAGCCGGTGGACATCGCCGCGGTCGGCGCCCACCTGGAGCTGGTCTGCGGCAGCGCCCGGTTCACCCTGCCGACCATGCCGGTCGAGGACTACCCGGCCCTGCCGGAGATGCCGGAGAGCGCCGGCACCATCGACGCCGCCGCCTTCGCGGCCGCCGTCGGCCAGGTGGCCGTCGCCGCGGGCCGGGACGAGACCCTGCCGATGATGACCGGGGTACGCCTCGAGCTCTCCGGCGGCACGCTGGCCATGCTCGCCACCGACCGCTACCGGCTGGCGCTGCGCGAGATGGACTGGAACCCGGACGACCCCGACATCAGCCTGAACGCCCTGGTGCCGGCCCGCACCCTGAACGACACCGCCAAGGCGCTCGGCCCGCTCGGCGGCCAGGTCACCATGGCGCTGTCCCAGGGGGCCGCCGGCGAGGGCATGATCGGCTTCACCGGCGGCACCCGGCGCACCACCAGCCGGCTGCTCGACGGCGCGAACTACCCGCCGGTGCGCTCGCTCTTCCCGGCCAACCACAACGCCGAGGCGCGGGTCCCGGTCGCCACCCTGATCGAGGTGGTCAAGCGGGTCGCCCTGGTCGCCGAGCGGACCACCCCGGTGCTGCTGAGCTTCAGCTCCGACGGGCTCGTCGTCGAGGCCGGCGGCACCGAGGAGGCGCGGGCCAGCGAGGCGATGGAGGCCACCTTCACCGGCGAGCCGCTGACCATCGGCTTCAACCCGCAGTACCTGATCGACGGCCTGGCCAACCTGGGCGCCCAGTTCGCGCTGCTGCGGTTCGTCGACGCGTTCAAGCCCGCGGTGATTTCCCCCGCCGGCGAGGATGGCGAGGTCGTCCCGGGGTACCGGTACCTCATCATGCCGATCCGCGTGTCCCGCTGATCGCGCCCCACGGAACCAACGCACGGAGGTAGGACCAGATGCAGCTCGGCCTGGTAGGACTCGGTCGGATGGGCGGCAACATGCGCGAACGCCTGCGCGCCGCCGGTCACGAGGTGGTCGGCTTCGACCGCAACCCGGAGCTGAGCGACGTCGCCAGCCTCGCGGAGCTGCCCGCCAAGCTGGATGGGCCGCGCGCGGTGTGGGTGATGGTCCCGGCCGGTGTCACCGATGCGACCATCGACGAGCTCGCCGGCGTGCTCGGCGAGGGTGACATCATCATCGACGGCGGCAACTCCCGGTTCAGCGACGACGCCCCCCGCGCCGAGCGGCTCGCCGAGCGCGGCATCGGCTACCTCGACGTCGGCGTCTCCGGCGGCGTCTGGGGCAAGCAGAACGGGTACGCCCTGATGGTCGGCGGCGCGCAGGAGCACGTCGAGCGGCTGATGCCGATCTTCGAGGCGCTCAAGCCGGAGGGCGAGTTCGGCTTCGTGCACGCCGGCCCGGTCGGCGCCGGCCACTACGCCAAGATGGTGCACAACGGCATCGAGTACGGCCTGATGCACGCCTACGCCGAGGGCTACGAGCTGCTGTCCGCCTCCGAGCTGGTGACCAACGTGCCGGGCGTGTTCAAGTCCTGGCGCGAGGGCACCGTGGTCCGCTCCTGGCTGCTGGACCTGCTCGACCGGGCCCTCGACGAGGACCCGGAGCTGGCCGAGCTGAGCAGCTACACCGAGGACACCGGCGAGGGCCGGTGGACCGTCGACGAGGCGGTCCGGCTGGCCGTCCCGCTGAACGTCATCACCGCGTCGCTGTTCGCCCGGTTCGCCTCCCGGCAGGACGAGTCGCCCGCGATGAAGGCCGTCGCCGCGCTGCGCCAGCAGTTCGGCGGGCACGCCGTCCACAAGCGCTGAGCGGTATCCACAGCCTGTGTACGTCCGCCGGCTCGAACTGGTCGACTTCCGCTCGTACGAGCGGGTCGGCGTCGACCTGGAGCCGGGACCGAACGTCCTGATCGGCGCCAACGGCGTCGGCAAGACCAACCTGGTCGAGGCGCTGGGCTACGTGGCGACCCTGGATTCGCACCGGGTCGCCACGGACGCCCCGCTCGTCCGGATGGGCGCCACCGCCGCGGTGATCCGCTGCGCGGTGGCGCACGACGGCCGGGAGCTGCTGGTCGAGCTGGAGATCGTCCCGGGCAAGGCCAACCGGGCCCGGCTCGGCCGCTCCCCGGCCCGCCGGGCCCGGGACGTCATCGGTGCGCTGCGGCTGGTGCTGTTCGCCCCGGAGGACCTGGAACTCGTCCGCGGCGACCCGGCCGAACGCCGCCGCTACCTGGACGACCTGCTGGTCCTGCGGCAACCGCGGTACGCCGGGGTGCGCGCCGACTACGAGCGGGTGGTCAAGCAGCGCAACGCCCTGCTGCGCACCGCGTACCTGGCCCGCAAGACCGGCGGCACCCGGGGCGGGGACCTGTCCACCCTGGCCGTCTGGGACACCCACCTGGCCGGGCACGGCGCTGAGCTGCTCGCCGGCCGGCTTGAGCTGGTGGCCGCGCTCGCCCCGCACGTGACCAAGGCGTACGACGCGGTGGCCGCCGGCCGGGGCGCCGCGGGGATCGCGTACAAGCCGTCGCTGGAGCTGACCGAGCCGACCACCGACCGGGCGGCGCTGGCCGAGGCCCTGACCGCCGCGCTGGCCGACGCCCGCTCGGCGGAGATCGAGCGCGGCACCACCCTGGTCGGCCCGCACCGCGACGACCTCACCCTCACCCTCGGCCCACTGCCCGCCAAGGGGTACGCCAGCCACGGCGAGTCCTGGTCGTACGCGCTGGCGCTGCGGCTGGCCGGGTACGACCTGCTGCGCGCGGACGGGATCGAGCCGGTGCTGGTCCTCGACGACGTCTTCGCCGAGCTGGACGCGGGCCGGCGGGAACGACTGGCCGAGCTGGTGGGCGGGGCCGGCCAGCTGCTGGTGACCTGTGCGGTGGACGACGACGTGCCGGTGGCCCTGCGCGGCGCCCGGTACGCCGTCGGCGAGGGGACGGTGCGGCGTGTCGACTGATCCGGACGCGACCGGCCGGCGGACCACGGGTGAACCGGGCCGCGTGGCATCAGGCGGGGAGGGCGGTGCGCGTACCCCCGGGGGAGCAGGCGGGGCCGGCGGACGCCGGGCGGCCCGACCGCCCGGCGCCGACGCGGACGCCGCCCGGGTTGGCCGCGATTCCGGCGCCGGCCCGGGTGGGCGCGGGGCGGACGCCGGCCGGGGCGGGCGCGACGCCGGCGGAAGCCCGGGGAGCGCGGACGCCGCAGTCGGCGGTTCGGCTCCCGGTGACGGGTTGGGCGCGGCGGGGGACGGCGCCGCGGCGGGGCCGGAGCTGGCCCGGGCGGTCCTGGAGGCCGCGAAGGCCCGGCGCAACGCCGCGGCACAGACCCGCCGCCGCAGCGCGGTCTCCGGCGACGGCGGCGAGCGGCGGCTGCGCGGCTACTCCGGCGCGGGCCCCGACCCGCGCGACCCGCAACCGCTCGGCGTGGTGCTGGAGCGGCTGATGAAGGCCCGCGGCTGGCAGCAGCCGGCCGCCGAGGCCACCGTCTTCGGCGCCTGGGAGAAGGTCGTCGGGCCGGAGATCGCCCAGCACAGCCGCCCGGTGAAGCTGGAGGACGGCGAGCTGACCGTGGAGGCCCGCTCGACCGCCTGGGCCACCCAGCTGCGGCTGCTGGCCGGCTCCCTGCTCAAGCGGATCGCCGGCGAGGTGGGCCACAACGTGGTCCGCAAGCTGCACATCCACGGGCCGGCCGCGCCGTCCTGGGGGCGCGGCCCGCGCCGGGTGCGCGGGCGGGGCCCCCGCGACACCTACGGCTGAGCCCTGCACCGGGCCTGGTCGGGCCGGAGGGTGGCTCAGACCGGGGTGCCGGGCCGGCGGCCGGGCTCGGCGTCGGCGTAGACGGCGAACCCGCGGTCCGCGCAGCGCCGGTAGAACGCCGCCAGCACGCCCAGCTCGGCGCAGGTGAAGTTCCACTGCGGCGGCTCGCCCTTCTCGTCCCGCAGCCGGTCCAGCCGGCTGTCCAGCCAGCGCAGCTGCTGCTCGGCCAGCCGGCCGTCGCCCAGCAGGGCACGCAGCACCTCGCCGACCGACTCGAAGGTCACCACCTCGCCGTACGGCCGGTGCTGCGCGACGAACTTCTCCACCCCGCCGGCGATCCACGCGCAGCCGTCCGGGTCGATCACCGGGTCCTCGTCCTCGGCGGCGGCCTCTGTGGCGTAGAGCACATTCTCCAGCCCGAGGATCAGGTCGACCAGCTCCGTGTAGACCGTCGCCCGGACCGAACCGGTCTTGGCGATGTGCTCGGCCAGCGCGGCGGTCGGCGCGGAGATCCGGGGAATGTCCACGATGTCGCCGAAATCCACGAACTCGGCCGGTGCGACCGGGTCGTAGAAGCGGCCGGTCCGCGGCCAGTGCACCGCGACGTTGTCCAGCCCCATCTGGCCTCACCCCTTGAGAGCGCGTGTCGGTTCGTTCGGGTCGATCGTCCCGGTTACGGATGGAAAAGATCAAGACGAGCACCGCCGGCGCCGCAAAGGTACGGTACGACCGTCCCGCGCGCGACCCTCGGCGGGGCGGCCGGCGCCGGTCGATTCTCCACGCGGCGCCGCCCTCGATCCTCCCCGGCCGTGTAGGGGGAGTCGCGGACAGCGCGGTTCGGCCCGCTACGGAGTTCTCAGCCGCCGCGAAGGGGTGCCGAGTGGTGGTTCTGTCACGCGCGCACAGTAAGATTGACGGCGAGACGAAGACCCGGCACGGAGCGACGGACACGGGCCCGCAGCGGCCCTTGATCAACGTCCCGTGACGGGTCGAGCCGATCGCGATCCGCGGGCACACCGCGGCGACCGCGCGCGCACCGTGACCTGGGACGACCCCGGGCCGGTCCACGCGCCGACGTCGCGTCCTGTCCGCCGAACCCGCGCCCCCGCGCCCCGGCGCGACCCGGCGCGAGAAAGTGGCCGAGGGTGGCAGCGCAGGACAAGCAGGAGTACGGCGCCGAGTCGATCACCGTCCTCGAGGGGCTCGAGGCGGTCCGCAAGCGGCCCGGCATGTACATCGGTTCGACGGGCGAGCGCGGCCTGCACCACCTCGTGTGGGAGGTCGTCGACAACGCGGTCGACGAGGCGATGGCCGGCTACTGCGACACCATCGACGTGGTGCTGCTCGCCGACGGCGGCGTCCGGGTCACCGACAACGGCCGCGGCTTTCCGGTCGACCTGCACCCCAAGCTGAAGAAGCCGGGTGTCGAGGTCGCGCTGACCGTGCTGCACGCGGGCGGCAAGTTCGACGGCAAGGCGTACGCGGTCTCCGGCGGCCTGCACGGCGTCGGCGTCTCGGTAGTGAACGCGCTCTCCACCAGGATGGCCGTGGAGATCCACAAGTCCGGCTTCGTCTGGCGGCAGACGTACGACCACTCCAAGCCGTCCGCGCTGGACAAGGGCGAGACGACCGACCGCACCGGCTCGGCGGTCTCCTTCTGGCCGGACGCCGAGGTCTTCGAGACCGTCGACTTCGACTTCCAGACCATCTACCGGCGCCTGCAGGAGATGGCCTTCCTCAACCGGGGCATCACCATCCACCTGCTCGACGAGCGGGTCGCCGAGGGCGAGGAAGGCAAGATCCGCGAGGTCACCTTCCGCTACGACGGCGGCATCGCCGACTTCGTCCGGCACCTCAACGCCTCGAAGAACCCGATGCACAAGACCGTGGTCGAGTTCGACGCCGAGGAGGAGGGCATGTCGGTCGAGATCGCCATGCAGTGGAACGAGTCGTACGGCGAGTCGGTCTACACCTTCGCGAACAACATCAACACCCATGAGGGCGGCACCCACGAGGAGGGCTTCCGCTCCGCGCTGACCAGCGTCGTCAACCGGTACGGCACGGAGAAGAAGCTGCTCAAGGGCGACGAGAAGCTCTCCGGCGAGGACATCCGCGAGGGGCTCGCCGCGATCATCTCGGTGAAGCTGACCAACCCGCAGTTCGAGGGGCAGACCAAGACCAAGCTGGGCAACACCCCGGTGAAGAGCTTCGTCCAGCGGGTCTGCAACGACCGGCTGGTCGACTGGTTCGACCGGAACCCGGCCGAGGCCAAGACGATCATCCAGAAGGCGTCCCAGGCCGCCCGGGCCCGGATCGCCGCCCAGCAGGCGCGCAAGCTGGCCCGGCGCAAGTCGCTGCTGGAGTCCGGCTCGATGCCGGGCAAGCTGGCCGACTGCCAGTCCACCGACCCGCGCGAGTCCGAGGTCTTCATCGTCGAGGGCGACTCGGCCGGCGGCTCGGCCAAGCAGGGCCGCGACCCGCGCACCCAGGCGATTCTGCCGATCCGCGGCAAGATCCTCAACGTGGAGAAGGCCCGGATCGACCGGGTGCTGAAGAACAACGAGGTCCAGGCGCTGATCACCGCGCTGGGCACCGGCATCCACGACGACTTCGACATCGAGAAGCTGCGCTACCACAAGATCGTGCTGATGGCCGACGCGGACGTCGACGGCCAGCACATCCAGACGCTGCTGCTCACCCTGCTGTTCCGCTTCATGCGGCCGCTGGTCGAGCTGGGCCACGTCTACCTGGCCGCCCCGCCGCTCTACAAGATCAAGTGGAACAAGAAGGGCGACGACGCCCAGTACGCGTACTCCGACCGGGAGCGCGACGGGCTGATCGCGCTGCGCCAGCAGAAGAAGGCCAACGCCCGGCCGGACGACATCCAGCGGTTCAAGGGTCTCGGCGAGATGAACTACCCCGAGCTGTGGGAGACCACAATGAACCCGGCCACCCGCACCCTGCGCCAGGTGACGCTCGACGACGCCGCCACCGCCGACGAGCTGTTCAGCGTGTTGATGGGCGAGGACGTCGAGGCCCGCCGTTCGTTCATCCAGCGCAACGCCAAGGACGTGCGGTTCCTCGACATCTGACGGACCTCGCGTGGCCGGCCGGGGTTCGCCGGCCGGCCACCTGTCCACTGGGTTATCCACAACTTGGCCGGTTTCCACAGACTTATCCACAGCACGAAGCCGACTCTGAGTCTGATAAGGGTTAACAGTGACCGATACTCCCGAGTCCACCCCGAACGAGCCGGAGGCGCCGGAGGCGGCCGTCGCGGCCGTCGCGGCCGTCGTCCAGCACGACCGGATCGAGCCGGTCGGCCTCGAGGTCGAGATGCAGCGCTCGTACCTCGACTACGCGATGAGCGTCATCGTCGGGCGGGCGCTGCCGGACGTCCGGGACGGGCTCAAGCCGGTCCACCGCAAGATCCTGTACGCCATGTTCGACTCCGGCTACCGGCCGGACCGCGGGTACGTGAAGTGCTCCCGCGTCGTCGGTGACGTGATGGGTCAGTTCCACCCGCACGGCGACTCGGCGATCTACGACGCGCTGGTCCGGATGGCCCAGCCGTGGTCGCTGCGGTACCCGCTGGTGGACGGCAACGGCAACTTCGGTTCGCCCGGAAATGATCCGGCTGCGGCCATGAGATACTGCATTACCCCAGATGTCCGGATTCGTACCGCTCAGGGCAGCGTGCGGGTCGGCGACATCGTCCCGGGTGCCGCGCCGAGCAGCGAGACCGACGTCGCGCTGAAGGTCCGCGACCGCAACGGCGACCTGGTGCACGCCAGCAAGTTCTTCCACTCCGGCGAGCACCCGACGCTGCGGCTGCGCACCCGCGAGGGGTACGAGCTGACCGGCACCCAGAACCACCCGGTGCTCTGCCTGGTGAGCGTGGCCGGCGTGCCGACCCTGCTGTGGAAGCTGCTCGCCGAGATCGGCCCGGGTGACCGGGTGGTCCTCCAGCGCACCGTGCCGGACGAGATCGGCTACCCGACGCTGGAGCACGTCGAGGCCGCCGTCCTGGCCGGTGCCTACGTTAGCGAGGGTTGGACGTCAGGCAACCGGGTCGGCTTCGACAACTGCGACCGGGAGTTTTTCGTCCGGGTCCTCGCCGCCTACGACCTCGCGGTCGGGGGTCAGCGCTGGGTTGGAACCGAGACCACCGTCACGGGCAAGACTCTCCACAAGATGCGTGGCTGGATCAGCGATTTCGATGGGTCCATCCTGGGCGAGCTGGTCGGCGTACGCAGCGCCGGCAAGTTCGTCCCCGAGTTCGTCTGGCAGGGCACCGCGGCGGTCAAGCGGGCCTTCCTCCAGGCCCTGTTCGAGGGCGACGGCTCGTCCTCGCTGCTGCCCCGCAGCACCATCCAGATCTCGTACTCCACCCGTAGCGTGCGGCTCGCCCGTGAGGTGCAGCAGCTGCTGCTGGAGTTCGGCGTCGTCAGCCGACAGTGCCGGTACGACAGCGGCGAGATCAAGGTCGTGGTGACCAACCGCCGCGACGCCCGGATCTTCGCCGCGCACGTCGGCTTCCTCGGCCGCAAGCAGGCCAAGCTGGCGTCCGAGCTGGCCCGGGTGCCGGCCACCAGCCGGGCCCTGGCCGGCGACTTCGTGCCGTTCGTCGGTGACTTCATCCGCGAGCACGGCGCGAGCCGGTGGACCGAGCGGGACTGGCTGCGTCGGCACAACGTCGACCGGGTCGAGCGCTGGGAGCGGGACCGCGACGAGATCGCCGCCCGGATCACCGAGTCGGGCATCCTGGACGTGGTGGAGCCGCTGGTCGACGGCCGGTTCTACTACGCCGAGGTGGCGTCGGTCGAGGACGCCGGTGTCCAGGCGGTCTACAGCATCCGGGTGGACACCGAGGACCACTCGTTCGTCTCCGACGGCTTCGTCAGCCACAACACCGAGTGCAAGCTCGACCCGCTGGCGATGGAGATGCTGCGGGACATCGACGAGGACACCGTCGACCTGCAGGACAACTACGACGGCCGGGCCAAGGAGCCCACCATCCTGCCGTCGCGGATCCCCAACCTGCTGGTGAACGGCTCCGAGGGCATCGCGGTCGGCATGGCCACCAAGATCCCGCCGCACAACCTGCGCGAGATCGGCGCGGCGGTGCAGTGGTGCCTGGAGAACCCGGACGCCGACGAGGAGAGCACCCTCGAGGCGCTGCTGGAGATCGTCAAGGGTCCGGACTTCCCGACCTACGGCCTGATCGTCGGGCAGCAGGCGATCCAGGACGCGTACCGGACCGGGCGCGGCTCGATCCGGATGCGGGCGGTGGTGGAGGTCGAGGAGGACAAGCGCGGTCGGCCCTGCCTGGTGGTCAGCGAGCTGCCGTACCAGGTCAACCCGGACAACCTGGCCGAGCGGATCGCCGAGCTGATCAAGGAGGGCAAGCTCGCCGGCATCGCCGACATCCGGGACGAGTCCTCCGGGCGTACCGGCATGCGGATCGTGCTGGTGCTCAAGCGCGACGCGGTCGCCAAGGTGGTGCTGAACAACCTCTACAAGCACACCCAGCTCCAGGAGACCTTCGGCGCCAACATGCTGGCGCTGGTCGACGGGGTGCCGCGCACGCTCAACCTGGCGCAGTTCCTGCGCTACTACGTCGAGCACCAGATCGAGGTGATCCGCAGGCGGACCGCGTTCCGGTTGCGCAAGGCGGAGGAGCGGGCGCACATCCTGCGCGGTCTGTCCAAGGCGCTGGACGCCCTGGACGAGGTGATCGCGCTGATCCGGCGCTCGCCGACGGTGGAGGACGCCCGGCAGGGCCTGATCCGGCTGCTGGACATCGACGAGATCCAGGCGACCGCGATCCTGGACATGCAGCTGCGCCGGCTGGCCGCCCTGGAGCGGCAGCGGATCCTGGACGACCTGGCCAAGCTCGAGATCGAGATCGCCGACCTGAAGGACATCCTCGCCAAGCCGGAGCGGCAGCGGAAGATCGTCTCGGAGGAGCTCGGCGAGATCGTCGCGAAGTGGGGCGACGACCGGCGGACGAAGATCATGCCGTTCGACGGCGAGGTCTCGATGGAGGACCTGATCGCCCGCGAGGACGTGGTCGTCACCATCACCCGCACCGGGTACGCCAAGCGCACCAAGGTCGACCTGTACCGCTCGCAGCGGCGTGGCGGCAAGGGTGTCAGCGGCGCCACCCTGAGGCAGGACGACATCGTCAGCCACTTCTTCGTATGCTCCACCCACGACTGGATCCTGTTCTTCACGAACAAGGGCCGCGTCTACCGGGCCAAGGCGTACGAGTTGCCGGAAGCCAGTAGGGTGGCCAAGGGCCAGCACGTGGCAAACCTGCTCGCCTTCCAACCGGACGAGCAGATCGCGCAGATCATCGAAATCCCGAACTACCAGGTGGCTCCCTACCTGGTACTGGCCACGAGAAACGGCCTGGTGAAGAAGACCCGACTCGAGGAGTTCGACTCCAACCGGTCCGGCGGCGTCATCGCGATCAACCTGCGCGATGAGGACGAGCTGGTCGGTGCTGTCCTGGTGGCCCCGGAGGAGGACCTGCTGCTGGTCTCCAAGAAGGCGCAGGCGATCCGGTTCAACGCCACCGACGAGGCGCTGCGCCCGATGGGCCGGGCCACCTCCGGCGTGATCGGCATGCGCTTCACGGACGACGACGTCCTGCTGGCGATGGAGGTCGTCCGGGAGGGTCTGGACGTTCTGGTGGCCACGAACGGGGGATACGCGAAACGCACCCCGATCGAGGAATACCCGGTGCAGGGCCGGGGAGGTAAGGGCGTGCTGACTGCGAAGATCACCGAGCGACGCGGTGGTCTGGTCGGTGCGATCGTGATCGATCCGGACGACGAGCTGTTCGCGATCACCAGCAACGGCGGCGTCATCCGGACTCCGGTGAAGCCTGTACGCCGTACGCGTGACCGGAACACAATGGGGGTCAAGCTGATGGACCTCCCGGACGGCGTGACTATCGTGGCGATTGCTCGCAATGCCGACGAGCCTGACGAACAGGACTAGTTGAATGACGGAGACACAGGCGAAGTCGGGGAACAAGGGGACCTCGGCCACCCCGGTCGACGAGGAGGCCGCGAAGAGCGGCACAACCGCGGCCGGCCGCGCTGCCGTGGGTCGGGCGACCGTCCCCGCCGACGCGCCTGCCCCGAAATTCACCCGTGCCCCCGGCATGTCACCGCCGCCGGGCAAGCCCGGTGAGGACCAGGGGACGAGCGAGCGGCCGCCGGCGGCGGCTGGGGTGGACGCGCCGAGTTCGGGCACCACCCCGGTGGTCACCTCGGCCAAGTCGCCGAACGCCACCCAGCCGATCACGCCGGGGAGCGCCACCTCCCCGTCCAGCACCGGCACCCAGCCGCGGATCGGCGGGGGCGCCCGCCCCACGCCGGACGCCGGCCGTCCGAGCGGCACCGCCCGCCCGGCGAACGGCGGGGGCCTGCCGCCGGGCGTCGGTGGCGCCGTCGGGGCCGCGCGGGTGGGTGAGGCGGTACGCGCCGCGCGTACCTCGGTCAGTTCGGCCGCGTCCCGTGGGCCGCGCCGGGCCCGGCTGAACCTCAAGCGGATCGACCCGTGGTCGGTGATGAAGTTCGCCTTCTCGGTCTCGGTGGTGCTGTTCATCGTGGTGGTCGTCGCCACCTCGGTGCTCTACCTCGCCCTGGACGCGATGGGCGTGTTCGAGAGCGTGAACTCCAGCCTGACCGACCTGGTGAACGCCGGCGGTGGGCAGAGCACCAGCGGCTTCCAGATCACCGCCAAGGGCGTGATCCTCAGCTCGGCGTTGATCGGCCTGGTCAACGTGGTGCTCTTCACCGCGCTGGCCACCCTCAGCGCGTTCATCTACAACGTCTGCGCCGACCTGGTCGGCGGCATCGAGCTGACGCTGGCCGAGCGCGACTGACGTACGTGACGCCGGGGCACCGCAAAAGCGGTCGCCCCGGCGTTCCGCATCCGGGTACGGTCGACCCGGCGCGGGCACGCCGGACCCCGATTTGGGGCCCGGGAACGCGATGGGTTAACCTTGCTCGTCGCCACGCGGGGCTATAGCTCAGTCGGTTAGAGCGCAGAGCTGATAACTCTGAGGTCGCTGGTTCGATTCCAGCTAGCCCCACCGCACATTCGTTCGGACGGCACGGTCGAGCGCAAGGGGACGCCCCATGGTCAAGAAGCTGCTGGTCCTGGTCGGCATCGTCGGCGTCGCCGCCGTGCTGGCCAAGAAGGTCAAGGCTTCCAACGACGAGCGCGCCCTCTGGCACGAGGCGACCACCGCTCCCGACCTGCGCTGACCCGCTCGTCCAGGGGCCCTAGCTCAACTGGCAGAGCACTGCCTTTGCAAGGCAGGGGTTAGGGGTTCGAGTCCCCTGGGCTCCACCAGCACTTTCACCGGTTGATCTCGGTCCCGAGTACAGCCATTCGTACAGCCAAGCGGTCACGCGGTCTCCTCCTCACCGAGAACGCGGTCGATGGCCGAGGCAGCCTGACGAGACCGCGTCGGCAGGACGTGACCGTAGGTGTGGCCGTCATCCGGATCGTGGAGTGCCCGAGCAGCTCCATCACCGTGCGCAGCTCCTCGCCCGCCCAATCGGGCAAAAGCTAGCTGCGCGGAACTCTCACGAACTGAGCCGCTCAAGACCAGGTCCCTGGCCGCGGTGCTGACCGCCGACAAGAGCGGTTTCGACCACAATGGCCACGACTACGACATCCTGGGCGCCGCGGTGAAGGCGGTACTCAAGGCCAAGCCGGGCAGCAAGGTCGCCGTGCTCGCCGACGGCAAGACCGCCCTGACCGCCTTCCTGCCCAACGACCGAGCCTTCGAACTGCTCGTCCAGGACATCACCAAGGCTGAGAAGCTGCCCAGCGAGAGCAAGGCATTCAGCGCCGTCGCCGGCCTCGGCATCGACACAGTCGAGGCCGTGCTGCTCTACCACGTGGTGCCGGGCGCCACGATCACCAAGAAAACCGCACTCAAGTCCGACAACGCCAAGCTGGTGACCGCCACCGGCGCGAAGATCAAGGTCGACGTGTACGTGCCGCACGGGCACAAGCGGATCGCCCTGATCGACGCCGATCGTTCCGACCGCAACCCGCGCATCAACCGATTCGACATCAACAAGGGCAACCGCCAGATCGCCCACGGCATCGACCGCGTCCTGCGCCCGATCGACCTGCCCTGACCTATCTCACCATCGGGAACGACCTCGGACGCGGGCTGCCCCTCGCGTCCCGGGGTCGTTCGCGCCCGGCCTTCCTCGCCCAGCACCCGGTCGATGGCGCGCCCACACTGGGACAGTCAGGCCAGCCGCTTAGCGCGGGTGGCAGTCAGCGTCGCGGTGCCGCTGGTGAACAGGCCGGAGACCAGGTACGCCCGGTAGGTGCGGTTGGAGAGCACGTCCACAGGTCGGGGGCGCAGGGCCGCCGATTTCGGGCAGCGCGGTCAACCGGCTGGTGGTGATGGACGGGGTGCCGATCAGCGAGGCGCTGGCCCGGTGCGACGCTCGGTTCGCCCACGCCTGGTTCCACTGGCTGCACCGCTTCCTCGGCTGAACCGCCTCACATCCGAGCTCGGAGCACGTCCCCCTCACAGCCGGGCGTGTACGGGTCGAAGCCGTGCTCGGCCAGCCAGCGGAACGCCACCAGGCTGCGCCACGACCACCATCCGCGGATCACGTCGAGGTCGACGTCGGCGCCGTAGCCGGCGACGACGTCGGCCAGGTGCTCCTCGTGCCCGAGGGTCAGGACGGCGAGGTCGTACAGGGCGTCGCCGCGGGCGGCCTCGGACCAGTCGAGCACGCCGGTGACCCGCGCACCGTCGACGAACACGTGGGTGAGCTGCAGGTCGTTGTGGGCGAACACCGGCCTCCAGGGCCGCAGCGCGGCCTCGGCCACTTGGCGGTTGCGGGTGACCAGGTCGGCGGGCAGCAGCTCCCCGCGGAGCAGCAGCTCGCATTCGGTGTCGAGGCGCGCCACGAGCTGGTCCAGGCTGCGGCCGGGCCACGGCGGCAGCGGCGCCTCGTGCAGCGTCCGTAGGGCGGCGCCCGCCGCGGCCCATGCGGCCGGCGACGCGGGCGACGGCTCACCGAGGCGGCCGAGCGCCGCGCCGGGAAGGGCGGCGATCGCGAGTACGGGCGGCCGGCGCCACAGGACCCGCGCGGTCGGGACCGGGGCCAGGGCCATCGCCTCGACCTCGACGTCGAGGCGGGTCTGATCGGCGTCGACCTTCAGGAACACGTCGCCGACCCGCAGCGTGGCGCGCTCGTCGTGGGCGACGACGACCTCGATATCATCCACGCCGGCCATTGTCGCGGGGGATCGACCGCCGTCGCCACCGGCTTTGCGCAGCCGCGTGTCACGGCCTCGCCGTCGGCCGGGATTCCGCGTCCCGGACCATGGCCTCGACGGCCGCCAGGCGGTCCGGTGGCAAGAGGCTGAGCGCCGCCCGCAGGGTGGGATGGGCATCGGGGCGGAGCAGTTGACTCAGCCAGGGTGACCGCGCGTCGAGGAGACCGTCGACGTACCACCGTCGGACCGCGCGAATCAGGGCATCGGCCCGGTCGGCCGTCATGCCGGGGCCGACGTACAGGGCGAAGACGCTGTCGACCGGTTCCGTCATGGACTTGAGTATCACGCCGTCGTTCGGCCGCATCAGCGGCGTCGAGAGATCGACCGCCTGGCCGGAGGCGATCAGGAAGCGCTGCACCTCGTTGCTGGACGTCACGTGGGTGACCAGTGGTTCGACGCCGTACCGCAGCAACAGGGCGAGCACCTGCTTTCGTAGCACCTCCTCCTGGGGGATCACCCACGGGTCGCCGACGAGCTCGGTGACGGAGACCGTCGGACGCGCGGCCAGCCGGTGGGTCCTCGGCAGCAGCACGTGCAGCCGTTCCCTCAGGACCGTGCAGGTGTACAGGGTCGGTGGCGGGGCCGGCATGGTGGAACCATCCACGATGTACGACAGCAGAGCGTCCGCCTTGCCGGCGACGACGCTGTCCACCCCGGCCCGGACGCTGTCCTGGATGAGGAACCGGGTGTCGCGCACCTCGGGCGACTCGGCCAGGTACGCGGGCATGCGTACCGGATTGATGTCGTAGACGGCGAGCCGCAGCGGGGCTCGGGCGGCTCGCCGCGCACCGGTCGGGCTCGCCGCCACGTCGCCCCGGTCGGTCTCCCGTCCCGGCAGGTCACGGACCGTCCGGTCCCACAGGGTGCTCACGTCGACGACGAACCCCAGCAGGCGGTGCCCGGCCGGGGTCAACCCCACCTGGTGGCGGTTGCGCCGGAACAGCGACACCCGCAGCCGGCGCTCCATCCGGGCGATGCGCTGCGACATCCACGGCTGGGACACGCGGGCCCGTTGGGCGGCTCGGGTGAACGACAACTCCTCGGCCAGCAACCGGAACAACCGCAGGTCCTCCCACTCCACCTGGTCGGCGGCCGGCCGGAGAGCTTCGGTGCCGGGCGCGCCCGGGGTCCTGTCCACGGGACAACCGTACGTACGTGCTTCGATGAACAGCCCTGTTGCCGGTCTTACGGAACCGTGACCCCGTGTGCGCGGGCACGGCCGCGGGCGGCGTCCCGCCCCGGATCGTCGGCAGCAATAACGGGCGCGGGGTTATTCGTACCTCGGTATTTCCGTGGTCGATTCGAACGAGGAGGGTGAATACCGCCAACCTCTCCGCTTCTCCCGATCAGAGGTGCCATGGTAATCGACACCCTCACCGTCCCGGCGCGAGCCGGTCGGTCCCGCTCCCGCGTGTTCCGCATCCTGCTGGTGGCCCTGGCCGCCCTCGGCGCGGTGTTCGTGCCGCAGGCGGCGCAGGCCGCGCCGCTCACCGGCTGCTCGACCACGGATTCCGCCTACGTCTTCGTCCGGCCCAACGGCGCCAACGGCCTCGGACACGTCGGCTGGGGGTACCGGGTCACCTGCACCGGCACCTTCTACTTCGGGTCCGTCGAGAACCCCTCTGGGTCGGCCGTCGTGCTGCCCGGTGGGGACAACGGATTCTGGTGGGCCCAGGGCAGGCAGTCGCAGATGTTGGCGGAAATGCGTAGTCGTGGCTACACGAACTACCGGTTTGCCCGTCTGTACGGTCCGATCCCCGATCCCGATTCGGCCACCCAGTTCGCCGCCGGCTCGGCCGGTCGCGGTTATCAGGTGATCGGCAATAACTGCGCCGACAACGCGTACGGCGTGCTGTCCCGGCTCGGAGTGCGCGATCTGCCGAGCCTTTTCGACTATCCCCAGCCGAACAACTGGTACCGCATGTTGGAGTTCAGCCCCTCCGACACCACTGACTGGTCCCTGTCTTGGTCCCTGTGATGTCTGCCGCGGTCCGTAACGGATCCCCTACCCGCGACACCAACTTCTTCCCGAAGGAGCTCCCAACAGTGAACAGAGTGATTCGACCACGCGTGCGTGCGGCGCGGTTGTCCGCGGCGGCGGTGGGCGCCCTGCTGCTCGGCCTGCTGCCGGTCAGCGCCGGCGTGGCCCACGCCGACGACGTGGTGACCTGGTACGTCGACGGCAACGGCAACCCGACCCTGGACGATCCCGGTACCGGGACCGAATCGGATCCCGTCATCGCGCAGAGCGTCGACCCGGGTTCGTCCATCATCGGTACCTGGTACAGCAGCAACGGCGCGGTCCTGCGGTTCGACGCCAACAACGGCTACGCCGAGCAGGGCGCGCCGTGCCCGCCGCCGGGCAACGTGTGGTTCCGCAGCCTCCGTCCGCTCGGCGTCAACGTCTTCGGCGCCAACGGGGTGTCCAGCTGGAGTGAGGACTACCGCGGCACCACCACCTCCACCTGCACCGGGACGCGCGACTGGAAGTACCAGAACGGCTACACCCTCACCGTCAACGGCAACACGCTGACGATCTCCGGCAGCGGCGCCTTCGTCGGCACGTTGACGAGGGCTGTGTTCGACCGGCCGGCCGAGGGCTACCTGGACGGCTGCAACGTCGACGTCTGCTGGGGATGGGCCCGGGACGCCGACTTCGGGGGCGCCGTCGACGTGCACTTCTACGCCGACTATCCGGCCGGCCAGGGCGGCCAGTTCATCGGCGCGGTGACGGCCAATCAGCCCGCCGAGCCAGCCGTGGGGGGCGCGCACCGGTTCACCTTCGCGCACGGGATCGCCGTGCCCGGCGGTGATCGCCAGATCTACGCGTACGCGATCGGACGCAACCCCGACGGCAGCGGCAGTGGCGCGAATCCGCTGCTGTTGAGCGCCCCCGCGTGGGTGCCCGCGCGCGGCTGACGATCCGGACGACCGCGCCCGGGGCTCCTGGGAGCCCCGGGCGCGAGCCTAGGTCCCCAACCCGGCCGCCCGGGACGGGCATGCCAGGTCGATGTCCGCGGTGGGGCGGGGTGCGGGTGGTAGCGTCCGGCCATGGACCCGCAGGACCTCGCGAACCTCGCGCACCTGCGCCGGGCGCGGGATCTGATCGACCGGGAGTACGCCCGCCCGCTGGACGTGCCGACGATGGCCCGGCACGCGCTGATGTCGCCGGGTCACTTCTCCCGACAGTTCCGGGCGGCCTACGGCGAGACGCCGTACAGCTACCTGATGACCCGCCGGATCGAGCGGGCGATGGCGCTGCTGCGCGGTGGGATGAGCGTGACCGACGCGTGCATGACCGTGGGCTGTACCTCGCTCGGCTCGTTCAGCTCCCGGTTCACCGAGATCGTCGGCGAGACGCCGAGCGCGTACCGAAGCCGGGAGCACAGCGCGGTGGCCGCGATGCCGCCGTGCCTGGCGAAGCTGAACACCCGGCCGACCAGGGACGGGTCGGTCAGGATCCGAGAAGCCTCGCCCGCCGCCGGCACCTAGCGTGAGCTGCATGACGATCGCACTGCAGTACTGCCATCTCACCGTCAACGACCCCGACGAGGCGCTCCCGTTCTACCGCGACGCGCTCGGCCTGGAGGTGCGCAACGACGTCGCCTCGGGCGGGCACCGCTGGGTCACCCTCGGCACGCCGGCCCAGCCGGGCCTGGAGATCGTGATCTCCGACCCGCACGCCGGCCGCTCCCCGGCCGACGGCGACGCCCTCCAGGAGCTGCTCACCAAGGGTGTCCTGCCGATGATCGTGTTCCGCACCGACGACCTCGACACCGTGTTCGAGAAGGTCCGGGCCTCCGGCGCGGAGGTGCTGCAGGAGCCCATGGACCAGCCCTGGGGGCCGCGGGACTGCGCGTTCCGCGACCCGTCCGGCAACCTGGTCCGGATCTCTCAGACGCCCAAGTCGTAGTCACCGGGTCGGCGGCCGGTCCGGGCCGCCGGCACCGGACCGGCTAGCGTCGGTGCCGTGAGCACCGGAGATCCCCGCGTCCTGCCCGCCGACACCGGCATCGCCGAGGCCGCCGCCGTGCTGCGCGCCGGCGGTCTGGTCGCGTTCCCCACCGAGACCGTGTACGGGCTCGGCGCGAACGCGCTGGACGCGCGGGCCGCCGCCCGGATCTTCGAGGCCAAGGCGCGACCGAGCTTCGACCCGCTGATCACCCACCTCGCCGACGCCGCCGACCTGCCGATGCTGGTCGGGCCGGTGGCCCCGGCGGTGACCCGGCTGGCCGAACGGTTCTGGCCGGGCCCGCTCACCCTGATCGTCGACCGGCCCGTCGGGATCCCGCCGATCGTGACCTCCGGGCTGGACACCATGGCCGTCCGGGTGCCGGACGAGGCGTCCGCCCGGGCGCTGATCCGGGCCGCCGGGGTGCCGGTGGCCGCCCCGAGCGCCAACCGGTTCGGGCAGCTCAGCCCGACCCGGGCCGAGCACGTGGTACGCGGGCTCGGCGCCGCCGTCGACCTGGTGCTGGACGGCGGGTCGACCCGCTGCGGGATCGAGTCGACCATCGTCGACGCGCGCGGCGACCGACCGGTGGTGCTGCGGCTCGGGGCGCTGCCGGTGGAGGAGCTGACCGACGTGGTCGGGCCGGTGAGCGTACGGTCGGGCACCTCCGGCCAGCCGGTGGCGCCGGGGACGCTGGCCGCGCACTACGCCCCGCGTACCCCGTTGCGGGTGGTGGGCGACGCCGAGCCGGCGGCCGGCGACGGCGCCCGGGTCGGCTACCTGGCCTTCCGGGCGGCGCCGGCGGACGGGTACGCGGCGGTGGAGGTGCTGTCGGCGACCGGCGACGTCACCGAGGCCGCAGCCCGGCTCTTCGACGCCCTGCACCGGCTCGACGCGGCCGGGGTGACCGAGATCGTGGCCGAGTCGGCGCCCGAGGTGGGGGTCGGCCGGGCGATCAACGACCGGCTGCGCCGGGCCGCCGCCACCTGGCGCTGACCCCGCGCCGGCAGCGGGCCGCTCACACCTCGGCGGCGATCCGGTCGACGCCGGCGCTCAGCTCGGCGTACCCGGTGGCGCCGAGCTTCCCGCCGCCGCGGAGCTCGGTGAGCTTGTCGCGCAGCTTCTTGATCTGGTCCGTGGCCGCCCGCCGGTCGCCCTCGGCGATCTCCTTGGCGACCGCGTCCACCTTCTTGTTCAGGTCCCGGGCGGCGTCCGGGTTGAGCTGCCCGGTGGCCACGTGCTTCTGGATCGACAGCCGCATCGCCACCACGGGGTCGGCGGGCGGGGCCGGTGCCGGCGTGGCGGACGGCGGGCCGGGCCGTCGGCTCGCCGTCGCGGTGGTCGTGGTGGTGGTCGGGACGCTCGGCGCGGCCGGGGCGACCGTCCGGGTCGGGCGGGTGGTCGACGCCGTGCCCGGCGTGGCTGCCGGTGCCGCCGGCGCGGTGGTCGTGCTCGGGGGCGTCGACGCACTGCTGGGCGTAGCGGACAGGCCGGTGGGCGGGGCGCCGGACGGACCGGAGTCGGGGCGCAGCAGCACGACGGCGGCCAGCGCGAGCAGCGTGGCGCCGAGGACGCCGGCCGTTGTCAGGAGCGCGGCACGTTGCCGTCCTACCGGTGGTGGTGCCGCAGCCGCAGCCGCCGCTGCCGGCGCCGCGATCGGGTCGGCTTCGGCGCGCTGAGCGGGCAGGGCGGGCGCCGGGGAGGCGGGCCGGGCGGACGGCGGCGCCAGCGCCGCGAGCCGGTCCCGGACCGTCGCGGCGTCGCTCGGCCGGTCCGCCGGATCCTTGGCGAGGAGCTCGGTGACCAGGGACTCCAGCGCGGCGGGGAGGCCCGGGCGGAGGTCGCGCAGCGGTGGCGGCGACTCGTTGACGTGCTGGTGCAGGACGGCCAACGGGTCGCCCAGGTACGGGGGCCGCCCGGCCAGCATGGCGTAGAGGGTGCAGCCCAGGGCGTACAGGTCCGACCGGTGGTCGGCCGGCCGGCCGAGCGCCTGCTCCGGCGACATGTAGGAGCTGGTGCCCAGCTTGGAGACCGGCCCGGTGAGAGTGGCGACCCCGGCGGCGGGCGCCAGCCGGGCGATGCCGAAGTCGCAGATCTTCACCGTGCCGGGCGGCGTGACGAGCAGGTTCGCCGGCTTCACGTCCCGGTGCACGACGCCCGCCGCGTGCGCCGCGGCGATCCCGTCGGCGGCCTGCGCCCCGATCGCGACGGCCCGGTCCACCGGCAGCGGGCCGTCGGCGATGAGCGCGGAAACCGTCCGGCCCTCCACCAGCTCCATCACCAGGAAGGAGCCGTCCTCATCGGTGCCGAAGTCGTAGACCGCGACGATGTGTGGATGGTTCAGCCGGGCCGCCGCCCGCGCCTCCCGGTCGAACCGTTCGGCCGCCTTCGGCTCGCGCAGGGCGGCGGCGGAGAGCACCTTGATCGCCACCGACCGGTCCAGGCGTAGGTCGTGGCCCCGCCAGACCTCGCCCATCCCGCCGCTACCCAGCAGCTCGTCGGGCCGGTAGCGGCCGTCCAGCACACGTTTCGACACGCGATCAGCTTTTTCCCGTCCCGGGCACCGCTACACCCGTCGTAGCGACCTGTACGCATGGCCGTCCGGCGCGAGGGTACCGACATCGACGACCCGGACCCGACCCCGGAAGGTGACCTCAGGCTGGTCCGTCGCCATGCTCGGTCCGTACCCCCGGATCGGGGGTCGAACCGGGCGGGGCGGGCATCCGGTCGACCAGCCGGGTCAACGCCCCGTTGGCGAACGTGGCGCCGAGCGCCGAACCGGTGGCGATGGTCCAGCCCACCGGCCCGAGCGGGGTGCAGCCGAAGAACTGGCTCACCCCCGGCGTCTGCACCACCAGCGCCAGCACGCCCATCGACGCGGCGGTGGACGCGAGCACCGTCGGGCTGGTGCCCCCGGCGAGGACCGTCTGGCCGAGCTGGGTGCCGACCAGCGACACCAGCGCCACCGTGCCGGCCCGCCGCTGGGTGCCGGTGAACCGGGCCAGCGTCCAACCGGCCGTCGCGCCCAGCGTGGTCGCCGCCGCGCGCAGCCCGATCTCCCGGTTCATGGTGCCGCCCAGCGAGGTGTCCGGGCCCTCCCGCAGCAGCCCGTCCGCGTGGTCGGCGGCGGGTGGGCGGACCGCGATGGCCAGCGCCGGCGCCAGGTCGGTGAGCAGGTTGACCAGCAGCAGTTGCCGGCCGTTGAGCGCCGACCGGCCGGTCGCCGCGGCCGTGAGTACGCTGAACGCGATCTCGCCGAGGTTGCCGCCGACCAGGATGCTCAGCGCGTGGCGTACCGACGACCACATGGCCCGGCCCTCGACCAGGGTGGCGATGATGGTCTCCAGCCGGTCGTCGGTGACCACCAGGTCGGCCGCGGCGCGGGCCGCCGGGGTGCCCCGCTGGCCCAGCGCGATGCCCACGTCGGCCAGCCGGATCGCGGGCGCGTCGTTGGCCCCGTCACCGGTCATCGCCACGGTACGCCCGCACTTCTGCAGCGCCTGGATGATCCGTACCTTGTGGGTGGGGGTGCAGCGGGCCACCACGTCGGTGCGGGCCAGCCGCTCGCCCAGCGCCTCGTCGTCGAGCTGGTCCAGCTCGGTGGCGGTGGCCACCCGCTGGCCCCCCTCGTGGTCGGGGCTGATCTTCGCGGCGATCGCCTCGGCGGTGGCCGGATGGTCCCCGGTGATCATGATGGTGTGCACGCCGGCCTGCCGGATCCGACGGACCGCCGGGGCGGCGCTCTCCCGGATCCCGTCGGCCAGCGCGACGAAGCCCACGAAGGTCAGGTCGTGCACCTGGTCGTCGGTCACCGTCGGCGCGTCCACCCGGCACTCGGCGACGGCGAGGATCCGGTGCCCGGCACCGGCCCGGCCGGCCAGCATCTCGGTCAGCCCGTGCCGGGTGTCGGAGTCCATCGGCTCGTTCCGCCCGCCCGGGGTGCGCCAGGACGAGCAGCGGGGCAGCACCGACTCCGGCGCCCCCTTGACGTCCAGCAGCAGCCGCCCCCCGGTGCGCCCGATGGCGGCGAGGTAACCGCGGGACGGCTCGAACGGCAGCCCACCGACCGCCTCCCAACCGTCCGCGCCGGTCGACTCGGTCACGCCGGCGTCCCGGGCGCCGTACCGGATCGCCCGGTCGGTGTGCTGCGGCAGCTCCTCCGGGTCGTCCGCGTACGGGGTGGCCCGCAGCGCGGCGGCCAGGGTGGACCGGAGGTTGTCGTCCAGCCGGTCGAGCGGCTCGTACCGCCCGTCGTCGCCGACGCCGGCGAGCAGCAGCTTGCCCTCGGTCAGGGTGCCGGTCTTGTCGAAGCAGAGCACGTCCACCCGGCCCAGCGCCTCGATGGTGCGCGGGTTGCGCACCAGCGCGCCGTGCGCGGCCAGCCGCCGGGCCGCCGCCAGCTGGGCGGCGCTGACCAGGAACGGCAGCCCCTCCGGCACGGACGCCACCGCCAGGTTCGCGGCGGTCGCCGCCGTCTCGGCCAGCGGTACGCCCCGCAGCAGCCCCGCGCCGGCGACCGCGATCGCCGAGCCGGCCGCGAGCGGGATCGCCGCGCTGGTCAGCTTGCCGAGCCGGGCCTCCACGCCGCTGGCCGGCGGCGCCTGCTTCGCCAACGCCAGGCTGCGCCCGGTCTCGGTGTCCGCGCCCACCGCCACCACCACCGCGGTGCCGTGCCCGGCGGCGATCGTGGTGCCCTCGTAGAGCATCGAGCTGCGGTCGGCGACGGTGGCCGCGACCACCGGGTCGGGATTCTTGCCCACCGGCAGCGACTCGCCGGTCAGCGACGACTCGTCCGCCTCCAGCCCGTCCGTGGTCAGCACCCGGCAGTCGGCGGGCACCGCGTCCCCCGGGCCGAGGGCGATCACGTCGCCGGGCACAACGTCCTCGGCCGCGAGCACCTGCTCGGCACCGTCCCGGCGGACCCGGGCGGTCACCGCCGAGCGGGACAGCAGCTCCGCCAGCGACCGCTCGGTGTTGCGCTGGTGCACCGCACCGACCAGCGCGGAGCCGCCGACCACCCCGCCGACCAGCGCGGCGTCGACCAGCGAGCCGAACGCGGCGGAGAGCACCGCCCCGGCGACCAGCACCGGGGTGAGCGGGTTGGCCAGCTCGTCGACGAAGGCGCGCAGCAGGCCGCCGGTCGCCGGGCCGCCGCCGTCCGCACCGCCGTGTCGGCGCTGGGCCTCCGCGCCGGTGAGCCCGTCCGGCGTGGTGTCCAGCTCGTGCAGCACCGTCTCGGCCGGCATCAGGTGCCAGGCCGTGGTGGTCGGGGTCGGGGTGCCGGTCGGGTCGGGCAGTCGGCGGGCCCGCCACACGCCGTTGGCGAACGCCAGCGCTCCGGCGCCGTTGACCGCTGCCAGGGAGCGGCCGGGCAGCAGGTGCGGGGCGGTGGTGAACGCGCCGAGCGCGCCGAGCCCGGTGCCGGCCAGCGAGAACCGGATGTTCTGCCCCGCCATCCGCCGGGCCACCCCGGCCGCCTCGATCAGCAGCGCGGGAATCCGCAGGTCGGTGCCGACCAGCAGGTGGGCGCCCCAGGGCGGCAGGTCGTCCGGGCCGGCCACGCCGAGCCCGCAGTCCGCGGCGGCCAGCGCCCGGCGGTTGCCGGAGACCAGCATCACCACCGCGCCGTCGCGTTGCAGTCCGCGGACCGAGTCGGCCAGCCGCTCGCCGCCGGGCAGCACCGCGTCGGCGAAGCCGTACCGGCCCGGGTCTTCGCCGGCCACGACCAGCCGCAGGCCGGCGGAGCGGGCGGCGGTCGGCAGCGTGTCCACGCCGGGCGCGGGCTCCGGCTCCACCCGCATGACGGCGACCAGGGCGCCGCCGTGGGCGAGGCCGAGCAGCGGACCGTCCCCGTCGCGCAACCGGCGACTGTCCGGCGTGTCGCCCGGGTCCGTCGCGGCCAGGTCGTCGAGCGGGGCGAGCCGCCAGCCGTCGGCCTCCCGAACGGCGGCCGGTTCGGCGGGATCGAACAGCGCGAACGCCCGCCCGGCCACCTCGCCGGTGTCCGCGCCGGCCAACGGGGCCAGGTCGGCGAGGGTGCCGCGCTCGGAGCCGAGCACCGCCGCGTCGAGCACGACGGTGTCGATCCGGTCCAGTTGGCGCAGCACCCCGCGGTCCATCGCGATCACCCCGCGCCGGGCCAGCATCCGGCCGAGCTGCGCGGCGTACCCTTCACGGCCGCTGCCGGGGGCCTTGGGCAGCGAGGCGAGGGCGAGCGCGGCGCCCCGCTTGCGGCCGACGACGGGTACCGCGACCGCGCCCGCGGCCGCGCCGGTGGCCAGCATCGACGAGACGAACTTCTCGACCGGGCCGTCGGGGCGGGGCCGGGGGCGTTCCTCGGTGAACGCGCGCGCCTTCGCCCGCTCCGGGTCGCCGGTCAGCCGCGGCTCCGCCCGCTCCCAGGCGGTCAACTGCGCCCGCGCCTCACCCCACTGGACGATCCGCTGGGCGCCGTCGAGCACTATCCCGGCCCAGCCGCCGGTGAGGCCCTGCACCACCGCCTCGGCGAGCGGGAACAGCAGGTCCGCGCGCGGGTCGGCACGCAGCCCCCGGCCGGCGAGCGCGTGCAGCTTCGGGTGCAGGTCGACCGCGGTGAGCAGGCCGGCGACCTCGCCGGGAACCGGCGTGAACGGCAGGATCCGGGTGGCCGCGGAGATGGTCAGCCCGAGCGCGTCGGAGGCGAGCGCGCCGAGCGTCCGGGGCGTACGCGGGCCCTCCTCCGGCGGGTGTGGCGGCGGGATCTCCGGGTCCGGCTCGTACGGGCAGGTGCGTTCGGCCCGCTCCACCGTGGCGATCAGGTCGCGCAGTGGAGGTTTCGGGTCCGCGACCGCGACCACGACCCGGCCGGAGGGCGCGTTCACCCGCGCCCAGGTCACCCCGGGCATCGCCTCCAGCGCCCGCTCGACCTGCCGGGCCAGCCGGTCCCCGCCGTCCTGGCAGACCCCGTGCACCACGATGTGGTGACGCCCGTCCCGGGTCCAGACCGGCCGGCTGCCCAGGCCCGCCGACCGGGCCAGCCGCTTGGCGGTCGAGCCGACCGTCCGGGGCGCGTCGGCGACCAGGGACGGCAATGGCGGCAGCACGCGACCGGCGAGCCGGCCCAGCGTCGTCATCGAGCGGTACGGCCGAGACGTCGGCCCCGTTCCCTGCCGCTCACCGCATGCCAGCCGCTCGCCATGTCGCCTCCCGCGATCGTGAGACGGCCCGACTTCCCGGCGAGCCGCCCGTTATGCCCCGGTGAGCGGGGGAAGTTCCACCGGCGTCCGGGCATGGATCGGGGCCGGGGTGGAATGCGGCCGGTACGGGAACGCGAATCCGAGGAGGCCGGATGGGCACGCTCACGCGACACCTCAGCGGAGGCCACGAGAACGTCCGGGCGTACGCGCACCGGGTGGAGGTCCCGCTGCTGGGCGAGGTGGCGGTGCCGCCACCGGACAAGGTCGCCTACTACGCCGGGCTGGGCGTGCTCGCCGCCCTCCAGGTGATCGAGTGGCCGTTGGCGCTCGTCATCACCGCCGGCCACGTGCTCGCCGACCAGCACCTGTCGGGGCTGGCCAAGGGGGTCGGGGAGGCGCTCGAGTCGGCGTGACCGGCTTGACCTGAACCCCGCTTGAGGATGCAGGCTGGGTCGGTGCGTAACCAGCCAGGGGCCCGCCGATGACCATCGCCACCGCCCCCGCCCCGCCCCACGCCCGCCTGTACGACCCCCGCCTGCGCGCCATGACGGTGGGGGTCGTCGCGCTGGTGTCCCTGTTGGCGTTCGAGGCGCTGGCGGTGGGCACCGCGATGCCGACGGTCGCCCGGGCGCTGGACGGGTTGGCCCTCTACGCCCTCGCCTTCGGCGGTCCGTTCGCCGCCGCCGTGCTGGCCATGGTGGTCTCCGGCGTCTGGTGTGACGCACGGGGGCCGCGGGCGCCGATGTGGGCGGGGGTCGGCCTGTTCGTGGCCGGGCTGGTGCTGGCCGGCACCGCCCCGGCGATGGCGGTGCTGGTCGTCGGGCGGGCCGTGCAGGGGCTCGGCTCCGGCCTGCTCTCCGTCGCGCTGTACGTGGTGATCGGCCGGGCGTACCCGGATCACCTGCGGCGGAAGGCGTTCGCCGCGCTCGCCGCGGCCTGGGTGGTGCCGTCGTTGGTCGGCCCGGCGGTGGCCGGGCTGATCGTGGAGCACCTCGGCTGGCGCTGGGTGTTCCTCGCCGTGCCGCTGGTGGCGGTGCCGGCGGTGCTGCTGGTGGAGTCCGGCCTGCGGACCGTCGCCGCGCGGGCGGCGGAGCGACCGCCGGCCGGGGCGGTGGCCCGGATCGGTTGGGCGGCCGGGGCGGCGGTGAGCGCCGCACTGCTGCACCACGGGGGCCAGCAGCGTGGACCGCTCGCCGTCGGCCTGGTGCTGGCCGCGCTGGCCGGGCTCGGCTGGTGCGCACCCCGGTTGCTGCCGACCAGGTTCCTCCGCGCCGGCCGCGGGCTGCCCAGCGTGGTGCTGCTGCGCGGGCTGTCGGCCGCCGCCTTCGCCGGCGCGGAGGTGGTCATTCCGCTGATGCTCTCCCGCGAGCGCGGCCTGTCGCCGACCGCCGCCGGGCTGGTGCTCACCGTGGGCGCGCTCGCCTGGTCGTTCGCGTCGTGGCTGCAGGGGCGGCTGCCGGAGCCGGGCTCGCCCGCGCTGCTGCCGCGGCTGGGGCTGCTCGGCGTCACCGTGGGGACCGCGACCGTGGCGTTGACGGTCGCGCCGGCCGTGCCGGTCGCGGTGGGCGTCGCCGGGTGGGCGGTGGCCGGGCTGGGGATGGGGCTGGCCTACCCGTCGCTGTCCACGCTGACCCTGGCCCTGTCGGCCGCCGACGAGCAGGGTCGTAACAGCTCGTCGTTGCAGCTGGCCGACTCGCTGTTCACCGCCACCGTGTTGGCGCTGACCGGGGCGGTGCTGGCGGTCGGCGCGGCTCCCGGCCGGGCGAGTTACGCGGGGACGCTGGCGGTGGCGGTGGGCTGCGCCCTGCTCGGCGCGCTGCTGGCCGGCCGGGTGGTGCCGACCCGCCGGTGACCGGGCCGGCTCACGACGCGACCGGCCGGCGACCTGGGTGGTGGCCGACGTCGGCAGGGCGGTCGACGGGGTGGACGCGATCCTGCACCTGGCGTCGCAGCCGGGCGGCGGCGCGCGTACCCATCGGGTGGACATGCTCGCCACCCGCCGGCTGGCCCTGGCGGCCGGGCACGCCGGGGTCGGCCAGCTGGTGTACGTCTCGACCGTCGGCGTGGACCGGGTGCCGCTGGCGTACTACCGGCACAAGCTGGCCGCCGAGCGGGTGGTGGCCGCCGGTCCGGCGCCGTGGACCGTGCTGCGGGCCACCCAGTTGGGCCTGGCGGACGGCCCGCCGCGGCTACCGCCCCCAGCTGCCGGTACGCATGCCCGGCCGGCTCGGGCGCGAGCTGCGGGCCGGCGCGCTGACCACCACGGCCACCCCGACCGGGGTGCGTACCTGGGCGGACTGGCTGGCCGACACGTACGGGGGAACCGGCCGAAGATGAGGCGTCCGCCGGTTCACGTTCGCCCTACCGTGGCGCCATGCTGATCCTCATCGCCGCCGTGATCCTCTACGTCTTCGGGTTCGTCTTCCTCTACGGGGTGATCCGGCTCGCCGTCCGGCACGGCATGGAGGATCTGGAGGCGCGCCGGGATCAGGTGCTGCACACCGAGCAGTTGGCGACCGTGCAGGACCGCGCGTTCGCCCGGGAGAACGCGTTCCTCACCCGCGGCTGACCGCCTCCGCCGCCGGCCGACCGCGGGCGGGGCGGCTCGGCGGGGCAACCGGAGGGGCGGCTCGACGGGCGGATCCCGGCGGTGGGTGCGAGGATCCAACCGTGATGGGGACGCTGAAGACCGAACCCGCCCGGAGTCGGCTCGACCTGCTGGCGGCGCCGGTGGCGACGGCCCTGCAGCAGTGGCCGGTCGAGGCGCCGGTGGACGTGGACGACGTGCTGGTCGCCCCGATCGACGCCGACCTGGCCGACACGGCAGCCTTCTGCGCCGCGTACGAGGTGGGCCTGGACGTGTCGGCGAACTGCGTGGTGGTGGCCGGCAAGCGCGAGGGCGAGATCCGGTACGCCGCCTGCGTGCTGCTCGCCACCACCCGGGCGGACGTCAACGGGGTGGTGCGCCGGGCGTTGGACGTGCGCAAGGCGAGCTTCGCCCCGATGGGCGAGGCGGTCGAGCTGACCGGGATGGAGTACGGCGGGATCACCCCGATCGGGCTGCCGGAGCCCTGGCCGATCCTGGTTGACGCCCGGGTGATCGCCGCGCCGCACGTGATCATCGGTTCGGGCGTCCGGCACAGCAAGATCGCCATCCCCGGGCCGGCGCTCGGCGCCCTGCCCGGGGCTCGGGTGGTCGAGGGGCTGGCTCGGGAAGCGTAGTTACGCCCGCCGATACCGTTGCACGTGAAACATCATCGCCGTCGATGGGTCAGGCGGCTTCGCGCTGCTCCACCTCGCGCAGGGCGGCGAGGAGGGTCTCCGGCTCCTGCGCGCCGGTCACCCCGTACTTGCCGGCGAGCACGAAGGTCGGCACGCTGCTCACCCCGAGCCGGTGGGCGGAGGTCAGTTCGGCGGCCAACTCGCGGCGGCCGGCGTTCGACTCCAGGTACTCCCGGGCCTCGCCCTCGTCCAGGCCCACCGAGCCGGCCACCGCGACCAGCGCTTCCCGCGCGCCCACGTCGACCCCGTCGGTGAAGTGCGCCCGGTAGAGCGCCTCGATCAGCTCACCGGCCCGGCCGCGCTCGTCGGCGAAGCGGACCAGCCGGTGCGCCTCGAAGGTGTTGGCGCTCACCGCGCGGTCGAAGCGCAGCTTCAGCCCGACCCCGGCGGCGACCTCGGTGACCTGGGCGAACATCTGCTCGGCCCGGCCCCGGCCGCCGAACTTCTCGGCCAGCGCGTCGACCAGCGGACGGGGCTCGGCCACCGGCGACGGGTCGAGCTGGAACGGCCGGTAGCGGACGGTCACCTCGCCGTCGTACGAGGCGAGGGCCTGCTCCAGCCGGCGCTTGCCGATGTAGCACCACGGGCAGACCACGTCGGCGTAGATCTCGATCTCCATGAGAGGAGACAACCCGCAGCTCAGCCGGCTTGTTCCCGGACCTGCCGCTTGAGTCGGGCCAGGATCGCCGTGCCGCCGCGCACCCGCAGCGGGCTGATCGCCTGGGCCAGCCCCATCCGCTGGTAGAGGTCGTCCGGCACGGCCAGCACCTGCTCGGCGCTCGCCCCCGCCAACCCCTCGGCGAGGATGCCGGCGAAGGCCCGGGTGGTCGGCGCCTCCGGCGGGCAGTCGAAGACGGTGCTCACCGTGCCGTCCGGGTTGACCTCGGCGCGGAGGAAGAACGAGGTCTGGCACTCGGGGACCTGCTCCAGGCCCTCCCGGTCGACACCCGGGGGCAGGGGCGGGATGACGTCGGCGTACTCGAGCAGCAGCTCCAGCACCAGGTCCTTCGGCGCGGCGGCGAACTCCTCGACGATCTCGGCCAGCTTCGTCGGCATCTCGGGCATTGCGCCAGGTTACCGCCGCTCGCCCGGCGCTCCCGATGGCCGGGGGCGCCGGGCGGACCGGTCAGTTGTTCGGCGGGGCCTCGCTGATGTCGGCCAGCGCCGAGGTCGGGTCCAGCCGCATCGCCATGTCGCCCAGCGAGACGATGCCGACCAGCTTCCGCTCGTTGTCGCAGACCAGCACCCGGCGGATGTTGCGCTCCCGCATCAGGGCGACGGCCTCACCGGCGGTGCAGTGCTGGTCGATCATCACCACCTCGCGGGTGACGATCGAGCCGATGGTGGTGGACTCCGGGTCGCTCTTCTCTGCGACGGCCCGCACCACGATGTCGCGGTCGGTCAGCACGCCGGCCAGGCTGGCGCCGTCGGTGACCACCACGTCGCCGATGTCCGCCTCCTTCATCACCCGGGCCGCATCGTCCAGGGTGGTTTCCGCCGGCAGGTAGACCACCTGCTTGGTCATCACGTCGCTGACCCGGTAACCGGTCATGAGAGCCTCCGAAATGCGCATACGCCGATCGGGGACGATTACCCCCGGGTGGACCCGTTACACCCGCTCGCCGGTGGCCCGGCGCACGTCGTCGACCAACCGCTCCACCAACCCGTCCAGCGGCACCTCGACGCGCTCGCCGGACGCCCGGTCGCGCAGCTCGACGTACCCGTCGGCGAGCCGGCGGCCGACCACGACGGCGCGCGGGATGCCGATCAGCTCGGCGTCGGTGAACTTCACCCCGGCCGAGACGGTCGTCCGGTCGTCGACCAGCACCCGCAGGCCGGCCTCGCTGAGGCGTTCGCCGAGGTCGAGCGCCGCCTCGACCTGCGGCCCCTTGCCCGCCGCGACCAGGTGTACGTCGCACGGCGCGACCGCCGCCGGCCAGACCAGGCCCCGCTCGTCGTGGTGCTGCTCGGCGATCGCGGCGACCGCCCGGGACACCCCGATGCCGTAGCAGCCCATGGTGGGCCGGACCGGCTTGCCCTGGGCGCCCAGCACGTCGACCGCGAACGCGTCGGTGAACCGGCGACCGAGCTGGAAGATGTGCCCGATCTCGATGCCCCGCCGGGTGGTCAGCGCGCCGTCGCCGCAGGCGGGGCAGGGGTCACCGGGGCGTACCTCGGCCGCCTCGATCGTGCCGTCCGGGGTGAAGTCGCGCCCGCAGACCACGTCGGTGGCGTGCCGGCCCGGCTCGTTCGCGCCGGTCAGCCAGCTGGTGCCGGTGACCACCCGGGGGTCGACCAGGTAGCGGATGCCCAGCTTGGCCAGCAGCTGCGGGCCGATGTAGCCGCGGATCAGCTCGGGGTGGGCCGCCCAGTCGTCGAAGACCGCCACGGTGGCCGGGTGCACGGCCGCCTCGACCCGCTTGAGGTCCACCTCCCGGTCGCCGGGCAGGCCGATCACCAGCGGCTCGGCGGTCTCGGCCCCGGGCCGGCGGACGGTCAGCACCACGTTCTTCAAGGTGTCCGCGGCGCTCCAGTCGACGCGGTCGCCGAGCGCCCGGGAGTTGGCCAGCTCGACCAGGGACGCGATGGTCGGCGTCTCCGGGGTGTCGTGCACGGCGAGCGCGGGGCGCGCGTCCGGGTCGGTGTCGGCCGGCGCGCGGGTGGTCACCGCCTCGGTGTTCGCCGCGTAGTCGCAGGCCGTGCAGCCGACGAAGGTGTCCTCGCCGACCGGCGTCGCGGCCAGGAACTCCTCAGACGCCGAGCCGCCCATCGCCCCCGACATCGCGCGCACCACGGTGAAGTCCAGGCCGAGCCGGGTGAAGACCCGCCGGTACGCCTCCCGGTGCCGGTCGTACGCCGCCTGCAGGCCCGCCTCGTCGAGGTCGAAGGAGTACGCGTCCTTCATCAGGAACTCGCGCCCGCGCAGCAGACCGGCCCGGGGCCGGGCCTCATCGCGAAACTTCGTCTGGATCTGGAAAATCGTGATCGGGAAGTCCCGGTACGAGGTGAACTGGTCCTTGACCAGCAGCGCCGCCAACTCCTCGTGGGTCGGCCCGAGCAGGTGCTCGGCGCCCTTGCGGTCGGTCAGGGTGAAGATGTCGTCGCCGTACTCCGCCCACCGCCCGCTGGTCCGGTACGGCTCCGCCGGCAGCAGCGCCGGGAAGTGCACCTCCTGGTCACCGACGGCGGTCATCTCCCGCCGGACGATCTCGGTCACCCGGTCCAGCACCAGCTTGCCCAGCGGCAGCCAGGCGTACCCACCCGGCGCGACGCGTCGGACGTAGCCGGCGCGCACCAGCAGCCGGTGGCTCGGCACCTCCGCGTCCGCCGGGTCCTCGCGCAGGGTCCGCAGCAGCGTGGTCGATGTACGTAGCAGCATTGGCGCAGCGTACGGCCGCCCGCGCCGGCCGGGCGATCGAATTGGGCCGCCGCCGGCGTGCCGTCGCGTCGCCGGTTCAGCTCCCGCGTTCCGCCACCGCGTCCTGGAGCACCCGCACCCCGGCCAGCAGGTCCTTCACGGTGTGGTCCGGCGGCGCGAGGTGATCCGGCCAGTCGGTGCCCCGGCTGACCCAGACGGTGGCGAGCCCGGCCGCACGGCCCCCGCCGACGTCCAGGGTCGGGCTGTCCCCGATCACCCATCCGCCCGCGCTGAGGTCGAGCCCGCAGGCGCGGGCGGCGGTCCCCCGTCCCGGTCGGTGGCGATCAGCCAGGCCAGCGCGTCGTCCGGCAGGTGGCGGTCGGCGCAGAACTCGGCCGCCCAGCGGCGGAACGCGGCCGACCGGTCGACGAGCGTGTTGTCCAGGTCGAAGAGGGCGAGCCGCTGCACGGCATCCGACCATAGTGGATCGCGGGGGTGGCGTCTCGGCGGTACGGCCCCGGGGTCACTCCGGCGGTCGCTGTCGACCTGATGACGTAAACGGATCGGCGAGGCGGTGTGTCCGCCCCGCCGATCCGTGTGCGGACGCCTGAGCGTCGGTCAGGCTGCGGCCAGGCGCCGGCGGAGCACCAGCAGGCCGGCTCCGAGCGCCACCAGCGCCGCGCCGACCAGGGCGATCAGCGTGGTCGGCGTACCGGTGAGGGGCAGTTCCGGCCCGCCGGCCGGGGCGGTGGAGTCCGGCGAGGCGGCGGCGCCCGCACCCGCACCGGACTCGGCGGCGAGGCGCAGGGTCACCGAGGTGTCCTTGTTGGTGTACCGGTTGGTCGGGGCGAGGTACAGCCGTACCGTCTTCGGCGCGCCGGTGACCGCCAGGCGGACGTCGAAGCTGTCCGTCGCGCCGTCCTTGAGGCCGCCGTTGCGCACGATCTCGCAGCCGACCCCGTTCATCCGGCCGCTGGTGGAGCATCCGGGGCTGGTCACCCGCACCCCGTCCGGCGTGACGATGTTCAGCGAGTATCCGCCGATGTCGAACGTCCCGGTGTTGGATACCCGCACCCGTACGGTCGCCGTGCCGTTCACGACCGGGCCGCTGGTGGCCCGCAGGCGCAGGGACGTCCGGTCCGGCCAGTTGATCCGGAAGTCGTCCGGCCTGTCGGTCAGGCCGGTGGCGTCCCGCCCGGCGACCGAGCCCCACGCGGTCACCCCCCACACCGGCTCACCGGCGACCGACCTGATGGTCAGCTTGTCGAACCGACTGCCGCCGGCCGGGAGTAGCGCGCCACCGCAGATCCAGGCCTGCCCGGCCGACCCGGTGGCCGCGCACTTGCCGGGGGAGTCGAGCTTCACCCCGGACGGCAGGCGCAGCAGGAACCAGGCCTGCGCCGGCCGCGCCCCCGTGTTGGTGACGGCCACCTTCAGCTCGCCGGAGGGACGCCACGGGTCACCACCGAGGAAGGCGATGTCACCCCGCGCGAGGATCGTCGGCCGGGTGGGGGCGGGAGGCGTCCCGGTCGGCTGCGTGGAGGCGGTCGGCGTCGGGGCCGCGGTCGGCTGCGCGGTGGCGGTCGGCGTCGGGGCCGCGGTCGGGGGCAGGGGCGACGCGGTGGCCTGGGCACCGGCCGTCGAGGGGGTCGGCGGGGCGGCGGCGTGGGCGGCGGGCGAGGCGACGGCCGTCATGGCGAGGGCGACGATGCCGAGGCCGGCGGCGGTGGACAGGCGGTTCATGGGAACTCCCCAGGCGATCAGCGGTGTGTTGCCGGTAGCACAGGTGACCCGGCCCTCCGGTTGCCGGCCGTCGGATGTCGCACAGTTGCCCGGCCGGGTGCAACCGGAGCGGCCCGCCGCGACACTGTCTGCCCGCCGGCCGGAAGCGGGCGATGTGGCGCGGCAACCATCGGGTGTACGGGCAGCGTCTTGGCAGATGTCAGGACGGTGCACCACCTCATCCCAAGGACCGGCTCGCGTGGACCCTGAACTCAGTGAGTTCGACTCCTTCGTCCGTAGTCGTACGCCGGCGTTGCTCCGCTCGGCGTATCTGCTGACGGGGGACCAGCACCTGGCCGAGGACCTGGTTCAGTCGGCGCTCGCCCGAGTGCACCGCGCCTGGTCCCGGTTGCACGACAGCGGCAACGCCGAGGCGTACACCCGCAAGGTCATGTACCACCTGCAGGTCTCCTGGTGGCGACGCCGCCGGGTGCCCGAATCGATGCCGGGCGAGCTGCCCGAGCCGCGCGGGGGCGGCTCGGGACCCGACCTGGCCCACCAGGCCACCCTGCGGCTGACCCTGCGGACCGCGCTGGCCCGGCTCTCCGCGAAACAGCGCGCGGTGCTGGTGCTGCGCTTCTTCGAGGACCGCAGCGAGGCGGAGGCCGCCGAACTGCTCGGCGTCAGCGTCGGCACCGTCAAGAGCCAGACCTCGAGAGCCCTGGCCAAGCTGCGCGCTGTCGCCCCGGAACTCGCCGAGCTGTACGTGCTGGAAGGAAGCACCCGATGAACGAGGACCGTCTCCGGTTCGACCTGGCCGAGCTGGCGGACGACGTGAACCAGGTGGACCTGCGGGATCGTGCCCTGCGGACGTCCCGCCGGATCGGCCTCCGGCGGACGGTCACCACCTCGGCCGCCGCGCTGGTGATGATCGCCGCCGCCGGCACCGCCCTGGCGATCCGACCGGACGCGGAGGCGCCTGCGCCCGCCCCGGCCGGCCCGTCGGTCGCAGCCACCCCGCGGCCCACTCCCTCCGCGTCGCCGGGCCGCCCACCGACCGGCGAGGTGGCCGGCCCGGCGGCGATCAAGGGCTTCCGCTACTACCTGGGGATCATCGACACCGAGGTGCGCATTCACCGGGTGGGACCCACGATTCACGAGGTGAAGCTCCTGCCGCTCGACCGGAGCGGTTGCACCGCCAACTCGGTGACCGTCTCACCGGACGGCAAGCAGTTGGCCTGGGTGAAGAGTGACAGCGCCGACGGGTCCAGCGGCACCCTGGTCACCACCGGCTTCAACGCATTCACCGAGCGGACCCTCGCCACCGGGGTCACCTGCGTCGGCGCCCGGCCGCTGGTCTGGCAGGACGGCAGACACCTGATGGCGACGAAGGGCAACCGGTCGGTGCTCTTCGACGCGGTGGCCGGCAGGCCGGCCGGCGGAGTTCCGGGGCGGGGAAGAAACCGCTGCTGGTCGGCCGACGGGACGTGGCAGGCCGGGGTCGACGCGGGCGGGCCCTTCGTGACGAACGGCAGGCAGACGCACCGCTACACCTACGCGCCGCCGACGGACGGGGCGACGAACCTCGACGGCTGGCAGGTGCGGAGCGTCTCGATGGACGGCCGGTACGTGTCGATCGGCTGGAGCGGCACCGACCCGTCCCGCCAGGACGGCAGCTTCACCGTCGTCGACACCACCACCAGCAGGGTCGTCGACCTGCCCGGCGGCCCCGGGATCCGGACTGTCGTGTTCACCGCCGACCACCGGGCGATCGTGCAGCGGGAAGCGTCCCTCACCGTGCTCGACGCGGACCTCCGCGAGCTCAGGACCGCCCCGGAGTCGCCCCTGCTCTACGGGAGGCAGTTGCTGACCTGGGTGCCGTGACGCGTCCGGGCGCTGTCTACTGCGCCACGTTCGGCCGCCGGGTGGCGGCGAGCGGCACCGCCGTGGTGACAAACTGGTCGCCGCAGGCAACCAAGGCGTGAGGAGGCGGCCGTGCGCTGGCGCAGCTTCGTGGCGGTGGGGGACAGCTTCACCGAGGGCATGGACGACGCGTACCCGGACGGCAGCTACCGCGGCTGGGCCGACCTGGTCGCCACCCGGCTGGCCGCCGAGGCCGGGCCCGACTTCCGGTACGCCAACCTGGCCATCCGCGGTCGGCTCTTCCCGAACGTGGTGGCCGAGCAGGTGCCCGCCGCGCTGGCCATGAAGCCCGACCTGATCAGCTTCGCGGCCGGCGGCAACGACGTGCTGCGGCGCAACTTCGACCCGGAGGCGCTGGGCAGCCGCTTCGACGACACCATCCGCGAGCTGCGGTCCGGCGGCGCCGACGTGATCCTCTTCCGGTTCGCCGACGTGATGGCCCGGCTGCCCGGCCAGCGGCTGGTCGCCCCCCGGATCGAGCTGGTCAACCGGCTGGTCGGGGAGACCGCCGACCGGCACGGCGCGATCCTGGTCGACCTGTACGCCGACGACACGTTCCGGATGAACAACCTGCTCTGGAGCACCGACCGGCTGCACCTGTCGGCGGCCGGCCACCGCCGCGTCGCCGCCCAGGTGCTCACCGCGCTCGGCGTGGGCGCCGACGAGGAGTGGCTGCTGGTGCCGGAGCAGCCCGCGACGACCCCGTGGCTGGCGGCCCGCGCCGCCGACCTGCGCTGGGCCGGCCAGCACCTCGCCCCGTGGATCAAGCGCCGGCTGACCGGCCGTTCCTCCGGCGACCTGGTCACCGCCAAGCGTCCGGTGCTCGGCCCGGTCACCGGCGACTGACCGTGCGGACCATCCACCTGGCCGAGCGGCTGCGCACCACGCACGAGACCGAGCCGGTGGCGGGTCTGGCCGTACTCGTCGAGGGTGACCGGATCGGCGCGCTCGGCACGGCGGACGAGCTGACCACGGCGTATCCGGGGGTGCGGGTGCGGCGCTGGGCCGGCACCCTCGGGCCGGCGCTGGTGCACGACGGGCCGCTGCCCCCGGCGCCCAGCCCGCGCGAGCGGGTGCACGCCCTGTTCCGGGCCGGCGGGGTGGCGGTGACCGCCGCCGCCGTCACCGATCCGCGGCTGCGGGCTGCCGCTACCCGGAACGACGTGCTCGTGGGTGACGATCAGCGCCCACCGGCGCTGGTCACCGGTGGGCGCGCGGACCTCGCCGTCTTCCTCAACGACGGCACCTGCGTGGCCACCGTCGTCGCGGGTCGGCTGGTGCACCGGCGCGCCTGACCGGCGGGCGAACCGCTCAGGAGAAGCGGGTCCAGGTCCGGACCAGCCCTTGGCCGACGCCGAGGATCCGCGTCGTGCCGTACTCGACGAGCACCGTGTCGTCCGGCAGCACCGAGACGCTCGCCGGCGCGTCGGGGTCGTCCCTCAGCGCGTCCCGTAGCAGCGGGAGGTCGAGGTAGCCCCGGTCGGTCACGAAGCCCGCCCCGCCGTACGCGCTGGTCACCACCAGCAGGCCGCCGTCGGCCGCGGCCACCGTGGCGGTGTCGTCGGGCAGGCCTGGGCCGGGCCGCCAGCGGTCGTCGACCAGCCGCCACACCCGGCTCGGCCCTTCGGTGCTCATCAGCCACACGTCCTGACCGTTCGGCGATAGGGCGAGCTGCCGGGCACCGGCAACCACGGGCAGCTTCCGCCACGGGCCCTCGCCGTTCCAGGCGAAGACCGACAGCCGTGCGCCGTCGCGGACGGTGAACCAGTACCGCCCGTCGAGGCCCGAGAACGCGGCGGCGTCGGCTCCCGGGCGCAGGGTCACCGGAGGTTGGTATGCGAACGGGGTGCCGTCGAGCAGCACCACCTTCAACCGGTCGCAGGTCAACGGCGGCGGCGTGTCCTCCTGCAGGGACGCGCAGCCGACGTACGGACCGCCCTCGTGCTCGACCGTGCGGTGGACGTCGTCGGGCGGCGACGTCAGCGGATGGCTGGTCCAGGTGCGGCCACCGTCGTCGGTGACCAGGTAGCCCGTGGCCGCCCGGACGGTGAGCGTCGAGTTGTCGACGGGCATCAGCTGCACCGCGCCGTCGGGCACCCGGGGCAGGGCGGTCCGCTGCCAGGTCCGGCCGCCGTCGGTGGTCCGTGCCAGGGCGCGCCGACAGCCCCGGGCGCCGGGGTCGGACGAGTCACAGGTGTCGAAGAGCGCCCAGCCGCTGTCGGCATCGACGAGGTGCAGCGCGGTGAGCCGGCCCGGCACGCCGGGCAGGGCGACCTTCCGCTCGGCCAGCGTCGGTGACGGAGAGGCGGTCGGGGTGGGCGACGGCGTCGGCCGGTCGTCCCGGTCGGCGGTGACGTATCCGCCGGCCGAGCCGGCCAGCAGCAGCGCGGCCACCCCGGCCAGCACTCCACGGCGACGCCGGCGGCGGGTGACGACGCGGCGTCGCGCCTCCGGTACGCCGGGCGGGCGGAAGGTGTCCCGGGCCGCCGCGTCGAACTCGACGAACAGCTGCTCGATGGTGGTGTCAGGCACGGTGGGCCTCCGATCCGGTCTCGGCGAGCTGGCCGGCGAGCGCAGCCCGGCCCCGGGAGAGCCAGGAGCGGACCGTGCCCTCGGGCGCCCCGACCTGTTCGGCGATCTCGGCGACGCTCAGTTGCGCCAGGTGGTGCAGCACGATCGCCCGGCGCTGGTTGGTGGGCAGGGTGGCCAGCGCGCGGGTCAGCGCCACCCGGTCCGGTCCCGGTCCCGCCACGTGCTCCTCGCGCTGCCGCGCCAGGTGTCGTACGGCGGTGCGCATCCGGCGCAGCCGACTGGTCGCCAGGTTCCAGGCCACCCGGCGGACCCAGGCGGACGGGTCGCCGTAGCCGCTGACCCGCTCCCAACGCTCCAACGTGCGACAGAACGCCTCCTGGGTCAGGTCCTGCGCCTCGGCGTGGTCCCCCAGGTACGCGTAGAGCTGCACCGCGATGCGGTGGAAGTGGGCCCGGTAGAAGTCGGTGAACTCCACCGGCGCGGCCGCGGAACCGGGTGGCCCGGTCTGCTGGCGTACGGTCATCGCGATCCCCTGTGGTCGGCGTGTTCCGTCCCTGTCACGTGCGTACCGCCACATCCGCTGCACCCGATTCCGCGCAGCCCGGTGGACGGTCGGGGATCGGGCGTACCTTGGGGATCATGCCTGTGCCGAGCGATCCGAATCCCCGCCTCCAGTCGTACGCCGACCCGCAGCGCCTGGTCACCACCGAGTGGCTGGCCGAGCACCTGGGCGACGAGGGCCTCGTGGTGGTCGAGTCCGACGAGGACGTGCTCCTCTACGACACCGGCCACCTCCCGGGCGCCGTCAAGGTCGACTGGCACACCGAGCTGAACGACCAGGTCACCCGGGACTACCTCGACGCGACCAGCTTCGCCGAGCTGTGCGCCGCCAAGGGCATCGGCCGGGGCGACACGGTGGTCTTCTACGGCGACAACTTCAACTGGTGGGCCGCGTACGCCCTATGGGTCTTCTCGCTCTTCGGCCACGCCGACGTGCGGCTGCTCGACGGTGGCCGGCAGAAGTGGGTCGCCGAGGGGCGCGAGCTGACCCGCGAGAAAGTGACCCGGCCGCGCGCCGAGTACCCGGTGCCGGAGCGCAACGACGCGCCGATCCGGGCGTACCGGGAGCAGGTCATGGCGCACATCGCCGCCGGCCGGCCGCTGGTCGACGTGCGCTCGCCGGGCGAGTACACCGGCGAGATGCTGCACATGCCGGACTACCCGCAGGAGGGCGCGCTGCGCGGCGGGCACATCCCGGGCGCGCTGAGCAAGCCGTGGAAGTCCGCCGCGAACGACGACGGGACGTTCAAGTCCGCCGACGAGCTGCGGGCCATCTACGCCGACCAGCTCGGGCTGAGCCCGGCGGACGACGTGGTGGCGTACTGCCGGATCGGCGAGCGGTCCAGCCACACCTGGTTCGTGCTGCACCACCTGCTGGGCTTCCCGCAGGTGCGCAACTACGACGGCTCGTGGACCGAGTGGGGCAACCTGGTCCGGGCGCCCGTCGTCAAGGGCGACCAGCCCGGCGGCCTGGTCGGCTGACCGGCCCGCCGACGGCCGCGGCCACCGCGCCGCGGCCGTCGCCCGGGTCCCCCGCGTCGATGGCCGAGGGTCGCAGCAGCCGCCAGGCCACCGCGGTGACCAGCCCGAACACCGCCGCCACCGCCACGACGACCGGGCCCACCCCGTACGCCGCCCCGCCCAGCCCGGCGAGCGTCGCGCCGACGGGCGCGGTGAGCAGGCCGACCACCCGCTGCGCCGCGCCGACCCGGCCGAGCAGGTCGGCCGGCACGTGCCGCTGCCCGTACGCCGCCCACAGGCTGTTCCACACGCCGGTGCCGGCGGCCAGCACGGTCAGCGCCAACCCGCCGGGCACCGGGTGCCGGGCCAGCGCGAACGTCACCAGCGCGACGGTCTGGGCGAGCAGCACCAGGCGGAGCGCGCCGGTGGTGCCGAGCCGGCCGGCGAACCGCGCCGCGCCGAGCGCCCCACCGACGGTGCCCAGGATCGCCCCGGCCAGGAAGAGCCCGTACCCGTCGGCCGGCACCGCCAGCACGTCCAGCGCGTAGAGCACCAGCACCGCCATCAGGCCGCTGATCGCCAGGTTCGACCCGGCGGACAGCAGCGTGACCCGCCACAGCACCCGGTCCCGGCGGATCCACCGCACCCCCTCGAACCCGGTCCACCCTCGTCCGGGACCGGGCCTGGGCGTACTCCCGGCCGCTCGGTCGGAGCCGACCAGGGCGAGGGTCAGCGCGGTGGCCACCGCGAAGGTGGTGGCGTCGACCGCGAACGGGAGGGCGGCGGCGAGGGTGAACAGCACCCCGGCGACCGGGACGCCGACGAAGCCGCCGGCCACCGCCGCACCGGCCTGCAGGAGCCCGTTCGCGGTGGGCAGGGCGGTGGGCGGGACGAGCGCCGGGAGCAGGGCGAAGGAGGCGGCGTCGAAGAGGGCGCCCAGCGTGGCGAGCAGGAAGGCCGCACCGGCCAGCACCGCGATCCCGGCCCGGCCGGTGGCCACCGCGACGGCCAGCGCGCCGACCACCGAGGCGCGCAGGGCGTCCACCGCCGCCATCGTCCGCCGCCGGTCCCAGCGGTCCGCGTACACCCCGCCGAGCAGGCCGAACAGCAGCGGCGGCAGTTGCCCGGCCACGGTCACCGCGGCCACCGCGCGCGGGTCGCGGGTGAGCGTGGCGGCCAGCAGCGCCAGGGCCGGCGTACGCAGGGCGTCGCCGAACCGGGAGGTGACGGTGGCGGACCAGAGCAGCCGGAAGTCGCGGCCGAGCGCGGGGGTGGTCATGCCGACCGACCCTGTGCCCTGAACCGGGTGCAGGGTCAAGGGGTGGGATGTGAGGCGACCGACGGGTAACCAACGGCCCGTCCGGCCCCGCCCGCGGTCTAGGCTGGCCCGGTGGCGGTGGAACAGCAGGCGCGGGGCGGGGCGGGCGGCGCTACGGGCGCGGGTCGTCGCCGGTCCCGGCGGGACGAGATCCTCGAGATCGCGGTCGGCCTCTTCGCCGCCCGGGGCTACCACGGCGTGTCGATGGACGACATCGGCGCCGCCGCCGGGGTCACCGGGCCGGCCCTCTACCACCACTTCGCCGGCAAGGAGGCGATGCTGGTCGCCGCGCTGGTGCCGGTCAGTGAGGGCCTGCTCGCGGGCGGCCAGGATCGGGCCGCCGGCCGGCCCGGCGAGCCGCGCGCCGCGCTGGAGTCGCTGATCGACTTCCACGTCGAGTTCGCGCTGGCCAACCCAGCGGTGATCGCCCTGCACCTGCACGAGCTGGACCGGCTGCCGGACGAGCCGCGGCGGCGGATCCGCAAGCTCCAGCGCCTCTACGTGGAGGAGTGGGTGACCGTGCTGACCGCGCTGCACCCCGGCCTGCCCGCCGGGGAGGCCCGGGTGCTGGCCCACGCCGCGTTCGGCCTGATGAACTCCACCCCGTTCCTCGGCGGCGAGGTCGACCGGCGGCGGCGCGCGGCGCTGCTGCGTGCGGCCACCCTCGCCGCCCTGCTCGCCCCCACCGACCCGGCCTGACCCGCGGGCCCCGTCGCCGCGTGGGGACGGGCGGGTCGTGCGCGACCGGCGGCTCGTGGTTCCCTAGCATCCGTCCCCACCCCCGGACGCTGGAGGAAACATGATCGAGTCGTTGCTGGTCGCCAATCGCGGCGAGATCGCGCGCCGGATCATCCGTACCGCGAAGAAGCTCGGGATCCGGGCGATCGCGGTGTACTCGGAGGCCGACGCCGAGCTGCCGTTCGTCGCCGAGGCTGACGAGGCCGTCCAGATCGGCCCGGCCAACCCGGCCCAGAGCTACCGCAACGCCGACGCGATCCTCGCCGCCGCCGCCAAGACCGGCGCCCGTGCGATCCACCCCGGCTACGGCTTCCTGTCGGAGAACGCGGAGTTCGCCCGTACCGTCGAGGCCGCCGGCCTGATCTGGGTGGGGCCCGGCGCGGACGCGATCAGCGCGATGGGCGACAAGATCAACGCCCGGAACCTGATGGCGGCGGCCGGGGTGCCGGTCGCGCCCGGCACCACCGACCCGGCGGCCGACCTGGACGCGGCCGTGGCGGCCGCCGCGGAGATCGGCTACCCGGTGATGGTCAAGGCCGCCGCGGGCGGCGGCGGCATGGGCATGGGCGTGGCGAACGACGAGGCCGCGCTGCGCACCGAGTACGACAAGGTCCGCGCGTTCGCCGAGCGGATGTTCGGCGACGGCTCGGTGCTGATCGAGCGCTACTTCCCCCGGGTACGCCACGTCGAGGTGCAGATCCTCGGCCTGGCCGACGGTCGGGTGGTGGCGCTCGGCGAGCGGGAGTGCTCGGTGCAGCGGCGCAACCAGAAGCTGGTCGAGGAGTCCCCGTCCCCGGCGGTCTCCCCGGAGCTGCGGGAGCGGTTCCTGGCGGCGGCGGTACGCGCCGGCGAGGCGGTGAACTACCGCAACGCGGGCACGGTGGAGTGCCTCCTCGATCCGGCCACCGGCGAGTTCTTCTTCCTGGAGATGAACACCCGGCTGCAGGTCGAGCACCCGGTGACCGAGTACGTCTACGGCATCGACCTGGTCGAGGAGCAGCTGCGGGTGGCGGCCGGCCTGCCGCCGACCTTCGACCCGGACGCGCTCGCCCCGCGCGGGCACGCCATCGAGCTGCGGATCAACGCCGAGGACCCGAAGCGCTTCCTGCCCGGCCCCGGCGTGATCACCACCTGGGTGGAGCCCACCGGCGAGGGCGTCCGCGTCGACTCCGGCTACACCGAGGGCAACACCGTGACCCCGTTCTACGACAGCCTGCTGGCCAAGCTGATCCTCACCGGCGCCACCCGCGCCGAGGCGATCGACCGGGCAAGGGCAGCGGTGGCCGACTTCCAGATCGCCGGCCCCAAGAACAACCTCCCCTTCTTCGCCGAGCTGCTGCAGAACGACGAGTTCCTCTCCGGCACCTACGACACCGCCCTGATCACCCGCATGCGCTGACCCTGCGCCCCCGCCTCGCCCCGCCCCGCCCCGTTGATCAAGAAGTTTGCGTCGGATCCGTGCCCGAACGAGACGCAAACCTCTTGATCGACAGGGACGGTGGCGAGGGTGGGATGCTGGGGGGACCAGCACAGCACTACGTCACAGTGAGGTGACCCCTTATGGCGGGACTGCCGGGATCCGTTTCCATCCGAGAGGTGGGGCCGCGGGACGGGCTGCAGAACGAGGAGCCGATCCCGACCGAGGCCAAGGTGCGGCTGCTGGACGCGCTCTCGCGCACCGGGGTGCGGCGGATCGAGGCGGTGTCGTTCGTGCACCCGAAGGCGATCCCGCAGATGGCCGACGCGGACGAGGTGTGGCGGCAGGCGACGAAGGCCGACGGGGTGCGCTACTCCGCGCTGGTGCCGAACACCAGGGGCGCCCAGCGGGCGCTGACGGCCGGGTTCACCGAGATCGAGGTGGTGGTCTCCGCCAGCGACACGCACAACCGGCGCAACGTCAACCGCTCCACCGCCGAGTCGCTGGACGACATCGCCGAGCTGATCGACCTGCTGCACGGCGCGGGCGCCCGGGCCGAGGTGATCGTGGCGACCAGCTTCGGCTGCCCGTACGAGGGGGACGTCGACCCGCAGCGGGTCGCCGGCATCGTCGAGCGGGTGGTCCGCGACGGCGCCGACCGGGTCGCGTTCGGCGACACCACCGGCATGGGTACGCCCCGACGGGTCCGCGAGCTGGTCACCGCCGTACGGGACCGCGAGGCGCACGTCCCGGTGCTGCTGCACTTCCACAACACCCGGGGCACCGCCCTGGCCAATCTGCTCACCGCGATGGAGCTGGGCATCACCGAGTTCGACGCCAGCGTCGGCGGCCTCGGCGGCTGCCCGTACGCCCCGGGCGCCAGCGGCAACCTGGCCACCGAGGAGGCGGTGCACATGCTGCACGACATGGGCATCGACACCGGCATCGACCTGGATGCGCTGATCGAGGCCGCCGAGCTGGCCGAGAGCCTGCTCGACAAGTCTCTGCCCAGTGGCGTCCTGCGCGCCGGGCCGCGTACCCGGTTGACGCCGATGCCCGCCTGACGCCGCGCGCGAGACGGCAGGAGGCACCCGGCGGAAGACACCGGGAGAACGGCGGGAGGGGCCGGCGGGATGCCGGCCCCTCCGTCGTGCCGGTGCGGTCAGCGCCCGGTGGTGAGCAGGGCCGGCCAGCTGTCCTGGAAGACGGCGCTGCCGGTGCTGGCGGTGCCGCGGAAGCTGCCGGCGAACAGGCTGCTCACCCGGTTCGCCTCGGTGGTGCTCGGGTACGGGTTGGTGCAGCTGGTGCCGGCGCTGCCGCCGGACATCAGGATCGCGCAGTTGCCGTTGTAGTTGTCGGGCAGGCCGAGGATGTGCCCGATCTCGTGCGTCATGATCCGCAGCGGGCTGTACTGCGCGGCCTGCTGGGTGTCGATGTAGACGCTTCCGTTGCCCAGGCTGGTGCGCACCGCGTACGAACCGCCACCGGTGATCTGGTAGATCCGCAGGTTGGAGCCGCAGTTCGCGGTGAGGGTCAGGTTGGTGGTGGCGTTGTTCCAGATCGAGGCGGCCTGGTTGGCCACGTTGACGTAGCTCGGCGCCTGGCTGGTGTTGTAGCAGATGGTCGCGGCGGCGGACGCGGGTGCGGGGTTGGCGACCGTGACGCCGAGGGTTGCGGTGGCCGTGGCGAGGGCGGCCACGGCGAACCGGCCGATACGTGAGTTCATGGCTCACTCCAATCGGGTGGGGGTGCCGAGAAGCCTAGCCGCATCAATAGCTATTCATCAATATGATGTCCGGAAACTCGTCGGGGCTCGGGCCATCCTCGGCGGCCCGCGGTCGACCCGGGGCGCGCGTGGTCGCGCGCCCCGGGTCGGGTTCAGCGGGTCAGCGCGCCGGACTCGGTGGGCAGGCCTGCGGCCACCCAGTCCTCGATGCCCTCGGCGTACTTGCGCACGTCGGTGTAACCGAGGGCGGTGAGCCGGTCGGCGACCCGGCCGCTGTTCGGGCAGGACGGGTTGGAGCAGTAGGTGACGATCGGGGCGTCCCGGTCCGGCAGCAGCTCGCCGGCCCGGTCGGCGACATCGGCCTCCACCAGCGGGACGGCACCGGGCAGGTGCTGCCGGGCGTAGTACTCGCCGCCGAGCGCGTCGACGACGGTCACCCTGCCGGCGTCGACGGCGGCCCGCAGCTCGTCGCGGGTGATGAGAGCGGTCATGGCAACCTCCGATGAAGTGGACTAAGGTCCGTTTATGCCTCGGAACCATAGCGGACCACAGTCCGCTTCCGCCACCCCTCCGGTGGAGCTGCTGGAGTTGCGTGCGACACCACCCCGCGAGCGGGCGGACGCGGCCCGCAACCGGGCGGTCGTGCTGGACGCCGCCGCCACCCTCTTTCGGGAGCGGGGCGTGGAGTCCGTCTCGATGGACGCGGTCGCGGCCGCCGCCGGGGTTGGGAAGGGGACGCTGTTCCGGCGCTTCGGTGACCGGGCCGGCCTCGCCACCGCGCTCCTGGACGAGCAGGAGCGAGGGCTCCAGGAGGCGATCCTGTTCGGTCCGGCGCCACTCGGGCCAGGGCCGGCCGACGCGCGGCCGGCGGCGCGCGAGCGGTTGACCGCCTTCGTCGACGCGTACCTCGACTACCTGCTCGAACATCTGGACCTGGTCCGGGTCTCCGAGACGGCCACCCCCGGCGCGCGGTACCGGATCGGGGCGTACCGGTTCTGGCACCGGCACGTGACCCTGCTCCTCGCCGGCCGGCCCGACCCAGCCGCGGACGCGCACACGCTGCTCGCCGCCCTCGGCGCCGAGCACGTCCGGGCCGTACGGGGGGAGATCGGCGCGGACCGGCTGCGGGCGGCGGCTCGGGGCCTGGCGGTGGTGCTGACCTCATGAGACGCGCCGCGTGGCCGGTGGCGGCTCGCCGGGCTCGCCGGAGCGGGCCCGGATACGCTAGCCTAACGATCGTTCAGGTCGGTCGAGCGCGCCCCGCGGCGCGTGGGGTGAGGGAGTCGGCGTGACGCTCGACGGTGAGGCACTGGAGCAGCTGCGCAAGCGCGCCCGGGCCGGCGGTGCGGACAAGTACCACGCGGCCAACGCCGCCAAGGGCAAGCTCTTCGCCCGCGAGCGGGTCGCGCTCCTGGTCGACGAGGGCTCCTTCGTCGAGGACGGTCTCTACGGGAACGCCATGGCCGAGGGGTTGCCCGCCGACGGCGTCGTCACCGGCACCGCCACCGTCGACGGTCGCCAGGTCTGCCTGATGGCCAACGACTCCACGGTCAAGGCCGGCAGCTGGGGCGCGCGTACCGTCGAGAAGATCATCCGGATCATCGAGCGGGCGTACGCCACCGGCGTGCCGATGGTCTACCTGGTCGACTCGGCCGGTGCCCGGATCACCGACCAGGTCGACCTCTTCCCCGGCCGGCGCGGCGCCGGCAAGATCTTCTGGAACCAGGTCCGCGCCTCCGGGGCGATCCCGCAGGTCTGCGCGCTGTTCGGGCCCAGCGCGGCGGGCGGGGCGTACATTCCGGCGTTCTGCGACGTGGTGGCCATGGTGGACGGCAACGCCAGCATGTACCTCGGCTCCGACCGGATGGTCGAGATGGTCACCGGCGAGAAGACCACGCTGGAGGCGATGGGCGGGGCCAAGGTGCACTGCGCCGAGTCCGGCGTCGGGCACTTCCTCTGCAAGACCGAGGCCGACGCCCTGGACGTGGTGAAGACCTACCTGTCGTACCTGCCGTCCAACTGGCAGCAGCAGCCGCCGGCCGCCGAGGCGGTGCCGGCGTCCGACAAGGTCGACCTGGCCGCGCTGGTGCCGGCCAGCGAGCGGCAGGCCTTCGACATGCGTCGGTACGTCAGGGGCCTGCTCGACGACAGCAGCTTCTTCGAGATCCAGGCGCTCTGGGCCAAGGAGTTGACCATCGGCTTCGGCCGGCTGAACGGCGAGGTCGTCGGCGTGGTCGGCAACAACTCGATGTTCAAGGGCGGGGTGCTCTTCGTCGACTCGGCCGACAAGGCGACCCGGTTCGTGCAGCTCTGCGACGCGTTCAACGTGCCGCTGCTGTTCCTGAGCGACGTGCCAGGGTTCATGGTCGGCAGCGCGGTGGAGAAGCAGGGCATCATCCGGCACGGCGCCAAGATGATCACCGCGATCTCCGAGGCGACCGTACCCAAGATCTGTGTGGTGGTCCGCAAGGCGTACGGCGCGGGCCTCTACGCGATGGCCGGCCCCGGCTTCGAGCCGGACGCGACGATCGCGTTGCCCACCGCGAAGATCGCGGTGATGGGCGCGGAGGCCGCGGTCAACGCCGTCTACGCCAACAAGATCGCCGCGATCTCCGACGAGGCCGATCGGGCCGCGTTCGTGGCCGCGAAGCGCGAGGAGTACGAGCGCGACATCGACGTGGTCCGGCTCGCCAGCGAGCTGGTGATCGATGCGATCGTCGAGCCGCACGAGCTGCGCGACGAGCTGGTCCGCCGGTTCACCGCGGCCCGCGGCAAGGAGCGGCACTTCTCCAGGCGCCGGCACGGCGTCACTCCGGTCTGACCGGCGCGCCTGCCGCATCCCGGCCCGACGCGCACCCCGCACCGCACGAGCGACCCGTTCCGGCGTCACGAGCGCCGGCGGACCAGCCACACAGGAGGATCAGATGGACTTCCGGCTCAGCGAGGAGCAAGAGGCGCTGCGGTCCAGCGTGCGGGACTTCGCGCGCGAGGTGGTCGCACCGGTCATCGCCGAGCACTACGAGCAGCACACCTTCCCGTACGAGATCGTCCGGCAGATGGGCAAGATGGGCCTGTTCGGCCTGCCCTTCCCCGAGGAGCACGGCGGGATGGGCGGCGACTACTTCGCGCTCTGCCTGGCCCTGGAGGAGCTGGCCCGGGTCGACTCCAGCGTGGCGATCACCCTGGAGGCGGCGGTCTCCCTCGGCGCGATGCCGATCTTCCGCTTCGGCACTGACGAGCAGAAGGCGACCTGGCTGCCGAAGCTGCTCAGCGGTGAGGCGCTGGCCGGCTTCGGGCTGACCGAGCCGGGCACCGGCTCGGACGCCGGTGGCACCCAGACCCGGGCGGTGCTGGACGAGTCCACCGACGAGTGGGTGATCAACGGGTCGAAGGCGTTCATCACCAATTCCGGCACCGACATCACCGCGCTGGTCACCGTCACCGCGGTCACCGGCACGAAGCCGGACGGCTCCAAGGAGCTCTCCACCATCATCGTCCCGTCGGGGACGCCGGGCTTCACCGTGGCGCCGGCGTACTCGAAGGTGGGTTGGAACGCCTCGGACACCCACGAGCTGACCTTCGACGACTGCCGGGTGCCGGCGGCCAACCTGCTCGGTGAGCGGGGTCGCGGCTTCGCCCAGTTCCTGCGGATCCTCGACGAGGGCCGGATCGCCATCGCCGCGCTCGCCGTCGGCCTCGCCCAGGGCTGCGTCGACGAGTCGCTGAAGTACGCGAAGGAGCGGCACGCGTTCGGCCAGCCGATCGGCAACTACCAGGCGATCCAGTTCAAGATCGCCGACATGGAGCTGAAGGCGTACACCGCCCGGCTGGCGTACTACGACGCCGCCGCCCGGATGCTCGCCGGCGAGCCGTTCAAGCGGCAGGCCGCCATCGCCAAGCTGCACGCCAGCACCATCGCGGTGGACAACGCCCGGGAGGCCACCCAGATCCACGGCGGCTACGGCTTCATGAACGAGTACCCGGTGGCCCGCTTCTGGCGGGACTCCAAGATCCTGGAGATCGGCGAGGGCACCTCCGAGGTGCAGCGCCTGATCATCGCCCGGGACCTGGGCATCTGACCGGAGGGCGGGGTTCACACCGCCCTGTCGGATATCCGCAGCCCTGCGTCGGTGAGCCGACGCAGGGCTGCCGGCTGTCGGATCCGGTCCGTAGATTCCCTGCCCATGACTCCGGATCATGATCATCCGTCCGGGCCGGGTGGTCGTACCCCGATCGGGGAGCTGGTGCGCCGGCACCGGCTGGCCGCCGGGCTCACCCAGGCCGAGTTGGCGCAGCGGGCCGGGATCGGCGTGCGGACGGTCCGCGACCTGGAGCGCGGCCGGTCCCACCGGCCGCAGCGCACCACCGCCGCGCTGGTCGCGGACGCCCTCGGGTTGACCGCCGGGTCGCGCGCGGCGTTCCTCGCCAGCGCCCGCGGCCGGGCCGTCCCGCCGCCCCGCCGGCCGGTCGGGCCGCGGCAGCCCGACCCGTCCGGTACGCCGACCGCCCTGCCGCCGCCGGTCGAGTTGATCGGCCGGGAACGCGACCTGGCCGAGCTGGTCGGGCTGTTGACCGCGGACGGGTCGCCGCCGGTGGTCAGCCTGGTCGGGCTGGCCGGCGTCGGCAAGACGGCGCTGGGCCTGGCGGCGGCGCACGCGGTGACCGACCGGCATCCCGGTGGGGTGGCCGGGGTGCTCGTCGGTGAGGGCTCGGACGCGCCCGACGTGCTCGCCGCCGCCGGCGCGGTGCTCGGCACCGCCCGGCTCACCGAGCTGGCCGTCCGGCTGCGTGGCCGGCCGGCGCTGCTGCTGGTGGACGCCGTCGAGCGGGCGCCCGACCCGGCCGCCGAGGCCGTCCGGCGGCTCGCCGACGCCGTACCCGACCTGCGGGTGCTGGTGACCGGCCGGCATCCTCTCGGCCTGCCCGGCGAGCTGGTCCGCCCGGTGGCGCCGCTGGACGTGCCGCCGCCGGACGTCGACCCGGACCGGCTGGACCGCTGGCCGGCCGTGGTGCTGTTCACCGACCGGCTGCGCCGGGTGCGGCGGGAACCACCCGGCCCGACCGAGTTGCCCGCGCTCGCCGCGCTGGTCCGCCGGCTGGGCGGGCTGCCGCTGGCGATCGAGCTGATGGCGGCCCGCGGCCGGATCCTGGACCTGCCCGAACTGCTCGACCGGTACGGCGACCGGGTGCTCGACCTGGCCGCCCCCGACCCCGGCCGGCGCGGGTGGGAGGCGGCCCCCCGGGCGGCCGCCCCGCCGGCTGATGCCCGGGCCGCGGTGGCGGTGACGCTGCGGGACGCGGTCGCCACCAGCTACCGGCTGCTCGCCGAGCCGGAGCGGGCCGCCCTGCGCCGGCTCGCGGCGTTCGCCAACCGGTGGTCGGTGGAGCTGGCCGAGGAGCTGCTCGACCCGGCGGACACCGGGGACCCGGACGGGCCCGCGGTCGAGCCCGTGCCGCTGCTCGACCGGCTGGTTCAGCTCGGGCTGCTCAGCGTCCGGGGTGCCGGTGAGTTCCGGTTCCGGCTGCTCGACGCGGTCCGGGACTTCGCCGCCGAGCAGGCCACCGGCCTGGGTGAGGCGACCCCGATCCGGCGCCGGCACGCGACGGTGGTCGCCGGGCTGGTCGTCCGTACCGCGCCGGACCTGGTCGGCGCCGAGCAGGCCGAGGCCGTGCACCGCCTCGACGAGGTGACCAGCGACATCAGCGCCGCGCTCGGACACGCGGCCACCGACGACCCGCTGACCGCGCTGCGGCTGGCCACTGCGCTGACCCGCTGGTGGCGGCTGCGCGGCCGGGACGTCCCCGGTCGGCAGTGGCTGCGACGGCTGCTGGCCGATCCGCGGACCGCCGACGCCGACCCGGTGCTGCGCGCCTGGGCCGAGCTCGGGGTGGCCAGGTTGGCGGCCGAGCACGGCGCCGGGGCGCAGGAGCTGCCCGCCGCCCGGGCCGCGCTCGCCGCCTTCGTGGCGGGCGCCGACGTGCCGGGTGAACTGGAGGCGCGGACCGTGCTCTGCGCGCTGCTGCACGCCACCGGCGGGTACGACGAGGCCCGTGAGCAGGCCGAGCTGGTGCTCGCCCTGGCCTCCCGACACGGCCGGACCCGGGACATGGCGGTCGCCCAGAACAACCTCACCTGGCACGACATCCGGCTCGGCGACCTGACGGGTGCCCGGCGGCGGCTGGCCGCGGTGGACCGGCTCGCGGCCCAGTGCGGTGAGCGCCGGTTGCGGGTGCTGGCCCGGGCCAACCTGGCCGAGGTGTCCCGCCTACAGGGCCGGTACGCCGAGGCGGTCGAGCAGGGCGGCCGGGTGGCCGCCGCGCTCGCCGAACTGGGCGACCCCGGGCACCGGCGCCGGGTGCTGGGCACGGTCGGGCTGGCGCTGGCCCGCGCCGGGCGGGCGGACGAGGCGGCGGAGGTGCTGGCCGACCTGCGCTGCGACGGACGGCCGGCGCTGCCGTCCCCGCGCGGCGCCCGGCCGACCGGGTCGCCCGCCGATAATGAAGGCCCGACGGTGGGACCTGCCGGGTCGCCGGCGGATCCGGCCGGCGGGCGGCCCGAGGAGGGGATCTGCGCGCTGATCGAGGGCATGGTGGCGCTGCGGCGCGGTGACCGGGAGTTGGCAGCCGAGTGGTTCGGGGCGGCGGTGCGGGCCGGCGCGCGCGGGCAGGACCGGCGGGAGGTGGTCGAGGCGCTGGTCGGGCTGGCCGCGAGCACCGGCGACGCGGCGGCGCGGGAGCGCCTTGAGCGGGTCTGTCGGGACAGCGGGATCACCCTGCTGCCGGACGAGCGGGAGCTGCTGGGCGAGCGGGTGGGTGGCGCGGGGGAGGCGCGAGCGATGAACCCCCTGGACACACCCCTCGCTCAATCGCTCGCGCCGGCACCCCCCGGTGCGCCCCCGCAGCACGAAGGCTAGCCAGCCGGCTCGCCCGATTCGCGGGCATTGACGAGGTTGGCCAGCCGGGTGGCGCAGTTCTGCCGGTGGTTCTGCCGGTGGGGTCGGGCGGTCAGGCCCGGCTGGCGGCCTCGTCCGTGCACCCGGGCGCGGTGCTGCCGGCGACCGCGCCCGGGTGCACGGCGTCGCGCACCCGCCGCAGCCCCTCCAGCAGGGCGGCGAGCGCCGCTGGCTCCAGCTGCCCGGTGAACCACTGTTCGATGATCCGCAGGTGCCCGGGCAGGGTCTCGTCCAGCCGCCGCAGGCCGGCGGCGGTGACCACCGCGTACGAGCTGCGCCGGTCCGACGGGCAGGCGCGACGGCAGAGCAGGCCGTCCCGCTCCATCCGGTCGACCACCCGGGTGACGCCGCTGGTGGAGAGCGAGGTCTGCGCGGCCAGGTCGGTCATCCGCAGCTGGTGGCCGGGGGAACGGGCGAGCCGCATCAGCACCTCGAACTCCACCCCGGAGAGGTCGTGCTCCTCGAAGTCGGCGTTGAACCGGGCGGACAGCCCGGCGTACACCTCGAAGAACAGGCCGATGGCGGTGATGCGGGGGTCGTCGAACACGTTCTCGTCCACCTGGCCATCCTAACAGTGCTTGACACACGGAATATTGCTACGGCTATAGTTGCTACGTCAGTCGTTGGGCTACTAAACAATCTTTCCCCCGGAGGGCAGTTCCATGACCAGCAGCACCGAGTCGGTTACCCGCGACTGGGAAGGCCTTACCATCCCCACCCCGGGCACCTACCTGCTGGACGCGGCGCACAAGCGGGTCGGCTTCGTCGCCCGGCACATGATGGTCAGCAAGGTCCGCGGCGAGTTCGCCGACGCGACCGCCACCGTCACCGTCGCGGAGGACCCGCTGCAGTCCTCGGTCACCGCCACCATCCAGGCGGCCAGCATCGACACCAAGCATGCCGACCGCGACGCCCACCTGCGCAGCCCGGAGTTCCTGGACGTCGAGGCGTTCCCGACGCTGGAGTACCGCAGCACCGGGGTCAAGTCCCGCAACGGCAACGAGTTCGTCCTGCTGGGCGAGCTGACCGTGAAGGGCGTGACCCGTCCGGTCGAGCTGGAGGTCGAGTTCGAGGGCGTCGGCCGTACCCCCTTCGGCACCGACGTCTTCGGCTTCACCGCCACCACCGAGATCGACCGTGAGGAGTTCGGCCTCACCTGGAACGTGGCGCTGGAGACCGGCGGCGTGCTGGTCGGCAAGAAGATCAAGATCGAGATCGAGGGCGAGGCCGTACGCCAGGCCTGACCTCCCGCTGCACGCCTCGCGGCCCCTGCCCTCTCCCGGGCGGGGGCCGCGTCGTCTGTCGTGTGCATCGTCACCGGTTGGCCGCCGGTCGCCCGGGTGGGGGCGCCGGCCGGTGGGTAGAGAGGGCCCGAGCACCCGCCGGTCCGGCTCTGGCCCCGGCGCGGGGGGCGCTCTTACGGTGGTGTTCCACACGCGCGGCGGGACGGCACGATCCCGCGGCGCCTCGCGCCTGGAGGGCACATGGGCAGGGACGTCGAGCAGGGCGCGTTCTCCCGGGAGGACCGCGTCCGCTACCGGCAGAAGGTCCGGCGCTGCCTGGACGTCTTCGCGTTGATGCTGGACGACTTCGGCTTCGATGCGGACCGGCCGATGACCGGGCTGGAGATCGAGCTCAACCTGATGGACCCGGCCGCCGAGCCGGCGATGCGCAACGACCAGATCCTCGCCGACATCGCCGACCCGCTCTTCCAGACCGAGCTCGGTCAGTTCAACCTCGAGTTGAACGCCGAACCGCGGCTGATCGAGGGCACCGGCTTCGCCGACTACGAGCGGGACCTGCGCCACAGCCTCGACCGCGCGGACGAGCGCGCGGCCCGCTCCGACGCCCGGATCGTGCTGGTCGGCATCCTGCCCACCCTCACCGAGCGGCACCTGGTGGTCGACAACCTCTCCACCGACGAGCGGTACCGGGTGCTCAACGACCAGATCGTCGGGGCCCGGGGGGAGGACATCGAGCTCGACATCCGGGGCGTCGAGCGGCTGCAGACGCACACCGACTCGATCGCCCCCGAGGCCGCCTGCACCAGCCTCCAGTTCCACCTCCAGGTGGCGCCGGACAGCTTCGCCGACTACTGGAACGCCTCCCAGGCCATCGCCGGCGTCCAGGTCGCCGTCGGCGCGAACTCGCCGTACCTCTACGGCCGGCAGCTCTGGGCGGAGACCCGGGTCGCCCTGTTCGAGCAGGCCACCGACACCCGACCGGACGAGCTGAAGGCCCAGGGCGTACGCCCCCGGGTGTGGTTCGGCGAGCGTTGGATCACCTCGATCTTCGACCTGTTCGAGGAGAACGTCCGGTACTTCCCGCCGCTGCTGCCGATCTCCGAGGAGGAGGACCCGGTCGAGGTGCTGCACGCCGGCGGGGTCCCGCAGCTGGCCGAACTGCGGCTGCACAACGGCACGGTCTACCGCTGGAACCGCCCGGTGTACGACATCATGAACGGCCGCCCGCACCTGCGGGTGGAGAACCGGGTCATGCCGGCCGGCCCGACCGTGGTGGACATGCTGGCCAACGCCGCCTTCTATTTCGGGCTCGCCCGCGGGCTGGCCGAGTCCGACCGGCCGATCTGGAGCCAGCTCACCTTCAGCTCCGCCGAGGAGAACTTCCACGCCGCCGCCCGGCGCGGCATCGACGCCGTGCTGCGCTGGCCGCAGCTCGGTGACGTGCCGGTGACCAAGCTGGTGCTCGACACGCTGCTACCCGCGGCGGCCACCGGGCTGGACCGGTTCGGGGTGGCGCCGGCCGAGCGGGACCGGCTGCTCGGCATCATCGAGCAGCGGTGTCGTACCGGTCGTAACGGCGCGGTGTGGCAGACCGAGGCCGTCCGGGCCGCCGAGCGCCGGCACGGGATGGACCGGGACGCCGCCCTGCACCACATGGCCGGCCGCTACGCCGAACTGCAGCGCACCAACGAGCCGGTGCACACCTGGCCGGTCGACTGACCGCTCCGCGGCCGGACCGGCCCGCCGACCGCGGGTCAGCGGCTCCGGCGTGCCCTGGGCACCGGCCGGTCCCCGGTGGTGGGCGGCGGTGGGGCGGCCGTCGTCGCCGACTCATCGTCCGGGTCGGCCGCCGGGTCGGTCCGGCTGCCGAGCGGCGGTCGGGCCCGCCCGGTGGCCGGCCGGGTGTTCTCCGGCTCGGCCGCCGTCGGCGCTCCGAGCGGCTCGGCCGTCGTGGCCGGTGCCCCGCCGACCGGCTCCGATGCCGGCCGCCCCGGCTTCGCCCCGCTCGCCGCCGTGCCGCTCGTGGACGGACCCCGGGTCGCCGGGCCGTCCGCCGCCGATCCGGCGGCACCGGTCCGGACCGGCGCCGCCGGGGGACGGCCCGCCGGCGCGTCGAGCGCTCCCCGGTCGTCCGGTCCGCCCGTCCGCTGGCGGGGCACGGGCCCAGGGTCGCGTACCGCCCGTCGCTGCTCGGCCCGCTGAGCGAGCGCGGCCACCAGCAGCGAACCGGCCGCCCCGACGATCACCGCGTACGGCGCGACGAGGTGGGCGGAGACCTGTTCCGGCGCGATCGTCGCCAACCGGGGCACGGCGAGGAGGTAGGCGATTGCCACCAGCAGCGGACCGGCCGCCCCGGACACCGCGGCGCCCAGTCGTCGGTGCGGCAACCGGGCCGTACGCCGGGCGGCGAGCGCGCCGATCACCAGCGCGGAGCCGGCCGCGAGCAGCGCGCCGGGCAAGTAGAGGTAGTCGCGGAGCCAGAAGGCGGGACGGTCCGCGCTGATCTGCCAGATGCCCAGCTGGGCGGTGCGCACGCCGCGGCCGGCTAGCACCCCGTCCACGACCGAGACGACGGCGAGCAGCCAGAGCCAGCCGACCGTGCCGACGATGTTGTGGGCGGCGGCCCTCGACCGCAGCGCCCAGACCGCCGCCAGCAGGCCCACCAGCACTCCGAGGCCGGCGTACCCGGCCGCGAGGCTCTGCGGGGAGAAGGTGCCGGGCACCACCGCCGCGCGGGCGGGCACGGCGACCAGCAGGACGGTGATCAGCCCACCGACCGCGGCGGCGACCGCCAGGGTCACCCGCTGCAGGCCGCCGCCCGGCTCGGTGTCCTCGCCGCGCTCGTACAGTCGTTGGGCGCAGACCGCCCCGCCGACGGTGGAGACGGCGGCGACCCAGGTCGCCCAGGCCAGACTCGCGAACCAGGTGGCCTCGGTGGTGCCGGCGCCGGCCGGCGCCCAGTTGACGATGCCCAGTCCGTAGCCGAAACCCAGTTGGGCCGCGCCCAGGCCGGCAGCGACACCGATCGCGGTGGCGACCGCGCCTCCCCAGCTCCGTGCAGCCATGCCGGGAGCGTAACGTCCGCCGATCGGCGCGGCGAGCGCTGCCGGCCGGGACCACGAGCGGTGACCGGTGGGCGCCGCGCGGTGTGGGGAACGGCGGCCGGGGCGGTGAGCGGCCGGGGCGGTGACCGGTGTGCCGCGCAGGCCCCGGTGCGTCGCCCGGTACCGTCGCCGGTGACGAGGTGGGGGCGCCATGACGGACGTAGACGACGGGTCGGCCGGGCGGCCGGGCCGGGCCAGGTTGCTGCTCGGCGGGGCGTTGGCGACCGTCCTGTTGGCCGCCATCGGCGGGAGCGTCGGCTGGGTGTTGGCCGGTCAGGACGGGCAGCCGTCCGCCGCGCCGACGGCACCGGCCGGGGCGGCGTCACCGAGCGCCGACGAGACGTCCGACCCGGGCGAGACGTCCGACCCGGGCGAGACGTCCGCCTCGGCGCCGCAGCCGTCCACCGCCGAGCCGACCACCACCCGCCCCACCACGCCGCCGACGTCCGCCGGCGGGCTGACCGTGCCGCCCCTGGTGGGTACGGACTTCGAGCGGGCCCGCGACGAGCTGCACCAGCGCAAGCTCGGCTGGCGACTGGTCTTCGGCGCTGGCGCCGGCCGCGAGGTGGTGCGCACCCAGCCCGCCGCCGGCGCACCGGTCCGCCGGGGCACGACCGTCCAGGTGTACGTCAGCGGCCCCGCGCCCGAGGTCACCGTTCCCGACCTGGTCGGTGAGCGGTGCGCCAAGGCCGCGGACGAGCTCGGCGAGCAGGGGCTGTACCCGCGGTACCGGACCGGCCGGGTCGGTCGGGTGACCGCGCTGGACCCGGCGGCGGGCAGCACGGCGCACTGGAACGACGCGGTGGCGCTCTCCTGCGGCGACGAGTCGCCGGCACCCACCGGCTCCCCGGAGCCCTGACCGACCGCGCCCGGGTCGCTGCCGGGCGGGTCGCCGCGCCGGTCCCGGCGACCGGTGCACCGGACGGCTACCTTGGACGATCGGGGGTCGTGCCCGCCGCGCCCCGTGCGGAGAGGACGTGCGATGAGCGACGACCGTCAGGAGCCCCCCGCCGACGACGCCACCCGGCCGCTGCCCCGCGGCGACCAGCCCGGCGCCGATCCGACCCGTCCGCTGCCCCACCCCGCCGGCCAGCCGGCCGACCAGCAGCCGCTGGACGCGACCGCCCGGCATGAGCCGCTGGACGCGACCGCCCGGCATGAGCCGGTCGACGCGACGCGTCCGCTGCCGCCGGACGCGGCCGGCACCCCGCCACCCGCTCCGCCGGTCTGGTCCGGGCGGGCCGGGGTGCCGGTGCCCCGGCCGGCCGACTACCGCGAGCCCGCCGAGTGGTACCCGGACGACCAGCGTGGCCGGCGCTGGTGGCTGCCGATCCTGCTCGGCATCCTGGCCCTGCTCCTGGTGGCGGTGATCGGTACGGGTGTGTGGTTGGTGCTGCGGTCGGCCCGGGACGACGCGCCGACCCCGACGCCTCCGCCCGTGCCGACCAGCGCGCCGGTGACCAGCGCGGCGCCGACCACCACCGCGCCGACCACCGAGCCGCCGAGTTCCCCGCCGACCACGACGGCCGCCGCCCGGATTCCGATGCCGGCGCTGACCGGCCTGTCCCGGACGACGGCGCAGTCGCTGCTGGACCGGCTCGGGCTGGCGTACCGGGTCCAGACCCGGCCGTCGGACCAGCCGGCCGGCACGGTGATCGAGACCGATCCGGCCGCCGGCGAGCCGGTGGCCCGGGGTGACGAGGTGACGCTGGTGGTCGCGGAGGCGACGGAGTCACGGTCGCCCTCGGCGTCCACCTCCGCCAGCTCGGGCCGGCCCTCGCCCGAGGCCACCGCCACGCGCTGACGCAGCGGCGCGGCCGTCACCCCATCCCGGCGGTCACCACATCCGGCGTCTGGTGCCGACCAGCCCGAGGCCGGCCAGCGAGATGGCCAGCCCGAGCAGGCCGGAGTAGAAGAGCGACTGGCTGAGTGTCTGCTGGGTCGGCGCCGGCCGGGTGGGGCCGGCCGCCGCCGTGACCCCGTCCTGCGCCGCCTGGCCGCCGGTCCCGGCTTCGTCCGCGGACGGAGCGGTCTCAAGGCCGGCTCCGCCGGTGCCGTCGACGGCCAGGGCGTCGTCCGGAGGCGTGTCGCCCTCCCGGACCACGGTGATCTCCGGCGCGGGGACCGGTTCGGCGAGCCGGGTCGCGGACTCGGCCGGATAGCGCACCACCAGCACGAGGGCGGTGACGGCTCCGACCAGCACCAGCAGCCCGAAGGCGTAACCGATGCGGGACCTGTGCTGCCGGCGCGCGGCGGGCATAGTGACCATTTCCATCCCAGGTTCGGGGTCCGGGACGCGCGCGGGTGGTGACTTCGCCGGGGTGGGCGTACCGATTCTATGGCGAACGGCACGCCCCCCGACCGGGATTCGCCCGGTCAGCCGACCGGGATCGGGCTGCGGTTGACCGGCCGCCGCGTCCGCACGGTGTGCTGTCGCGGGGCGGGCGCGGCCCGCAGCTGCCGGAGCCCGGCCTGCTGTACGAAGATCGAACGCCGGTTGACCGCGTCCCCCGCCGCGTTCAACTCGTAGCCTTCGATCCAGAGCCAACCGTCGTACGTCGGCCAGTCGAGCACTCGGATCACCCGGAAGGTGATCGGTCTGAGGAACTGGACACTCGCCGCGCGAGTCACGTGCAGTACGTCACCGGAGCGGGGAAGCACATGGGCTCCTGGGGAGACATGGCCGGCTCGCGGGCCGACCGGAGCTGATCGGGGGGAAGATGCTGCTGGTCCGGCTGCCGGGGTCGTGCCTCGCGTACCGGTGGATCGGTGGTGGTGGCCGGGCCGTACCCGCTGGTGGCGAACCGCCACCCGACCAGCACCGGAGTTGCTTCCGGGCACCGCTCCCACCGCCGCAGTCCCTGGGACGTGCAGCGGCGGGGTCATTCAGCCCGGAGCAGGTCTCGTTGCGGTGTGGCCGGGCTGGCGCGAGGGTCGTCCGACGCGGGTGGGGTCACCACGCCTGGGAAGCGTTCGGAGACTGTGCGTAACCCGAGCCATACGGACAGCCTGCATCAGTGGCGTGCTTCATGCAAGTTGCACGTCGAGTTTTGCCGATACGTGAGCACGACACGGAATCGAGGCGCTTGATGGCGGTGACCTCCGGGCGGCACACTGGTGCCGGGTTTCGCCCGCCGCGGCCGGCCGACGACCGGCACCACCCCCTGCCGCGAACGATCGTCCGCCGTTCGTCGGTCGCGCCCTCGGCGGCTGTCGACGCAGGCGCGAGTGACCGGAGGTAACTCGGTGAGCGTCAGGAACCGGCCCCGGCCGGCAACGTCCGAGGTGGCGCGGTGACCGAGCGCCGCAGCCCCACCATCCGGCGTCGCCGACTCGGCGCCGAGCTGCGCCGGCAGCGGGAGTCCGCGGGGATCACCATCGAGGCGGTGGCCGAGCAGCTGGAGTGCTCGGCCTCCAAGATCTCCCGGATCGAGACCGGGCACACCTCGGCCACCCCGCGCGACGTGCGGGACATGCTGCGGATCTACGGCGTCATCGGGGCGGAGAGCGACGAGCTGGTCCAGATCGCCCGGGAGGCCCGCCAGAAGGGGTGGTGGCATCCGTACAGCACCGTGCTGGTCGGCGCGTACGTCGGGCTGGAGGCGGCGGCCAGCTCGATCCGGGCGTACGAGCAGCAGGTCGTTCCCGGCCTGCTGGAGACCGAGGAGTACGCCGGGGCGATGATCCGGGCGGCCCGCCCGGACTTCACCGTCGATCAGGTGCAGCAGCGGGTGCGTGTCCGACTGGGCCGTCAGTCGTTGTTGACCCAGGACGATCCGGTCGATCTGTGGGTGGTGCTCGACGAGGCGGTGCTGAGCAGGCCGGTGGGCGGCGACGCGGTGATGCGTGGTCAGCTCAGGCGGTTGGCGGAAGTGGCGGAGTTGCCGAACGTGACGCTCCAGGTCCTGCCGTTCGAGGTGGGGGCGCACGCCGGCATGGATGGCACGTTCACCATTCTCAGCTTCCCCGAGCAGAGTGATCCCGATGTGGTGTACGCGGAGAACGCCACGGGTGGGCTCTTCCTCGAGAAGAGCGATGAGCTTCAGAAGTACAGCTTCATCTTCGATCACATTCGAGCAGCGGCCATCCGACCGGAGGAGTCCATCGCTCACATCGCAAAACTGGCAGAGGAGCCGTTGTGGAAATGGCGACCAAGAGGTTCCCCGGGGACCTGACGCGCGCGACGTGGTTCAAGAGCTCGAAGAGCGGGCCGAACTGCGACAACTGCGTCGAGGTGGCGTACGTGCCGGGGGCGGTCGGGGTCCGTGACTCGAAGGACAAGACCGGCCCCGCCCTGGTCTTCGCACCCGGGGGTTGGCACGCCTTCGTCGCCGGCGCCCGGAACGGCGCCTTCGTCCAGCACTGAACGACGCAGTCCAGCACTGAACGACGCAGCGTGGCGTCGACCGCGGGCCGGCCGGGAGTTCCCCGGCCGGCCCGTCGCCACATCCGCCCCCGTGTCGTTGAACCCACCGGTACGGCGCGGGGACGACATCCGCCGCACCGATCGACGACCGAGCGAGGCAGGCGAGACGGATGACGACGATCGGTTCTGAGAACCTCACGAGCGGCCCGGGCAAGAGCGAGCGGTTCGGCGGCAAGTACCGCGGCGCGCGGCGGGACACCGTGCTGACGGAGGTCGGGTCCACCGACACCGAGATCGGTGGCCGGGACATCGGCTCGCCGGCGCCGGAGCAGGCGGGGCCGCCGCTGTCGCTGCCCTCGCTGGACCCGAACCCGCTGACCGAGCCGTCGTTCCCGCCGGCGGGTTGGCCGGCGGAACCGGCCGAGTCGCTGACCGACCATCCGCTGCTGCGCGGCCTGCTGCTGGAGTTGCCGCCCCGGGGCAGCGTCCCGCCACCCGGCTGGCTGGACCGCTGGTTCGAGGCGACCCGGGCGATCCTGGAGCTGCTGTACGTGCCGGGCTCAGGCCACGGCCGCTGACACCGCCACCGGGGCCGCGGCGGGCACGGGGGTCGGCGCGGGCGCGGGTGCCTGGGCGGCCGGCCGCGTCCGGACCAGGCCCGGGGTGGGCGCCTCGGCCATCGTCCGCTCGACGAACCGGCTGTGCCGCAGCGCGTGACGTACCCCGACGGCGACGGCGGCGAGACCGCCCACGGTGAGCGCCGGCCCGGCCACCGCCGGGTCCGTGGTCAGGTCCAGCCCGCCCGCGGCGAGCAGCGGCGGCACCGTGGCCAGCGCGGTGAGCTGCACCGGTAGGCCGATCAGCGGGTGCGCGGCGGCGGCCCGCAGGCCGTGCGGCGCCGGCGCGGCGGGCGCGGTCGCGAACGCGCCGGCCCCCGCCCACACCCGACGGACCCGGCGTAGGGTGCCGGCCGCGACGGCGATCGCCGGGGCGGCCGCCAGCGCCAGCCCGCCGGCCGCCCGATCGACCGGCGTGTCGCCGGCGCTGACCAGGCCGGCCGCCAGCACGGCCGCGGTCAGCCCGAGGCCGGTCGCGGTGAGCGCGAGCAACCAGCCGGTACGCCGACGGAGCGCGGCCGCCCGGTCCAGCCGGGGCAGGCCGTCCGCGGTGACCCCGGCGGCGAGCCAGACCGCGGCGATCGGCAGCAGCACGATGAGATGGCCGTCCATGCCGACAGCCTTCCCCGAATTCCGCCGCGGCGAATCCGGGGCGGCCCCTCGTCCGTCCCCGAACCGCTCCCCGTAGGGGTGCCGTCCGGGTCGCTCCGGGGCCGGGTCAGACCGCGAAGGTCGGCGGGCGCTCGGTGGCCGGGGCCGGCGGGGCCGCCTTCCACAGGCCGGTCTTCTGCCCGGCGAGCCGGGTCAGGTAGGCCGGGTTGAGGATGACGTAGCGGCGCCAGAGCCGCTTCGGCTCCAGGCCGAGCCGCCAGAACCACTCCAGGCCGGCCCGCTGCATCCACGCCGGAGGCTGCTTGAGCAGGCCGGCGTGGTAGTCGAAGGCGGCGCCGACGGCCATCAGCGGCATGTCCATCAGCGGCCGCATGGCGTACGCGAACACCTCCTGGCGCGGGCAGCCCAGGCCGACCAGGACGAGCCGCGCGCCGCTGGCCTTGATCCGGTCGGCGATCTCGATGTCCTCGCCCGGCTGGACCTGGCGGAACTTCGACGGCTCCACGCCGGCGATCTTCAGCGCCGGGAACATCCGCTCCAGCGCCGGGATCAGCTTCGCCAGGGTCTCCTCGGTGGAGCCGTAGAGGTAGACCGGCAGGCCCTCATCGGCGAACCGGCGCAGCACGTGCAGGGTCAGCGTCGGGCCGTAGACCCGGTCGGCCAGGCCGGCGTGGTGCAGCAGGTTCAGCGCCCAGCGGACCGGCTGGCCGTCCGGGGTGACCACGTCGAAGGAGTTGAGCCGGGCGTTGTGCGCCGGGTCGAGCACGCCGGTCATCACCCCGTGCACGGCCAGCGCGGTCAGCGCCAGCGGGCGGCGCTCGTGCGCCGCCGCCACCACCTGCTCGGTCGCCGCGGCGTAGTCGGTGGCGTCGACCAGCACGCCGAGGACGTTCTGCTTGCCCTGCGCGGCGGTCATGCCTGCGGCACCCACTTGTCCACGTTGGCCTCGTAGGTCTCGCGCATGATCATCGGCACGTCGTAGACCTGCTTCCACTCCGGGTAGTCGGCCTGGAACGCCTCGTTCGAGCCGATCCACCACTTGTGGTCGCCGATCCGGTTCGCCTCGACGTACTCGGAGATCATCTCCCGGCCGGTGATCTCCTCGGCCAGGGTGAACGCCTCCCGCATCGAGGTGTTGGAGTGTCGGCCGCCGCCCAGGTTGTAGACGGCCGCCGAGCGCGGGTTGCGGAAGAACGCCTCGAACGCGGCCACCACGTCCGAGCTGTGGATCGCGTCCCGGACCTGCTTGCCCTGGTAGCCGAAGATCTTGTAGGTGCGGCGCTCCATGTTGGCCCGCATCACGTACGCCAGGAAGCCGTGCAGCTCGGTCGCGGAGTGCGCCGGGCCGGTCAGCGTGCCGCCCCGGAAGCAGGCGGTGCGCATCCCGAAGTAGCGGCCGTACTCCTGCACCATCACGTCGGCGGCGACCTTGGACGCGCCGAAGACCGAGTGCAGGCAGGCGTCGATCGACATGTCCTCGCGGATGCCCTGCTCGTACGGGTGGCCCGGTTCGATCTCCCAGCGGGTCTCCCGCTCGACCAGGGGCAGGCTGTTCGGCCGGTCGCCGTAGACCTTGTTGGTCGAGCAGTGGATCACCGGCGCCTCGATGCAGTGCTCGCGCACGTTCTGCAGCACGTTGAGGGTGCCGCCGGCGTTCACGTCGAAGTCGGTGAACGGGTCGCGCACCGCCCAGTCGTGTGAGGGCTGCGCCGCGGTGTGGATCACCACGGCGATGTCCGAGCCGTAGCGCGCGAAGAGCTTCGCCAGCGCGTCCCGGTCGCGGATGTCGATGCTGTGGTGCGCGTACGCCGACCCCAGCTCGTCGGTCAGCCGCCGGACGTTCCAGGCGGTGGACGCCTCGGCGCCGAAGAACTCCTGGCGCATGTCGTTGTCGATGCCGACGACGTCCAGGCCGAGGCCGGCGAAGTGCCGGACCGCCTCGGAGCCGATCAGACCGCCCGACCCGGTCACCAACGCGACACTCACACGAGACTCCTGGTCATGAGGAGGCAGAAACCATCGGAGCATAGCGTGATGCCCGACACGCCCCGATACGAGACGAGGGCCCCGCGACCGCGGAGCCCTCGTGGACCTGGTGGGGATGGGGGGAGTTGAACCCCCACGTCCTTTCGGACACACGGACCTGAACCGTGCGCGTCTGCCATTCCGCCACATCCCCGTGGCACGACCCGAAACACTCTAGTCGGCACCGGTCCCGCCGTTTCCGGCGGGGCCCGGACCCCCTGCGGAGTTTCCGGTCTCGGCCTCGACCGGATACCGTCTTTCCAGGCGGTCACCGTTCGTGGCGGACGAAAGAGTAGCACGGCCCGAGGGGCCGCTCCGAACGGGTTGCCGCGCGCCGGCCGAGCGGCGCGCGAGCTGCATGCGCGCTGTGCAGATACCATCATGTCCTCGGGACCCGAGGAGGAGCCGGTGAGCGTGCTGCAACGCTTCGAGAAGCGTCTGGAAGGCCTGGTCGAGGGGGCCTTCGCCAAGGTCTTCAAGGGTGTGGTCCACCCAGTGGAGATCCTCAACGCCATGCAGCGGGAGGCTGAGGCGCACAAGGCCATCCTGGCCGGTGGGCGCACTCTGGTGCCGAACCGCTACGTGATCGATCTCTCGCCGTACGACCACAGTCGGTTGGCGCCGTACGCCGCCGCGCTGGCCCAGGAGCTGGCCCAGTCGCAGGCGGAGTTCATCGGCGAGCAGGCCTGGACGGTCTACGGCGACGTGATCGTCGAGATCGAGCGCGGCGAGGGGCTGGACACGGGCATGTTCCGGGTCACCGCCGAGGTCTACACCGGTGGCGAGGTCGCGCCGGTGTCGTCGCCCGGTGGCTACGACCCCGGCCCGCCGGCCTACCCGGCGTACGACCAGGGCGGTGGCTACGGCCCGCCGCCGGGGCACGGTGGCGGGGCGCGCAACGTCCGGCTGGTCTCCGGTGACGGCCGCACCTACCCGCTGCAGATGGGCTCGACGGTGATCGGCCGCGGCGACCAGGCCAACCTGCGCCTACCGGACGTCGGGATCTCCCGGCGACACGCCCGGCTGGACTTCGACGGCGGTCAGGTCGTGCTGACCGATCTCGGGTCGACCAACGGCACAATGGTCAACGGCCAGCGGGTGTCGGCGGTCGCCCTCAACCCGGGCGACATGATCCAGCTCGGCACCACGACGCTGACCTTCCGCGTGGACGGCTGATCCGCGTTGCCGGAGCTCGTCATCACGGTCGCCCGCTTCGGGTTCCTGATCCTGCTGTGGATCTTCGTGTTCACGGTGGTCGGCGTGATCCGTCGCGACCTGTTCGCGGGGGCCCGGTCGGGTCGGCTGGTGGCCGCGCCGCGCGCGGTCGGCGCCTCCACCGGGCAGCCGGCGGCCAAGCCGGCGAAGGTGAAGCGGGGTCGGGCGGCCCACCAGCTGGTGGTCACCGCCGGGCAGTTGGCCGGCACCCGGATCACCCTCGGTGAAGCGCAGATCACCATCGGTCGGGCCGAGGACTCCACCCTGGTCATCACCGACGACTACGCCTCCGCCCGGCACGCCCGGCTGGTGCCGCGCGACGGCCAGTGGTTCGTCGAGGACCTCGGCTCGACTAACGGCACGTACCTCGATCGCGCTAAGGTCACCGGACCAACCCCCGTCCCCCTCGGCGTGCCGATCCGGATCGGTCGCACCTCTCTCGAATTACGGCCATGACTCTGACCCTGCGCTATGCGGCCCACAGCGACCGCGGTCTGATCCGAGACGGAAACCAGGATTCCGTCTACGCCGGGCCGCGGCTCCTCGCCGTCGCCGACGGCATGGGCGGCATGGCCGCCGGTGACGTCGCCAGCAACATCGTCATCGGTGCCATGGCGCCGCTCGACGAGGACGTCCCGGGGGACGCGCTCGTCGACGCCCTGCGTTCGGCCGTCGGCACCGCCAACCAGCAGCTCCGCGACACCGTGGACGCCAACCCGCAGCTGGAGGGGATGGGCACCACGCTCACCGCGACCCTCTTCTCGGGCAGCAAGCTCGGCATGGTCCACATCGGTGACTCGCGGGCCTACCTCCTGCGCAACGGCGAGTTCGCGCAGATCACCAAGGACGACACCTACGTCCAGATGCTCGTGGACGAGGGGCGGATCAGCGCGGAGGAAGCGAGCAGCCACCCCCAGCGCTCGCTGCTCACCCGCGCCCTGGACGGCCGGGACATCGACCCGGAGTACAGCGTCCGGCAGGTGCTCCCCGGCGACCGCTACCTGATCTGCAGCGACGGGCTCTCCGGCGTGGTCAGCGCGGAGACCATCGGCGACACCCTGCGGGAGTACCCCGACCCGCAGCAGTGCGTGGAGCGGCTGGTGCAGCTGGCGCTGCGCGGCGGCGGCCCGGACAACATCACCGTGATCATCGCGGACGCCACCGACCAGGACATCGTCGAGGCGAGCCCGATCGTCGGCGGCGCCGCCGCCCGCGACCGGGGGATGGCCACCTCGGCCGACGACTCCACCCCGGCGGCCCGCGCCTCGGCGCTGTCCAGCCCGCGGCCGGCGGCCCCGGAGGACGAGGCCCCGGGCCGGGACGACGAGCCGGACGGCCCACGCCGCCGGCCGCTGCGTACGGTCGCCATGCTGGTGGCGCTGCTGGTGATCCTCGGCGGCGGCCTCTTCGCCGGCTGGAGCTACACCCAGCGGCAGTACTACGTGGGCGCGACCGCGGAGGGGCAGCTCGCGGTCTTCCGCGGCGTCCCGGGTCAGGTCGCCGGGCTGGATCTCTCCAGCGTGCACTCCACCAGCTCGGCCAAGCTGGACGACCTCACCCTGGCCGCCCAGGAGCAGGTCAAGCAGGGCATCCAGGCCAAGAGCCGGCCGGACGCGCTGCGTCGGTTGAGCGAGCTGACCACCGAGGACCCGGCCAACCCCAACCTCAAGCCGATCTGCCCGGGCACCCCCACCCCGGTGGCGAGCACCGCCCCGATCACCCCGACCGCCACCCCGGTGGCGCGCACGCCGGCCGCCAGCGGCAGCCCGGTCGCCCCCTCCGTCACCCCCGCGCCGACCACCACGCCCGACGCCTCGGCCTCCGACGCGGTTCCGCCGGCCGGAGATCCGGCGGGCTGCCGGTCGCCCGAGTGACCGTCGGGCCGAATCCGAGGGACCGATCGTGACCGCAGCGGCCACACCGGCAGCATCGCCGGCCAGCACGGGCGAGCAGCCCGGCGTACGTCTGGCGCGGTCCCGGCGCAACGCCGAACTGTCGCTGCTGCTGCTGGCGATGGTGCTGGTCGCGGCGTACGGGGCGATCGTCGAGGCGAACATGCTCGACACGGTCACCCCGGACTTCTGGATGCCGGCCGCCGTGCTGGGCGCGCTCTTCCTCGGCATGCACCTGGTGATCCGCTGGCTCGCCCCGTACGCCGATCCGGCGCTGCTGCCGGCGGTGGCCCTGCTCAACGGCATCGGGGTGGGCTTCCTGCGCCGGCTGGACCTGGCCAAGGCCACCCCGCCCGAGCGGGAGACGCTGGCCATCTTCGCCGGGACCGGGGGCCGGCAACTCGCCTGGACCCTCGCCTCGGTGGTGCTGGCCGCCCTGCTGCTGTTCATCATGAAGGACCACCGGGCGGTCTCCCGGTACGCGTACACCCTGGGCCTGGCCGGCATCGTGCTGGTGATGATTCCGGCGGTGCTGCCGGCGCAGTACTCCGAGATCTACGGCGCCAAGCTGTGGATCCGGGTCGGCGGGTTCAGCATCCAGCCGGGTGAGTTCGCCAAGCTCGCCCTGCTCGCCTTCTTCGCCTACTACCTGGTCCGCAAGCGCGAGGTGCTCTCGCTGGCCAGTCGGCGGGTGCTCGGCATCGACTTCCCGCGCGGGCGGGACCTCGGGCCGGTCATCGCGGTCTGGGCGTTGTCGCTGCTGGTGCTGGTCTTCGAGAAGGACCTGGGCACCTCGCTGCTGTACTTCGGCATGTTCGTGGTGACCCTCTACATCGCCACCGAACGGGTCAGTTGGCTGATCATCGGTCTGCTGCTGTTCTTCGGCGGCGCCTACCTCGCGTACGTGCTGGGCGGCACGATCGGCGGCCCGTTCGCCAACTTCCACCTGCGGGCCGAGATCTGGCTCGACCCGTTCTCCGACCCGACGGACAAGGGCTACCAACTCGTCCAGGGCCTGTTGGCGCTGGGCAGTGGCGGCCTGTTCGGCACCGGGCCGGGGGCCGGTGAGCCGCTGCTCACCCCCGAGGTGCAGAACGACTTCATCTTCGCCGGCATCGGCGAGGAGATCGGCCTGTTCGGGCTGACCGCGCTGCTGGTCACCTACCTGCTGATCGTGGAGCGCGGGCTGCGGGCCGGGCTGGCCGTCCGGGACTCGTTCGGCAAGCTGCTCGCCGGCGGTCTCGCCTTCACCCTCGGCCTCCAGGTGTTCGTGATCGTGGGCGGGATCAGCAAGCTCATCCCGCTGACCGGCCAGACCACCCCGTTCCTGTCCGCCGGCGGCTCGTCGCTGATGGCCAACTGGCTGCTGATCGCGGTGCTGCTGCGGGTCTCCGACGCGGCCCGCCGGCCGGTGACCACCGCCGGTGGCCCGGCGGCCCGCCCCGCCGGCACCCCGCCGGAGCAACTGCACGGTGCCCCCACGGAGGTGATCAAGCCGTGAACGCACCACTGCGCCGGGTCGGCGTCGTCGTCCTGATCCTGTTCGGCCTGCTTTTCGCGAACCTGAACTGGATCCAGGCCTACAAGGCCGACGAGTACCGCAACAGCGACTACAACGGCCGGGTCCAGGTCGCCGAGTACAAGAACCGCCGGGGCAACATCGAGGCCGGCGGCACCGCGTTCGCCACCAGCAAGGAGACCGGCGGCAAGCTGCGCTTCCAGCGGGTCTACCCGGGCGGGTCGAAGTACGCGCACGTGCTCGGCTACAAGCCGGTGAACCTCGGCGAGGTGGGCATCGAGCGGACCGAGAACGACTTCCTGGCCGGCACCAGCGACGCGCTGATCGCCAACCGGATCAAGGACATGTTCACCGGCGACGAGAGCGGCGGCGGCAACGTGCTGCTGACCATCTCCAAGCGTGCCCAGGACACCGCGTACGCGCAGCTGCGCGACAACAACGTCGGGGCGGAGAAGGGCGCGGCGATCGCCATCGACCCGCGTACCGGCGCGGTGCAGGCGCTGGTGTCGATGCCCAGCTTCGACCCGAACCCGCTGGTCAGCCACGACACCGACGAGGCCGCTGCGGCGTACAACCGGTACAACAAGGACCCGGACCGCCCGCTGGCGAACCGCGCCCTGTCCGAGACCCTGCCACCCGGCTCCACCTTCAAGATCGTGGTGGCCGCCGCGGCGCTGGAGAACGGCGTCACCAAGACCACCCAGATCCCGGCCGGGTCGAGCTACACGCCGCCCACCTCGGGCGCGGCGATCAAGAACGCCGCCCCGTCGATCTGCCCCGAGCCGCAGGTCACCCTGATCGAGGCGGTCACCGAGTCGTGCAACACCGGCTTCGCCCAGCTGGGCGTGAAGCTGGGCGCGGACGCCGTCAAGAAGAAGGCCCGGGAGTTCGGCTTCGGGCAGGAGGACCTCACCGTCGGGCAGCTCAACGAGGGCGGGCTGACGGTGGCGGCCAGCGAGACCGGCGACATCACGGCGCCCGGCGGCGGCACCGACCCGGCCGCGCTGGCGCAGTCCTCGATCGGCCAGCGGGACGTGCGGATGACCCCGCTGGAGGGCGCGATGATCGCCGGGGCGGTCGCCAACGGCGGCAGCCAGATGCGGCCGTACCTGGTCAAGCAGCTGCTCGCGCCGGACCGCACCACCAGCATCTACAACGCCGACCCGCGCGAGCTGCGCCGGCCGGTCACTGGCCAGGTGGCGAGCGACCTGCGGGACATGATGGTCAGCGTGGTGAAGAACGGCACCGGCAAGCGGGCGCAGTTCGAGGGCTACACGGTGGGCGGCAAGACCGGCACCGCGCAGTCCGCGCCCGGCCGGCCCGACCACGGCTGGTTCATCGGGTTCGCGCTCGACGCCAACGGCAACGCGGTCTCCGCGGTCTGCGTCGAGCTGGAGGAGGCCGGCGCCGGCGGCAGCTCCGAGGCGGCCCGGATCGGCGGCCAGATCATGCGGGCGGCGATCTCCGACTCCGGGGGGCGCTGACATGCTCAGCCCCGGCGTCCAGCTCGGCAACCGCTACCGCCTCGACGAGCGGATCGCCAGCGGCGGCATGGGCGACGTCTGGCGCGGCACCGACCAGGTGCTGGGCCGTACGGTGGCGGTGAAGAGCCTTCTCCCGGCGCTGCTCGACGACCCCGACTTCGCCGAGCGGTTCCGCGGCGAGGCGCGCACGATGGCCACCATCAACCACCCCGGCGTGGTCGACGTCTATGACTTCGGCAGCGACCAGCAGATCGCCTTCCTGGTGATGGAGTACATCGAGGGCGACGCGTTGTCGGCCACCCTGAGCCGGGTCGGCCGGCTCACCCCGGCCCGCACCATGGCGCTCGTCGCGCAGGCCGCCGAGGCGCTGCACGCCGCCCACGAGAAGGGCATCGTGCACCGCGACGTCAAGCCGGGCAACCTGCTGGTCCGGCCGAACGGCACGCTGGTGCTGACCGACTTCGGCATCGCCCGCTCGGACATGGTCGCCCAGCTCACCGCCGCCGGCTCGGTGCTCGGCACCGCCTCGTACATCTCCCCCGAGCAGGCCACCGGCGCGGTCGCCACCCCCGCCTCGGACGTGTACGCGCTCGGCGTGGTCGCGTACCAGTGCCTGGCCGGCCGGCGCCCGTTCGAGGGCGACAACCCGCTCGAGATCGCGATGAAGCACGTCCGGGACACCCCGCGACCGCTGCCCGGTGACATCCCGCCGCAGGTGCGGGCGATCGTGGAGCGGGCGCTGGCCAAGGACCCGGCGCACCGCTGGCCGAGCGCCGCCGCGCTGGCCTCGGTGGCCCGGCAGGCCAAGGCCGCGCTCTCCCAGCAGGCCCGCACGACCGGCCAGGCCCGACCGGTCTCGGCCGCGCCGGCGTCAGCGACCGGCCAGGCCCGCCCGATCTCCGCCGCGCCGGCCTCCCCGGCGGCGCCGTCGGTGGCCCGCGCCCAGGTCCCGACCGGGCCGCACCAGCAGCAGCACCGGCCCACCGGGCAGCAGCACCGGCAGCCGGTGAGCGGCCAGGCCCGACCGCCGGTGGCCGCGCGGCACCCGCAGCAGCCACCGCGCCCGCCCGCCGCCGCGGTGCAGACCCGCGGCGCGGCGAGCGTGCCCCCGCCGCCCACCCGATCCGACCGATCGGTCGGGTACGCCCGGCAGCCGGTGCCCGCCCCGGCGCCGGCGCGGCGCTCCCGGTCCGGGATGGTCACCCTCGCCATCCTGCTGGCCGTGCTGGTGGTGGTCTGCTCCGGGGTGATCTCCTACCGGGCCCGGCAGGGAATGGGCGCCGGCGATCCCGGCGCGACGAACCAGCCGAGCGTGACATCCGGCGCGGTGCGGGCCTACGGGGGCGACGATGCCGCCCGGACGTCGTACCGTCGGGTGGTATGGATGCGACCGGGTGGCGGCGAGACGACGACGAGCGAAGGACGACGAACGCGATGACAGCGCAGGCCCGCCTGCTCGGTGGCCGGTACCAGGTCGGCGAGTTGCTCGGCTACGGCGGCATGGCCGAGGTGCACCGCGGTCGTGATCTCCGGCTCGGGCGGGACGTCGCGATCAAGATGCTCCGTACCGACCTGGCCCGGGACGCGACCTTCCAGATGCGGTTCCGCCGCGAGGCGCAGAACGCCGCGTCGCTGAACCACCCGGCGATCGTGGCCGTCTACGACACCGGGGAGGAGACCGCCCCGACCGGCGAGACGTTGCCGTTCATCGTGATGGAGTTCGTCAACGGGCGGACCCTCAAGGAGCTCCTCGGCGTCGAGGGCCGGTTGCAGCCGCGCCGGGCGCTGGAGATCTGCGCCGACATGTGCGCCGCGCTGGACTTCAGCCACCGGCACGGGATCATCCACCGGGACATCAAGCCCGGCAACGTGATGCTCACCCAGACCGGCCAGGTCAAGGTGATGGACTTCGGCATCGCCCGGGCGCTGGCCAGCGGCGCCACCACGATGACGCAGACCAGCGCGGTGATCGGCACGGCGCAGTACCTCTCCCCGGAGCAGGCGCGCGGCGAGGCCGTCGACGCCCGCTCCGACGTGTACGCCGCCGGCTGCGTCCTGTTCGAACTGCTCTGCGGGCACCCGCCGTTCGTCGGTGACAGCCCGGTGAGCGTGGCCTACCAGCACGTACGGGAGGCGCCGCCGACGCCGAGCGACATCAACCCGGACGTCAACCCGGCGGTCGACGCGATCGTCCTCAAGGCCCTGTCGAAGAACCCGCTGAACCGCTACCAGAGCGCCGGCGAGATGCGCGCCGACCTGCTGCGCGCCGCCGCTGGTCGGCCGGTGCTCGCCACCCCGGTGATGCCGCAGGACGAGACGGCGCACCTGGCGCCGGCCGCCGGCGGCTACCCGACCCAGGTGGTCGGCGGTGCCCAGACCCGGCAGATCCCGGCCCGGGTCGGCGACCCCGGTCGGCGCAAGAGCTCGGCGTGGGTGATCGCGGCGTTCGCGGCGGTGGGTGTGCTGGCGGTGATCGCGCTGGTCGCGGCGCTGCTGATGCAGGACAAGGGCAAGGAGAAGGCCACCGTCCCCGATCTCACCGGCCAGTCCCAGGTCGCGGCCTTCCAGACGATCCAGCAGGCCGGCCTCAGCCCGGTTGCCGGCAACCCCGTCTTCAACGCCACCTGCAAGAAGAACACCGTGGTGCAGCAGGATCCGAAGCCGAACGCGGTGGTGGAGAAGAGCGACCGGGTCACCGTCCAGGTCTGCGGCGGCCCGCAGAGCGTCACCGTGCCCGACAACCTGGTCGGCGGGACCTTCGAGAGCGTGGATGCCACGCTGAAGGACAAGCACCTGAGGGTCATTCGCAAGGATGAGGACAGCGGCCGGGAGAAGGGCACCGTCACCAGGTTGGACCCACCCTCCGGCACTCAGACGACCGAGAACGCGCCGGTTACGGTCTACGTGTCGAAGGGCAACCAGGAGGAAGTCCCCAAGGTCGTCGGCCTCGACGAGGCCGAGGCGAAGGCGATCCTGGACGCTCGCGGATATGACGTGAAGAGGCGGAACGGCGACGAGGCGCGGACGCCCGGCGACGCCGGCAAGGTTCAGAGCCAGAACCCTGACCCGGGAACGAAGCTGAACAGGGGTAAGACCGTCACCATCGACATCTGGACGGCGCCGCCGACCGAGGAGCCGACCCCGCCGGCCACCCCCACGCCGACCGCCCCCACACCGCCCACCCCCACCCCGACGGGCGGCACCGGCGGCGGCCAGCCCCTGCCGACCCTCCCGCCGGTACGCCTGCCCGCCGAGTGACCCGGCCACGCTGAGGGTCGGCCCGTGATCGCGCTGCTAGTCCGCCGTCACCGGCGACGACTCGCCCTGCTCGCCGGGCTGACTCTCGTCGCGGTGCTGCTCACCAGCCTGCCGTGGCTCTGGACCACACTCAGCGCCCGCGGTCACCGGTACGACGTGGCCGACGCGCCGACCGCCGACGTGGTGATCGTGCTGGGCACCGGGGTGGCTCCGGACCGGCGAGAGCCGGACGACCGGCTCGCGGGTCGACTGGAGACCGCCGCCGAGCTGGTGAAGGCGGGTCGGGGCCGGGCGCTGCTGGTCTCCGGTGACGCGGGCGGGACGTCCGGCGACGAGCCGGCGGTGATGACGTCCTACCTGACCGAACGGCTGGGGATCGACCCACGTCGGGTGGTCGCCGACCCGTACGGGCTGGACACCTACGACACCTGCATCAGGGCCCGGGACGTGTACGGGGTCCGGCGAGCCCTGATCGTGACGCAGTCGTACCACCTGTCCCGGGCGGTCACCCTCTGCCGGCACCTCGGCATCGACGCCGACGGCGTGGCCGCCCGCTGTTCCGGCTGCGATCCCGGGGTGCTGCTGGGCAAGGCGGTCCGGGACTACCTGGCCAGCGGCAAGGCGGCCTGGGACGTGCTCCGGCAACGCCCTCCCGCGGTGCGCTCGCCCGCCGACACCACCCTGCGGGACGCGCTGGGCTGAGGCTCAGTTCGTGGCGAAGGCGGAGCGCCGCCGGGCGTCCACCTCGGCGGCCAGCTCCGGTGCCCGCTCCAGCGCCTCCGGGTGCCCGCACGAGGCCAGCCAGTTCGCCAGCATCAGGTGGCCGCCCTCGGTCAGCACCGACTCCGGGTGGAACTGCACGCCCTCGATCGGCAGCGTCCGGTGTCGCATCGCCATCACCACGCCGGAGCTGGTCCAGCCGGTGACCTCCAGCTCGTCGGGCAGCGTCTCGGGCAGCACCGCCAGCGAGTGGTAGCGGGTGGCGGTGAACGGGTCGGGCAGCCCGGCCAGCACCCCGACGGAGTGGTGCCGTACCTCGGAGGTCTTGCCGTGCAACAGCTCCGGGGCGCGGGTGACGGTCGCGCCGAACGCCTCGCCGATCGCCTGGTGACCGAGGCAGACGCCGAAGATGGGCAGCTTCCCGGCGTACTCCCGGATCACGTCCAGGCAGATGCCGGCGCGGTCCGGGCTGCCCGGCCCGGGCGAGAGCAGCACACCGGCGGCGCCGGCGCGGCCGACGTCGGCGACGTCGATCTCGTCGTTGCGGCGCACCTCGCACTCCACGCCGAGCTGGCCGAGGTACTGCACCAGGTTGAACACGAACGAGTCGTAGTTGTCGATGACCAGGACGCGCATGCGGCTCACTCGCTCGGTGACGCGGACGGGGGCGGGGTGTTGTTCTGATCGGTCTCGTACGGCAGGTCGTGCTCGTCCCCGGTCGGCGCGTTCCCGGTCGGCGCGTCCCGGTCCACGCCGGAGTCGCCGCCTGGGGTGCCCGAGTCCTGGGTGACCTGCACGTCGTCGAAGGGCAGCAGCGGTTCAGCCCACGGGAAGACCACGTACCACAGCAGCGCCACCGTGGCGGCGGTGAGCAGCAGCGAGCCGATCAGCTTGCCGGGCAGGCCGAAGGGCAGCTTGCGCCAGATCCAGGAGTACATCTGTCCTCAGGCTCCCAGCTCCGCCGGTCGTCCCGCCGACTTGGCCTGGGCGTGGTCCAGCTCGGCGTGCACGATCAGGCGCTGGTAGTTGTCGAACTTCGGGTTGCAGGTGGTCAGCGTGAGCAGCTTCTGGGTCGGCTTGGCGCTCGGCTCCATCGGCACCGGAGCGACCACCTCGACCTGGTCGGGCCGGACGATCCGGGTCTTGTAGATTTTGTAGATGTACCACTCGGTCTGGGTCTCCAGCACGACCGTGTCACCGGTGTCCAGCTCGTCCAGCCGCCAGAAGGTGGCCCGGTTGCGGTGCCCGGCAACCGAGAAGTTGCCGACCTGGCCCGGCAGCGCGCTCTTCGGGTAGTGGCCGGGCGCGTACCGGATGTCCTGCGGGGTGACGCCCTCGACCACCACCCAGTTCTTCTGCAGCTTGGGGATGTAGAGCCCGGCGATCGGCTTGCCCTCCACCGGCGCCTTGGGCTTGGCGGGCTGACCCGGGCCGACCGTCGGGTCGCCGGTCGGCCCCCAGGCCTGCGCCAGCTGCTGGCTGAGGTCGTTCTGGTGGGCGTCGACGATCGCCGACTTGCCCCAGATCTCGTAGCCGGCGAAGAGCAGCACCACCAGCCCGAACGTGATCAGCAGCTCGCCGCTGACCCGTACGCCGGTGCGCAGCCGGGAGGCCAGCGACGGTCGGGTCAGCTCCGAGTAGACGCTCTTGTAGCCCTCGCCGGTCTGGTGCGGGCGCAGCTGCACCACCCGCTCGCCGCGCCGGGGTGCGGGCGGCTCGGCGGGGACGGCGGCGTCGCTGTCGGCGATCTCCGGCTTGGGCGGCACGGCGCCCATCAGCGCGGTGGAGTCCAGCGGCGGCTGCGCGGGGCGCGGTCGGCCCGGCACAGCGGGGATCACCGCGGTCGCGGCCGGGTCCGCCGGTGGCTCCTGGCCGCCCCACCGCCCCGGTCCGCGTTCCGGTCCCGTGGGCCCGCGCTCCGGTCCCGCCGGGCCGCCTTCCGCTCTGGCCGAGCGGGGTACGCCCTCGGCCGCCGCCGCGCGGAACGCCCCCTCGGCCGCCGCCGCGCGGAACGCGCCCTCGGCCTGCGGTGAGCGCGCGGTGCCGTCGGCCGGTGGCGACCGGAAGGTGTCCGGAGTCGCGCTGGGCCGGCCTGCGTCGGCACCGGCGGGGTGGCCGGTGACCTTGGGGATGAACGCCGTGGGCGCCTCCGCCGGTGGCCGTACGACCTCCCAGGGCTGCTCGGGCGGTGGCGAGCCGGGCCCGACCTGCTGGGCCGGCCGGGACGCCGGCCCGGGCTGCTGGGCGGGGCGGGACGCCGATCCGCGACCGGTGACCTCGTCGGTGCCGGCCGACGTCGGCGGAGCCGGCGAGACCGGTGGGGCGGCGGGCCGGCCGGCGAACGACGGCCCCGGTGCGGCGGCCGCGGGGCGCTGCCCGGGGGAGGTCGGTGCGGACGCCGGCGAGCCGGTGGGCCGGTGGGCGGTGTTGCCCGGCCAGGCGGGCGGGGCGGACCGGGCCGCGTCCGAATCGGGCGGGGCGGAGCGCGTGGGCCCGCTCGACTGGGGCGCGGCCCGGGCCGGCGACACGGGCGCGGAAGGAGCGGCTCGAGTCGGACCGTCCGGCGCCGGCGGCGACCCGGCCGGGGACGACCAGCCCGGGCCGACGTCCGACCGCGGCGGCCGGCGGCCCTGCTCGACGCCGGGCGCGCCGGCAGCGGTGGACCGGCGGGGCGGCAGGACCGGGTCGGGCCAGCGCCCCGTCGGGCCGGGCCGGGCGGTGGTCGGCGACCCGGAGCGGCCGTTCGGCTGCGCCGCCGAGCGGTCGGGCGCGTTCGGCGCGGCGCGGTCGGGTGCCCGGGGCGCGGAGCGGTCGGGGGTGCGCGGCGTCGAGCGGTCGACCTTGGGGATGAAGGCGGTCGGGTCGTCAGCCTGGTCGCGGTGCCGGGGGCTGCCGCCCTCGTGGGTCATCGCGGCACCGTCGCTGATCGCAGCGCGGTCGAGTCCTCAAAGGCCGGGACGGTCACCGAGGAGACGGTCTCGGAGTAGCCGAGCCCGTATTGGTCGGCCGCCTGCTTGAACCACATGACTCCCTCAGACCCGGCGAGGGCCTGCTGGAGGGCAGCGGGATCGCCGATTGCTACGATCTTGAAAGGTGGCGAGTACACCCGCCCGTGCAGCAGGAGGGTGTTACCGACGCAGCGTACCGCGCTGGTGGACAGCACGCGGACGTTCATGATTGACATGGCCTCGGCGCCACCGGCCCAGAGCGCGTTGACCACCGCCTGCACGTCGCCCTGGTGGACGACCAGCTCGTCGTTGGTGGCGCCCTTGGGTAGCTTGCCGTCGGGGCGCGGGGGCGCGTCGTCCAGCTCGACCACCAGCCCCTGGCCGGCCAGCGCGGTGAAGCCGGCCGCCTGCTCGCTGCGGGCGGCCCGGTCCCGCTGCTCCTTGACCGGGCCGTTGGTGTCGGCCAGTGCCGCGGTCAGGCCCTCCACGTCGGCGCGCAGCCGGGCCGCGCGCAGCTCGCTGGCCGCCACCTGCTCGCGCCGGTCCTCGATCAGCTGGGTGAGCTCGGGTCGCCGGTCCTCCCGCAGGGCGGTGCCGCCCGCGGTGGTCGCGGTGGTGGTGAACAGCAGCCCGGCCGCGGCGGCGATCAGTGGCACACCGAACGTCCAGCCGGACCGGCGAGGCCCGCCGCGCCGCGGCAGCAGCCCGACGACCGCCCGTCGCATGGCCTTCTGCCAGGACGCCGCGCCGGATGTGTACTCCACCGAGCGTTCCTTCCCCGTCGTCTGCCTGGTGCCCGCCACGCCGCGGGCCGGTACGTCCGACCGGAACGCCGCCACCCGATCCGGTCACTCCGTGCACCGGAGAAGACCCCATTCGTGGCTTGGACGGCCCGTCGGGACTACGCTAGCTGTCGAACATTATTGGCCATGGACCGTCGCCCCCGCGCCCGGTTGTCAGGCCGGACGAGGTCGTCACCCCCTCTGGAGAGCGTCGTGCCCAAGTCTCAGGTCCGCAAGAAGAAGGTGTACACCCCGCCGACGGACGTGCGTCCGACGACGGCGGCGGCGACGCGCAAGCCTAGCCCGGTGTGGCTGCCGGCGACCGCGGTCGCGCTGATCGTCGGTGGCATCGGCTGGCTGGTGGTCTACTACCTCTCCGAGCAGCAGTACCCGGTCGCCTCGTGGCACTACTGGAACCTCGCGGTGGGCTTCGGCGCGATGGTCGCCTCGCTGATCCTGCTCTCCCGCTGGCGCTGACCCGCTGACGCCCGGCCCGGTCCCCCGCCCGGGGGCCGGGCCGACTCCTGTCGGCGGTCGCGGGGGTACGTCACGCCCGGACGCCCCTGTCCGGCGGGTGCGTGCGGGCCCACCTAAGGTGTGGCGCAGGGCGGCGCGGCCCGCTGCGAGATGACTCACGTTACTGCTGGGTAACCTTGCGCGTAGGCTGCACTGCATGACCGAGCGGAGCGAGGTCATCGACCGGTCCGGTCGTCGGTGCGGCAGCGGCGTCACGCCGACACCGCCCTGACCCGGCCCCGGTCGCCGAGCCGCTCGACCAGGCAGCAGACCGGGAGGCCAACTCGATGGGCAGCGTCCAGATCGTCACAACGATCCTCGCGGCCGCCATCACCGCCGTGGCGGTGTGGCTTGCGGTACGCGCGATCATGAAGATGACGGCGGTCATCCGGCTGGGGCAACCCGCGCCCGAGCGCTTCGGCGACAAGGGCACCCGGACGAAGACCATGCTGACCGAGACCCTCGGGCACACCCGCATGCTCAAGTGGGGCGTGGTGGGTGCGGCGCACTGGACCGTGATGGTCGGTTTCATCGTGCTGTCGCTGCTGGTGCTCGAGGCGTACTTCGAGGTGGTCACCCCGACCGGCGGCCTGCCGATCATCGGGAGCTGGACGATCTTCGGCCTGGCCACCGAGTGGATCGGCATCCTCGGCCTGGTCGGCATCCTGGTGCTGATGGCGATCCGGCTGCGCAACCGGCCCGCCCGCCCGGGGAACCGGTCCCGGTTCACCGGCTCGACGATGTGGCAGGGCTACTTCGTCGAGTGGATCGTGCTGCTGGTGCTGATCTTCGGCTTCGTGATCCGGGGCTTCAAGGTCGCCACCGACCACTTCGAGTACCCGGTCTGGGCCACCCCGCTCAGTCACGCGGTCGGCGGACTGCTGCCGGCCTGGCAGAACGGCGCCAGCGTCGCCGCGCTGATCAAGATCATCATTTCGATGACCTGGCTCATCGTCATCTCGCTGAACGTGACCATGGGTGTCGCCTGGCACCGCTTCCTGGCGTTCCCGAACATCTTCTTCAAGCGTGAGCCGGCCAAGGCCGCCGGCTCCGGTCTCGGCGCGCTGCGCCCGATGATGAGCGAGGGCAAGCCGCTCGACTTCGAGGAGGCCGACCCGGAGAAGGACCAGTTCGGCGTCGCCCAGGTCGAGCAGTTCACCTGGAAGGGCCTGCTGGACTTCAGCACCTGCACCGAGTGCGGCCGCTGCCAGTCGCAGTGCCCCGCGTGGAACACCGGCAAGCCGCTGTCGCCGAAGCTGCTGGTGCTCAGCCTGCGCGACCACGCGTACGCCAAGGCGCCGTACCTGCTGGCCGGCGGCGGCAAGGACCTCACCGGCGAGGAGAAGGCCACCCAGGCGCAGCTGGCCCACCTGGACGTGCTCTCCCTCGCCGAGGGCGACAAGCCGCTGATCGGCACGGCCGAGGAGGGCGGGGTCATCGACCCCGACGTGCTCTGGTCCTGCACCACCTGCGGCGCCTGCGTCGAGCAGTGCCCGGTCGACATCGAGCACGTCGACCACATCGTCGACATGCGCCGCTACCAGGTGCTGATCGAGTCGAGCTTCCCGTCCGAGGCCGGCGTGATGCTGCGCAACCTGGAGAACAAGGGCAACCCGTGGGGCGCCCCGCAGAACACCCGCGAGGACTGGACCAAGGGCCTCGACTTCGAGGTGCCCCGGGTCGGCGAGGTCGAGGACTTCGAGTACCTCTTCTGGGTCGGCTGCGCCGGCGCGTTCGAGGACCGGGCCAAGAAGACCACCCGGGCGGTCGCCACGCTGCTCAACGAGGCCGGCGTGAAGTTCGCCATCCTCGGTGAGGGGGAGACCTGCTCCGGTGACCCGGCCCGCCGGATCGGCAACGAGTTCGTCTTCCAGATGCTCGCCCAGCAGAACGTGGAGACGCTCAACGAGGCGTTCGAGGGCCGCGAGAAGGCCAAGCGCAAGATCGTCGCCACCTGCCCGCACTGCTTCAACACCCTGGGCAACGAGTACGGCCAGCTCGGCGGTGAGTTCGAGGTGGTGCACCACACCCAGTTGCTGGCCCACCTGGTCGCCACCGGCAAGCTGACCCCGGTGCAGCCGGTCGACGGCGGGGTCACCTACCACGACCCCTGCTACCTGGGCCGGCACAACCGGGTCTTCGCCGCCCCCCGTGAGGTTCTGGGCGACGCGATCAAGGGCGAGATCACCGAGATGCCGCGCAACAGCGAGCGCTCCTTCTGCTGCGGCGCCGGCGGCGCCCGGATGTGGATGGAGGAGAAGATCGGCAAGCGGATCAACGTGGACCGGGTCGAGGAGGCCATGTCCACCGGGGCCCGTACGGTCGCCGTCGGCTGCCCGTTCTGCTCGACGATGCTCAACGACGGGGTCAACGGCAAGGGCGCGGGCGAGGACGTCGAGGTCATCGACGTGGCGAGCGTGCTGCTGCGCTCGGTGAAGCCGGAGGGCGCCCCGGGCGACGAGCGCGAGGACGCGCCGGTCGCCGGCTGAGGTCGTACCCCTGGAACGTCGACGGGGGGGGCCCCCCCCCCCGGGGGGGCCCCCCGGGGGGGGCGGGGGGGGCGGGGGCCCCCCCCGGGGGGGCCCCGGGGGGGGGGGGGGCCGGGGGGGGGGCGGGGGGGGGGGGGGGGGCGGGGGGCCCCCCGGGGGCGGGGGGGCGGGGCGCCGCGGGGGGGGGGCCCGGGCCGCCCCCCCCCCCGGCGGGGGGGGCCCCCCCCCGCGGGGGGGGCCCCCGCCGGTCGCGTCAGGAGCTGCCGGTGATGACCACGGTGGTCGCCGCGGTCGTGGCGATCATGATGGCGGCCTGGGTCTGCTCGATGGCCCTGCGGGTCGCCGCGGACGCCCAGTCGCCCGCGCTGATCTCCGCCAGCCGGGCCTTGACCCGGTCCTTCGGCAGGTCGCGGAAGAGCTTGCGGTCCAACCCGACGGCGCGGGTCAACGCGACCAGCGCGGCCGTCCGGGCGTCCACCGGCCCGTCCGCCGCCACCGCGGCGAGCATCCGCTGCCGGGCCGCCGTCTCCGCCGCCGGCTCCGCGCCGGTCGGCGACGGATAGCGGGTACGGGGAAAGAGCCCGAGCACCCGGTCGGCGTCCCGGCGGAGCACCCCGCGGTCGACCAGCCCGTCGAGCACCCGGTCGGGCAGCTGCTTGGCCAGCCGGCCGATCCAGTCCTTCGGCTTGCGGGCCCTGCCCTCGGCCGCCAACCGGGCCAGGGCGTCGTCCAGCACCGGGTGCCCCACCGGGGTGGGGTCGGTGACCACCAGCCGGTCGTCGACCACCTCGACCCGTCGGGCGAGCGCGAGCTCCAGCAGCAGCGCCCCGGCGAGCCCGTAGTCCAGGTGCGGTCGGCCGAGCCGGTTGGTGCCGGCGTCGTCGTAGGCGAGCAGGACCAGCTCGTCGGCGAGGGTGAGAGTGTCCATGCGTCCACGCTAGCTTCGGCCCGCCAGCCGGACGGTGGGTGAACTACTGCCGCGGGGCGACCCGTGGAACAATCTCGCTCATCGACGGTCTGCTGCTCGGCGCGCTGTTGCCCCTGGTCGGCTTCGTGCTGCTGACCGCCGGCAACGCGTTCTTCGTCGCGGCCGAGTTCGCCCTCGTCACGGTGGACCGCGCGGAGATCGACCGGCGGGCCGACGCCGGCGACGGCGCGGCCGCCACCGTGCGCCGGGCGCTGCGGGAGCTGTCCTTCCAGCTCTCCGGTGCGCAGCTCGGCATCACCCTGACCGCGCTGCTCACCGGCTATCTCGCCGAGCCGGCGCTGTCCCGGCTCTTCGACCCGCTGCTGCGGCGCCTGGGTGACGCCGACCGGTTCAGCCCGCTGCTCGCTCTGGCCCTGGCCACCCTGATCTCGATGCTCTTCGGCGAGCTGGTGCCCAAGAACCTGGCGTTGGCCCGGCCGATGCCGGCCGCGCTGGCCACCGCCGGGCCGATGCGCGGCTTCGCCCGCGCGTTCGGCTGGCTGATCTACGGGCTGAACACCTCGGCGAACCGGCTGGTCCGGCTGCTCGGGGTGGAGCCGCAGGAGGAGCTGGCCAGCGCCCGCTCTCCGGAGGAGCTGGGGCTGCTCGCGGCGATCTCGGCCCGGGCCGGCGCGCTACCGCCGGACACCGCGATGCTGCTGCGCCGCACCATCCGGTTCGGCGACAAGCGGGCCGCCGAGGCGATGACCCCGCGGGTGGACGTCGTCGCGCTGCGCGCCACCGCCACCGTCGCCGAGCTGCTGGAGGCGTCCCGGCAGACCGGTCGTACCCGGTTCCCGATCTTCGAGGAGACCCTGGACCTGGTCACCGGGGTCGCCGGGGTGCCCGACGCGCTCGGTGTCCCGCTGGCCCGGCGGACCTCCACCACGGTCGCGGCGGTGGCCCGCGAGCCGGTGTACGTCCCGGAGAGCCTCGACCTGGACGGCGTGCTGGCGGCCCTCAAGGACGCGGGCGCCGACCTGGCCATCGTGGTTGACGAGTACGGCGGCACGGACGGCGTGGTGACCGTCGAGGACCTGGTCGAGGAGCTGGTCGGGGAGATCGCCGACGAGTTCGACCCGGCCGCCGTGGACGACGCCGGGGCGGTGGAGTTGACCGCCCCGGGCGGCGAGCCGGTCCTGGTGGACGGGGTGCTGCGCTCCGACGAGCTGGCCGAGCAGACCGGCTTCCCGCTGCCCGAGGGCCCGTACGAGACGCTCGCCGGCTTCCTGATGGCCCGGCTGGGGCACATCCCGGTGCCCGGCGAGACGGTCGACGAGTCCGGGTACGAGTTCACCGTGGTCGAGGTGGAGCGGCACCGGATCGAGCAGGTCCGGGTGGTCCGTCCCGAGGAGCCGGACGGCGATGACTGAGCTGTTCGTCGCGGTACTGCTGCTGTTGGGCAACGCGTTCTTCGTGGGCAGCGAGTTCGCCCTGATCGCCTCCCGCCGGACGGCGGTGGAGCCGCTCGCCGCGACCTCGAAGCGGGCCCGCTGGGCGCTGTCGGCGATGAACCAGATCCCGTTGATGATCGCCGGGGCCCAGCTCGGCATCACGGTCTGCTCGCTGGGCCTGGGCGCGATCGCGGAACCGGCGCTGGCCCACCTGATCGAGCCGGTGTTCCACGGGGTGGGGCTGCCGGACGGCGCGGTCCACCCGGTCGCCTTCCTGATCGCGTTGGCCGTGGTGGTCTTCCTGCACACCGTGGTCGGCGAGATGGTGCCGAAGAACATCACCCTGGCCGGGCCGGAGCCGTCCGCGCTCTGGCTGGGCCCCGCCATGCTGGCGTTCTGCGTGGCCACCAAGCCGCTGCTGCTGGCCATGAAGTGGGCGGCACGCCAGGTGCTGCGGCTGTGGGGGGTCGAGGCGACCGAGGCGGTGAAGACGGTCTTCACCGCCGAGGAGCTGGCCGGCCTGGTGTCGCAGGCGCGCACCGAGGGGCTGCTCGACGCCGAGGAGCACGCCCGGATCACCGGGGCGCTCGCGCTGCACCGGCGGACGGCCGCGGACGCCCTGCAACCCTGGTCGACGGTGACCACGGTGGCCGAGGACGTCTCACCGGCGTCGCTGGAGGTGCTGGCCACCCGTACCGGCCGGTCACGGTTTCCGGTGGTGCAGCGCTCGACCCGCCGGGTGCTGGGCTTCGTGCACGTCAAGGACGTCCTCGGGTACGCCGGGACGTCCCGGCGGGCCCCGGTGCCGGCGGAGATCTACCGGCCGCTGGCGGTGGTGCCGCCGGACCGCACGCTGGCGGATCTGCTGCTGGCGATGCGGCGCGAGCGACGGCACATGGTGCTGGTCAGCGACGGTCGCCGGCCCCTCGGGGTGGTGACGCTCGATGACGTATTGACGGCCATCGTGGGAAATTGAGTGCACACCCTTTGTGCGCAAGCGATTGCGCACACGTGATGGTGTGACCGCCCACCTTGATTCCGCTGCGCGCCTTCCCTAATGTTGCACCGGCCGCTGTGGGTCGTCTGCCTCCGTCTTCCCCTCTGCGAGGCGCCCGGCGGTCGGTTGCAAAGGAGTCGATGACCGGTGGCAACCATGCCCCCCCATCGTCACGCCCAGGGCCAGCGTTCGGCTCGACCGGCGGGCCTGCGCCGGGTCGTCCACCGCCTGCTCACCCTGGTCGCGGCCGCTGCCGTCGGCGCCGGGATGCTCGCCGTGCCGGCGCACGCCGCGCCCTCGCCGGAGGAGATCGAGGCGGCGATCGACAAGCAGTGGGAGCAGCTCGAGCCGACCATCGAGCAGTACAACGAGGTCCGGGCCAAGCTGAAGGTCAACCGCAAGAAGTCGGCGGACCTGCAGAAGAAGATCGAGCCGCTGGCGCTGCAGAGCGAGCTGGCGATGAGCCGGGTCGGCGACCTGGCGTCCCGCTACTACATGACCGGCCCCTCGCAGGAGCTGGGCGCGCTGCTGGTGAGCGCCAAGCCGAGCACCCTCACCGAGCAGCTGACCATGCTGGACCGCCTCGCCGCCAAGGAGCACAAGGACGTCGAGGGCGTGCTGGCGGTCCGCCGCAAGTACGACGGCGAGAAGCAGAAGCTCGACGCGCTGATCGCCGACCAGGCCGCCCAGGAGAAGCTGCTGGCGACCAAGAAGACGCAGATCAACGCCGAGATCAAGCGGCTGCAGGCGGCGATGCCGAAGACCACCGTCAAGGTGGACGGCTGCCCGACGGTCAACGGCGTGGTGAGCAGCGCGGCGCGTACCGCCATCCGGACGGCCTGCGCGCAGGTCGGTGACCCGTACGTGTGGGGCGCCACCGGGCCGAGCTCGTTCGACTGCTCCGGGCTGACCCAGTTCGCGTACAAGGCGGCGGGGATCTACCTCACCCACTTCACCGGTGCGCAGTGGGGCGAAGGCAAGTCGGTGTCCCGCTCGGAGGCGCGCCCCGGCGACCTGGTCTTCTTCTTCAGCGACCTGCACCATGTCGGCCTCTACCTGGGCGACGGCAAGATGGTGCACGCGCCGCGGACCGGTAAGCCGGTTCAGGTCACCAACATCGACTACATGCCCGTCGCGGGCTTCCGCCGGGTCAGCTGACCCGTCTGGCAATGGCGTGGGCCCCGGCGAGAGCCGGGGCCCTTTCGCCATCTGAGAACCATCAGTACGGAGCGTCACGGCAGGGCGGGTTGCGGATCGATAACGGTCGTCTCTACTCTGGTCCTTCGTCGGCCGCCATGAGGTCCGTCCATCCCGGGCGGTAACGGCCGGCACCGCCGAGTCGCCTCCGGGCGAGCCGGGGACCCAGGTACGCCGGGGTGAATCCGCAGCCACTGCGGTAGGGCGCTCCCTTCCCGCCCGAACCCGTCAGCTAACCCGGTAGGCGGTCGCGGAAGAAGGAGCACCGAAGCCCGGTGGCACACCATGCCCCGCGGCGACCGTCGCTCCGGTCGACACTCGTCGGCCGGCGCCCGGCTGCGCCGCGTTCCCGCTGGTCCCGCTGCACCGTCGCGCTGGCCGCGCTGGCCGGGGCCGCCGTCGTCCTGACCGGCGGCGCCACCGCGGCGCACGCCCAGCCGTCGGTCGCCGAGATCGAGAACCAGATCGACCAGGACTGGAACCGCCTCGAGCCGCTCATCGAGCAGCACAACGCGACCCGCCAGGACCTGGCCGTGAAGCGCCGGCAGGCCGCCGCGCTGGCCCGGCAGATCGAGCCCCTGCAGCTGAAGGTCGACCTGGCGATGAACCAGGTCGGCGGGCTGGCCGCGGAGGCGTACAAGGGCGAGCAGGTCTCCACGGTCAACGCCCTGCTGGGTAGCCGCTCGCCGAGCGAGCTGGTCGGCGAGCTGGAGCTGCTGGACCGGTTCGCGTCCCGGCAGCAGCGCGAGGTGCGCACGGTGGTCGAGCTGCGCGACGAGCTGGTCGCCAAGAAGGCGCCGCTGGACGAGATGGTCGCCCAGTTGGCCCGCACCGACGCGCAGCAGGCGGCGAAGAAGAACCAGATCAACGCCGAGATCGCCAAGCTGCAGAAGCTGCGGCTGTCGGTGTACGGCAACGGCGGCGGCGGCCCGCTGCGGCCGGCCCCGTGCCCGGCCGGCTATCCGGGTGGCCCGGCCGGCGTGGCGGTGAAGTTCGCCTGTGCCCAGATCGGCAAGATCTACGTCTGGGGCGCCGCCGGGCCGGACAACTTCGACTGCTCCGGCCTGACCATGGCCGCCTGGGCGAAGGCGGGCGTCTCCATGCCGCACAACGCCCGGGCGCAACGGGCGGTGACCGCCCGGGTGAGCCGGACCGACCTGCGCCCGGGTGACCTGGTCTTCTACTACAGCGACATCCACCACGTCGGCATGTACGTCGGCGGGGGCTGGGTGGTGCACGCGTCCCAGGCCGGCAAGCCGATCACCATGAAGCGGGTGGACGACGGCCAGGTCAACAGCTACGGCCGACCGGGCTGACGGCGGTGGCCGGCGTCCGCCGTACCAGCGGGGGCGCCGGCCCCTCGGCGGCCCGCGGTCAGCGGGTCGGCCAGGTGCGCCAGTTCTGCCAGGAGCGGCTCGGCGTCGGCCCGCGCTGCCCCTGGTAGCGCGACCCGTAGACGGCGGAGCCGTACGGGTGCTCGGCCGGCGACGAGAGCCGGAAGATGCAGAGCTGCCCGATCTTCATGCCCGGCCAGAGGGTGATCGGCAGGTTCGCCACGTTCGACAGCTCCAGCGTCACGTGCCCGGAGAAGCCGGGGTCGATGAAGCCGGCGGTCGAGTGGGTGAGCAGCCCCAGCCGGCCCAGGCTGGACTTGCCCTCCAGCCGGCCGGCGAGCTGGTCACCGAGGGAGATCACCTCCAACGTGGAGGCGAGCACGAACTCGCCCGGGTGCAGCACGAACGGCTCGCCCTCGGGCACCTCGACGACCGAGGTCAGGTCGTCCTGCTGCTGCGCCGGGTCGATGTGCGTGTAGAGGTGGTTGTTGAACACCCGGAAGAGCCGGTCGAGGCGTACGTCGATGCTGGACGGTTGCACCAGGGTCGGCTCGAACGGCTCCAGGGCGAGCGTTCCCGCCTCGATCTCGGTGACCAGGTCCCGGTCGGAGAGCAGCATCGGCACACCATATCGAGCGGGCCGGCTGACCTGCGTGTCGGACTGCGCGTTCGTACACCAGTTCGATAGAATGTCGGCATGGCTTCCTGGTCCGCATTCGCCGCCGACGAGCCCCGCCTCGCCGACGGGATCCGCCTTCTCCTCCAGCAGTACGGTCCCGGCTTCGGTTACCTGGCCACCGTCCGCGCCGACGGTGGGCCCCGGGTGCACCCGGTCTGTCCGCTGATCACCGACGAGGGGATGTTCTGCTTCGTCGTCGACTCGCCCAAGCGGCGCGACCTCGAACGCGACGGGCGCTACGCGTTGCACTCCTTCCCGCCGGAGGAGAGCGACGACGAGGCGTACGTCGCCGGTCGTGCCCGGCTGGTGGTCGACCCCGCCCGGGTGGCCCGGGTGGCCGAGATCGGTCGCGCGGCGCCGCAGGTCGACTGGCGGCTCTTCGAGTTCGACGTCGAGGCCGCGATGCTCACCCGACGTGGGAACGGTGGGGCGTGGAGCCCCGAGGGGGGCAGGCCAGCCGTCCAGGTCTGGCTCGACCCACACTCCCCGACGCACCGCGCCGGAAGCGTCGGCGTGCCCGATCAACGCCCGTCCCGGCGCGGCCGGCACGGTTTCGACACCCGGCGCACCGCCGCCTGAGCTCGGCCGTCGGCAAGCGGCCCGAGAAACGCCGGTGCCGGCCCCGTCGCGAAGACGGGGCCGGCACCGGTGTTCGTTCGAGCGATCAGGCCGCGCGGTAGGCGTTCCATGCGGTGATCATGCGGCTCGCCTGACCAGGGGTGAACTGGTACATGCACGAGTCGTAGGTGTAGTCCATGAAGTTGGTGATCGGGTCCTTGCCGGTCGCGGTGCAGGTGTCCCGCCCGGTCGGGCACTGGTACGCCGGCGACGCCTCGGCCGGCGTGTCGCCGACGCTGTCGCCCGAGCCGGAGCAGCCGCCCTGGAAGGTGTGGTAGAGGTTCAGCCAGTGGCCGATCTCGTGGGTGCCGGTGTCGCCCTGGTTGTAGTTGGTGGCGGTGCCACCCGGCAGCGACTCGTTCAGCGCGACCACGCCGTCCATGCTGTCCAGGCTGCGCTTCGGGAAGGTCGCCCAGCCCAGCAGGCCGTCGCTCAGCTCACCGAGGTAGAGGTTGAGCGTGTTCTTGCCGCCCTCGCGCAGCGAGGACTTCATGCTCCGCTCGGCGCTCGAGCCCTGCACGATCGGGTACCAGGCCGCGTTGGTCACGTGGTGGACCTTCTGCAGCTGGAAGCTGAACGCGGTCGGGGCGCCGCCGGTGGCACCGCTGTAGGCCTTGTTGAGCACGTCGATCTGCGAGGTGACCAGCGAGTCCGGGATGTTGCCGCCGGCCCGGGTGGAGTCCCGCTGGATCACGTGCACCACGACCGGGACGGTCACGCTGGCCAGCGTGCTGCCCGAGCCGGCGCCGGCGCGGAAGCTGGACGGCACGCCGGACCGCCGCTGGCCCAGCACCGAGGCCAGGTCGGCCTCCCGCTCACGGACCTGGGCGGCGGTCAGCTCGTTGGGTTCGTGCTTGGCGACGGCACCCTTCTTGACCCGGGCGTCCGCATGGGTCGACGGGGCGTCGGCCGACCCGCAGGAGGGCGCCCCGGCGGGCGCGGCGGAGACCGAAGCAGCGGGAACGGCGCCGACCGCGGCCGTGCTGAGCAGCAGCGCGAGGGTCGTCGACGCGACACCGGCGGTACGCCGGGTCAGCAGGTTGGGACGGAGTCCCATGGGCCCACCTCTTTCTTCCGGCACGACAGGGGGTGTGTCGCACCGGGTTCGGGAACGTGCGGCAGACGTTACAACCGATCGACGGATTTGAGAACGGCCCTATGTTGCCGGCAGGAAACTTTTCCCGCGGCTGGTGACGGTCGGTGATCCATCGATGACCTTGCGCCCTGGGTCGGCGGCCGGGGTGCCTGCGTGCGCGGGGGTGGTCACCTCAGGTACAGTGGTGCCGCCTGCGGGTGTAGTTCAATGGCAGAACATCAGCTTCCCAAGCTGACAGTGCGGGTTCGATTCCCGTCACCCGCTCCACGCGCGAAGGCCCTGCCCAGGACGAGAGTCCTCGGCAGGGCCTTCGACCTTCCGCGGTCCGCAACCGCGCCCTTCCTTCGCCCCGCCTTCTTCACCTTGCCGGTGCCCTCGCGGCCACCTCGTCCGGATTCCTGCCAGAGTCGGTTTCCACACCGTTCGCGGCCGCCGCTGGTCAGCCTCGGCGTCATCTCGCACCGAGCCGGCCCGGCTCCGACGCCCGCCCACGGATGGCCTCGACCCGGCCAGATTCGCGTCGCATCCCTGGAACCGAGCTCGCTGTGCGCGCCGTACTGCACGGGTGATCGCCCCTTGAGCGAAGAATGGACCACGGTCGCTGATGAGCCCTCTTCCCCGTGGCAGGGCTGGCGACTCGCGGCGCGAACCGGTCTTCCACCGCGCATCGAGTCCGGCCACGCCGGGCCGTCGACAAGCCCCGGCACCTGTCGGCCTCGCCGCGTTGACGGTTCAAGGATCGGCCGAGGTGAAATCTGGGCTCTTGGGCGTTCCCTGCCGTCGTTCGTCATGGACCGTGTGGCGGCCGAGGGGCTGGCCCCTACCGTTTCGCCCGCTAGGACGGGCAGTAAAGGATCAGGTGACGAGACATTGAAAGCCTCTCAGCTTCTGGGGCGCTCCGCTTCTGTCGGTGCCCGGGTACGAGTAGGAATGCGACGCGGCCGCGTAGCGTCCGCCTTCGTTCTTACCGGCCTGCTCGGTTCACTGGTGACTCTCCCCGCCGCGGCTCCCGCCGCGCCGATTGATACGACCGCGACGAGCGGAACCATCAACCACGTCGCCAGTGTGGGTGCTACGGCTCTGGCGTTCGGCAGTGATCTGGTGGTGGCGGGCCGCACGGTCGAGAACCCGGTGAATCGGAGGTACGCGTACACCTTCGGCGGGGGAGGCAGCACGCCCAGCTGGACGTCGGACTGGCAGGAGATTCCTGGCGGCTTTCTGGGTTGTACACCCAAACCGGGTGTCGCCGGGGACCTGTTCCAGGCTTATGTGGTGGTCACCGACGACTGCGGCAACTCTGCCGGGCGTCTGTGGATGCAGGTGGGTCGCTGGGATTGGAACACCCCGTTCTTCAACAACGGCTGGGTCCAGATTCCGATGAACTTCGAGGCCTTCAGCCCGCGGGTGATGCTGAGCAAGGCCGGAAAGCTGTACGTCGTCGTCACCGCCGAGGACGGTAAGGTGCTCTGGCAGAATCTGAACACTCTCACCGGCGTGTGGAGCGGTTGGACCGAATTGAGCACGCCGTCGATGTCCCCCGACTCAGCGACCCCAGCTATCGTGGAGTTCAAGGGCGCTCCTGCCTTCGCGGTCGTGGGCAGTGACCGGAAAGTTTACGTGGGGTCCTTCGTGGGCAGGGAGAACCCGAGCTGGAAAGCCCTTGAGGGACTGGTTGCCTTCGGATCCACCCCGGCTCTTGCGGTGACGGGCGACAATACGTTGGCCGTTTTCGCGTTGACCGACGAACTCAGTCCCAAGATGTACTACCAGGCGGCCAACGCGCCCCAGAGCCTCTATAGTGCCCAGTGGCGTACCAGTTTCAAGCAGGTGCCCGGGCAAGGTGTCTTCTCCGACTTGTTCAGCGAGGGTCCCACGGCTGTCACGGTGCCCGGCGGAGAGGTGCACCTCTATCAGACGAGTTGGATTCAGTCGTCCGCTCTGACGCAGCAGTTGCGTACGCTCTCGGTGGAGAGGATCAGCGCGACGGATCCGGACTTGAAGTTCAGCAACGGATACCAGGGCTGGCAGACCGTTCCCGGGGTGACCGGCTGAGGCGGTCCCCGCCCCAGACGCGAGCCCCGGTCAGGGTCCCTCGACGGTCCAGGATCGGGCCGGTCGGGCCCGCGAAACAGGCGATCTGAAGGTGGTATGACCCAGAGTCATAAACATGACTCTGGGTCATACTGTTTTTCACCGGGGTTTTCCTGGGCCGACCCGCCCACACGTTCCACGTTGGCCGGGCCGCGAGCAAGGCCGCCTGCGGAGCGCCGCACCCGCGCCGGGTACCGGCGCAGTCGCCGGACGCCGATGAATCCGGCAGCCGTCATGCCTTGACCCGGCCCCTGCGGTAAGGCCCAGCGTGGTCCGTGCCGGCCACCGGGGCCGGCGCGCGGAGGAGAGCACTGTGCGGTTGCTGACCATCGGGGCGTTCGCCCGCGCGGCCGGACTGACCGCCAAGGCGCTGCGGATCTACGACGACTGCGGGCTGCTGCCGCCGGCCGCCGTGGACCCGCACTCCGGCTACCGCTACTACGCGCCGGAGCAGCTCGACCGGGCCCGGCTGATCGCCGCGCTGCGCCGCGCCGCCATGCCGCTGGCCGAGATCCGGGCCGTCTGCGGCCTGCCGCCGCAGGCCGCAGACGAGGCGCTGGACACCTGGTGGCGGCGGGTCAGCTCGGACACCGTGGCCCGCGGCCGGGCCGTCGCACTCCTCATCGACCAGCTCAGCGAGAGGGGCACCACCATGTCCGAGCACACCTTCCGGTACGCGGCGCGCTGCGAGACCGGCACGGTCCGCGACTCCAACGAGGACGTCGCGTACGCCAGCGGCACGCTGCTCGCGGTCGCCGACGGCGTACGCGGTCCGGGCGGGTCGGCCGCCAGCGCGGCGGCGGTGGACGCGCTGCGGCCGTTGGCGGCGGCCGACGCGCCGGCGGGCGACCTGCTCGCCGCGCTGGCCGACGCGGTGACCCGGGCCGACGGGGCGGTACGCGCGCAGGCAACCGGCGACGGCCGGCCGGCCAGCACGCTCACCGCGATCGTCCGGCGGGGTACCCGGCTCGCCCTGGTGCACGTCGGGGACACCCGGGCCTACCTGCTGCGCGGCGGCGAGCTGTCCCGGCTCACGCAGGACCACACGTACGTGCAGACGCTCGTCGACCAGGGGCGGCTCACGCCGGCCGAGGCCGGGGCGCACCCGCAGCGGGCGCTGCTGGCCCGGGCGCTGGGCGCGGGTGGCGAGGTGGAGGCGGACCTGGCGCTGCGGACCGCGCTGCCCGGTGACCGCTACCTGCTCTGCTCGGACGGCCTCGCCGCGGTCGTCGACCCGGGAGCGCTGCACGCCGCGCTGGCCGGGGCGGACGACCCGGAGACCGCCGTCGGAAACCTGGTCGAGCTGGCGTACGCGGCGGGCGCGCCGGACAACATCGCCTGTGTGGTGGCCGACCTGGTGACGACGTAGCGGAACGGTCCGGGCCGTAAGCTGGCGATCATGCGGATTGGCATCGTGATCCTTCCCGACCAGCGCTGGCCGGAGGCGCGGCGGCGGTGGCGGCAGGCCGACGAGTGGGGCTTCGACCACGCCTGGACGTACGACCACCTGGGCTGGCGGGATCTCGTCGACGGGCCGTGGTTCGACTCGATGGCGACGCTGACGGCCGCCGCGACGGTGACCTCCCGGGTCCGGCTCGGCACCCTGGTCGCCTCGCCCAACTTCCGGCACCCGGCGGCCTTCACCCGGCAGATCACCACCCTCGACGACGTCTCCGAAGGGCGGGTGCTGCTCGGCCTGGGCGCCGGTGGCATCGGCTTCGACTCGGCGGTGCTCGGTGGCGAGACACTGCCGCCGCGGCAGCGGGTGGACCGGTTCGGCGAGTTCATCGAGCTGCTCGACCTGACCCTGCGGGAGGACGGCACCACCTGGCGGGGTGACTGGTTCACCGCCGTCGACGCCCGGAACAATCCGGGTTGCGTGCAGCAGCCGCGGGTCCCGTTCGTCGTCGCCGCCAACGGTCCCCGGTCGATGCGCCTGGTCGCCCGGTTCGGGCAGGGCTGGGTGACCACCGGCAACACCGACGGCGACGATCTGGGCGAGTGGTGGGACGGCGTGGCGGGGCTCGCCGGGCGGATGGACCAGATCCTCGCCGACGCCGGCCGTGACCCGGCCACCCTCGACCGGCACCTGTCGCTGGACGCGGCGCCGGTCTTCTCGCTGCGCGATGCGGACTTCTTCGCCGAGCAGGTCGCCCGGGCGGCCGCCCTCGGCTTCACCGACGTGATCACGCACTGGCCCCGGGCCAGCAGCTGGTACGCCGGCGACGAGGCGGTGCTGGTGGACGTGGCGACCCGGTTGCTGCCGGAGCTGAGGGCGGGCTGAGGGCGGGCTGAGGGCGGGGCGTGCCTCAGGTGCCGAGGTCTCCGGTGGCGACGCCGCCGTCGCCGGCGGAGACCAGCCGGAAGCGCAGGCAGACGATCTCGGTGTCGTCGGTGACCGGCGTGCCGACCCGGGCCCAGTAGCCGGCGTGCCCCGCCCGCCACTCCTCGATCGACCGGTCGCCCTCCCCCTCGGCGCGGGCGAACTCCCAGGGCACGTCGGCGAAGCGGACCACCTCCACCCCGGTGACCTGGACGACCCCGACGAACGCGTCGTGGTCGTCCACCAGCACCAGCCGCTCGCCGACCCGCTCCAGCTCCTCGCCCTCCTCGGCGTACTCGCTGAGCTGGCCGGCCGTGGCGGTCTTCACCCCGGCCAGCACCAGCGTGTTGAGCCGGGTCCGCAGCTCCCCGGGGGTGCCGAGGTCGAGCGTGCGCAGTCCACCGATGCGAGGCCACATAGCCACCGACGCTACCCGGCGGGACGGTTCCCGCCGGGCAGCCGCTCAGATCAACCGGCCGGCAAGGTCGGGCGCGGCGAGCACCCGCTCGTCGCGGGTCGCGGCGTGCGCCGCCAGGACGGCGTCCGCCAGCTTCACCACGTGCTCGTCGCCGTGCCGGGCGGCCCGGTCGAAGACCTCGTCGGGGGTGCCGCTCGCCGAGGTGGGCAGCGGGGCGCCGACCGGTTCGGCGTACACCGCGGTGACCGCCGCGGTGGCCGACCACGCGGCGGCCAGGCTGGGCGCCCACAGCGCGGGGTCGAGCGCCGGGAGGGTACGCAGCACCGCGGTCGGCGCGGTGACCGCGTGCACCAGCATGATCGCGTTGGCCCGGCCGAACCGCAGGTAGTCCAACGCGGCCCGATGGGTCAGCGTGACCAGCCCCCGTTCCGCGTCGGCCGGCGTCCGCGCCGGGCGCAGCGCCCCCACCGCGCCCTCCCACCCGGGTACGTCGGCCAGCCGCTCCAGCCGTTCCACGATCCCGCCGGTGCGGTCGGCGATCCGGGGCACCCCGGCCAGCGCCTCCGCCACGTCTGGGCCGGCGTCCGGCGCCCCGCCGGCCTGGTGTCCCGGGGGACTCGCCACGCCGCCGCCCGAGGTGTCGGGCCCGCCGCCGGTGGCCGCCGCCGGACCGACGCCGCCCGGACCGTCCGGGGCCGGCAGCCGCAGCGGCGGTACGCCCGGCACCGGCTGCCAGCGGGCCGCCCAGTAGCCGAGTGCCTGGCCGAGCTCGGCCAGCCGGTCGGGGGTCGACCCGTCGCCGTGCAGCACCCGGACGGCGTGGCCGACCCGGATCACGCCGTGGGTGGCGCCGGCGGCGATGCCCGGCAGCAGCCGTGGCCACCACTCGCCCAGCACCTCCGTCCAGGGTCGGTCGCGCAGCTCGCGGTCGAAGTGGACGAGCCAGTCACCGGTCCGCTTCGGGTCGCCGAGCGCCTCCCGCCAGTCGTCGATCGGGCGCAGGCCGCGCGGCAGCTCGTCCAGCCGTCCCAGGTAGCCGTCCAGCCAGCGGTGCACGTCCCGCTGGTGGCCGTGCCGGATCAGCGCCTCGGCCGCCATCGGCCCGTGGTTGGAGAGCCACCCCTCGAACTCCGGGCCGGTCCGGTGCAGTCGGCGGTACGCCTCGTCCAGGATGTCGTCCATCCGTCGAGCCTCGTATCTGAAGCGAGGTTCAGGTCAACCGGCGAGCCGGTCGGCGTCGAGCAGGGCCCGGACGCCCAGCTCAGCGGCCTCGTCCGGCGGGCAGTCGACGACGATGGCGGCGGCGCCCAGCCAGTGCGCGCCCCGGGTGGCGCAGATCTCCCGGACCGCCCGGACCTGGGCGCCGGTCGCCACCCAGTCGTCCACCATCAGGACCCGGTCGGCCGGCCCGAGCCGGCGGTCCGCCACCGCCAGGTCGACCCGCCGGCCCCGGAAGTCGGGCGGGCTCTGCGCCCAGGTGAGCGGGCCGACGGGCAGCCGCCCGTCGCCCGGCTTGTGGGCCGGCACGAAGCCCACCCCGAGGGCGGTGGCGGCGAGCGGACCGAGCAGCAGGCCGGTCACCGCGGGGGCGACCACCACGGTCGGGGCCGCCGCGCGGAACGGCGCGACGAGGGCCGGGCCGAGCGCGGCCAGGACGTCGGCGTCCCGCCACCAGCCGGACACGTCGCTGACCAGATGGGTGCTGCCCGGGCCGGTGTCCACCCAACCGAACAGCTCGACGAGACGTTCGCGCAGCTCAGTGGTCATGTGCCCATTCTCCGGTAGGAATTCCATCGGTGGAATTATCGGCCGTACGGCCCAGGGCGACTCGGATGATCGGTCACACGTATCCCTGCAAATCGGGCGATACCATAATGATCACGTTGACTTCGGAAGTGCTTCTCTCGTTACGGTCCGACCCGCTCTGTTCATCGACGAAAGGACCCGGCCGGTGGCTGGCAGGCACTCCCGTACCCGCATGTTCTCCTCCCCGGCCGGCATCGCCGCCACCGCGGCGGTCGGCGTCGCGCTCGCGATCGGCGGCACCGTCGGCGCAGTGCAGCTGACCGGCAGCGAGGCACCGGCCCCGGCCGTCGCCGACCCGCTGCCCAGCGCGACCACCCCGAGCGCCACCGCCTCGCCGACCCCCAGCCTGTCGCCGAGCGCGTCGCCGTCCCCCTCGGCCACCGCCACCAGCCCGAGCCCGAAGGCGATCCGGACCCAGGCGGCCTCGCGCGGCAAGGCCCGCACCGCCGCGCCGAGGCCCTCGGCCACCACGAAGAAGGCGACCCCGAAGGCGACCGCCCCGAAGAGCACCGTGGTGGACAGCGGCAGCTGCGGCGCGTCGTTCTACGACGAGGGGCAGATGACCGCGAACGGCGAGACGTTCAACCCGGACGAGCTGACCGCCGCGCACAAGACGCTGCCGTTCAACACCAAGGTCCGGGTCACCAACCCGGCCAACGGCAAGTCGGTCGTGGTGCGGATCAACGACCGGGGCCCGTACGTCGACGGCCGGTGCATCGACCTGTCCCGAGCCGCGTTCCAGGCGATCGCCTCGGTCGACCTCGGCGAGCTGACCGTCCGGTACGAGGTGCTGGGCTGACGGTGTTCGGCCCGGCCGCTCGGTCCGGCCGGTCAGAACACCCTCGGACGACGGGCCAGGGTCGTTCCCGCCCTCCCGTCCATCAGGCATGCTGTCCCTCGTACGCAACCATGCCTTTCAGCCGGGTCGTGGCCCGCTGAGTCCCGGGTCCCGCGCCGGCGTCGGCGCGGCCCTCGGGCTGCTCGCGGTCGTCTCGATGGTCGAGCTGGCCGACGGGTGGACCGCGCACTACGTCTCGCTGATGGTGATCGCGCCGATCCTGGTGGCCGGCTTCGCATCCTGGCGGCTGGTACTGGCGGTCGGGGTGGTCGCCCTGGCGCTGGGCGCCGGCTTCGCGCTCGCCGAGCCGACGGCCTCCCTGGCCACCGCGGTCGACCTGGTCGGCATCGCGCTCGGCGCGCTCGTCGCGGCGGGTGTCGCGGCCGTCCGGCAGCGCCAGGCCGAGCAGATCACCGAGCTGTCGAAGCTGGCCACGGTCGCCCAGCAGGCCGTGCTGCGCCCGCTCGGCCCGCAGGTCGGCACGCTGGCGGTGGCCGCCCGGTACATCTCCTCCACCGCCACCGCGGAGATCGGCGGCGACCTGTACGAGGCGATCGACACCCCGTACGGCGTCCGGATGATCATCGGTGACGTACGCGGCAAGGGGCTGGACGCGGTCCGGCTGGCGAGCATCGTGCTGGGGTCGTACCGGCACGTGGCGTACGAGCGGGCCGACCTGCGGGCGGTGGTCACCGACCTGGACCGGGCGGTGGCCCGCAGCGTGGGCGACGAGGACTTCGTCACCGCCGCGCTGGTCGAGGAGCGGGGCGGCACGCTGACCATCGTCAACTGCGGGCACCCGGCCCCGCTGCTGCTGCGCCGCGGCGCGGTGATCCCGCTCGAACCGCCCGCCCCGGCGCCGCCGCTCGGCTTCATGCCGGTGGTCCGTCCCCGGGTGGAGCGGCTGGAGCCGGGCGACCGGCTGCTGCTGTTCACCGACGGGCTCGGCGAGGCCCGCCAGGAGGGCGAGTTCTTCCCCACCGCCGACCGGGCCTGGCGGCTGCTCGGCCACGGCACGGTCGGCGACGGGCTGGCCTCGCTGGAGACCGCGCTGGTCGAATGGGTGCACGGCCGGCTGGACGACGACATCGCGCTGGTCCTGATGGAGTACACCGGTCCGCGCAGCGGCGCGACCGTGCCGGTGCCCAGCTGGGAGGTCGGCGCGGCGGAGAGCTGAGGCCGCGCCGACCCCGATCACACCCCTACCGCCACCTGAACCGCAGGTGTGTAATGGCTGTCACTTCCGAGATCGGGTTGTCGTTACCTACCGACGAGTAATACAGTCGGGGTTACTGATCGGTAACACCTGTCCGGAAGCGGGGCCAGCGAGCATGACCCACTACAAGAGCAACCTTCGGGACCTCGAGTTCAACCTTTTCGAGGTCTTCGGGGCGGACCGGACGTTCGGCCAGCAGCCGTACACGGAGCTGGACGTCGACACCGCCCGTAGCTTCCTCTCCGAGGTCGACCGCCTGGCCCGCGAGGACCTGGCCGCCAGCTACCAGGACAGCGACCGCAACCCGCCGGTGTTCGACCCGGCGACGCACACCGCGCCCCTGCCGGAGTCGTTCAAGAAGTCGTACCAGGCGTTCATGGACTCCGAGTTCTGGCGGCTGGACCTCCCCGAGGCGCTCGGCGGCACCAACGCCCCGCGCGCGCTCTGGTGGTCCATCGCCGAGCTGGTGCTCGGCGCCAACGCGCCGATCTGGATGTACTCCTCCGGCCCGTCCTTCGCGCACGTGCTCGACGTCGAGGGCACCGAGCAGCAGAAGAAGTGGGCTCGGCTGTTCATCGAGAAGCAGTGGGGCTCCACCATGGTGCTCACCGAGCCGGACGCCGGCTCGGACGTCGGCGCCGGCCGGACCCGGGCGATCCAGCAGCCCGACGGCTCGTGGCACATCGAGGGCGTGAAGCGCTTCATCACCTCCGGTGAGCACGACCTGAGCGACAACATCGTGCACTACGTACTGGCCCGCCCGGTCGGCGTCGAGGGCGTCGGCGGCCCGGGCACCAAGGGCCTGTCGCTCTTCGTGGTGCCGAAGTTCCACTTCGACGAGAACACCGGCGAGCTGGGCGAGCGCAACGGCGTCTACGCCACCAACGTCGAGCACAAGATGGGCCTGAAGGTCTCCAACACCTGCGAGATCACCTTCGGTGAGCACGGTGTACCGGCCAAGGGCTGGCTGCTGGGCGAGAAGCACGACGGCATCCGGCAGATGTTCATGATCATCGAGTACGCCCGGATGATGGTCGGCACCAAGGCGATCGCCACCCTCTCCACCGGCTACCTGAACGCCCTGGAGTACGCCAAGAACCGGGTGCAGGGCGCCGACCTGGTCCAGCAGGCCGACAAGACCGCTCCTCGGGTCACCATCACCCACCACCCGGACGTCCGCCGTTCGCTGATGCTGCAGAAGTCGTACGCCGAGGGCCTGCGCGCGCTGGTCTGCTACACCGCCTCCTGGCAGGACAAGGTCGCGATTGCCGAGGCGGCCGGTGACGAGAAGGCGATCAAGCTGGCCAAGCGGGTCAACGACCTGCTGCTGCCGCTGGTCAAGGGCGTCGGCTCGGAGCGGGCGTACGAGCTGCTCGGCCACGAGTCGCTGCAGACCTTCGGCGGCTCCGGCTTCCTCCAGGACTACCCGCTGGAGCAGTACGTCCGGGACGCGAAGATCGACACCCTGTACGAGGGCACCACCGCGATCCAGTCCCTCGACCTGATCTTCCGCAAGATCGTCCGGGACAACGGCAAGGCCCTGATGGCGGTCGCCGGCGAGATCCAGGAGCACATCACCTCCGAGGCCGGCAACGGCCAGCTCAAGGAGGAGCGTCAGGCGCTCGGCAAGGCGCTCGCCGAGATCCAGAACATCCTCGGCACGATGACCGGCTGGCTCGGCGAGGCACAGGCCGGTGACACCCGCGCCCTCTACAAGGTGGGCCTGGGCAGCCGCCGCTTCCTGCTGGCCATCGGCGACCTGGTCGTCGGCTGGCTGCTGCAGAAGCAGGCGGACGTGGCGCTCAAGGCGCTGGCCGGCGAGGTCTCCGCCGCCGACAAGGCGTTCTACACCGGCAAGGTGGCCGCCGCCCGGTTCTTCGCCCGCGAGGTGCTGCCCCGCATCGGCGCCGACCGGCGGATCATCGAGGGCGCCGACCTGGAGCTGATGGACCTCCCGGAGGAGGCCTTCTGATCCCCCTCGGGACGAGCTGACCCGTACCGGGACGATCGTCCGGAACGACCCACGGCGGCCGGCGAGCTCACGCTTGTCGGCCGCCGTCGTGCTGTCCCGGCCGCGCGCGTCTCCGCCCGCGCGCCGTCCGGCGGTCGTTTCGCCGTCCGTTTCGCCGTCGGCGCCCCGCGGAGCCGACCAGCGCCGGGTGCATGGCGTTTGCCGGGTGCCCGGCGTTGAGCGCACAGTCGGGGAGCACGACGGCGCATGAGTAGGGACGCTGCACGAGTAGGGCGGTGGCCGACGAGCGAGGCGATCACCGTGCGTAGTGTGCCCCCGGCAGCCGTCGACCCGGCATGGACACTTTGCTCTGCCGCCACGGACGCGACAGGCACGTTCGGTGAGCGTTGCGTCCGTGGCGGCAGAGCAAAGCGTCGCGAGCGGTGTCCCAGCCCCTCACTCGCTGTCGGGAGTGTTGCCTGTTCAGCGCCTTTCAGGCCGGTCAGGCCCGGGATGAGCCGCAGTGAGCCACTGCTGGGCGGACCACGGATAGTGATAGCGGGCTCCAGCGGACGCTCATCACTCGGAGTCATCGGTCGTGGCACCCAACCGGCGGTGATTCCTCAGGGGGCGCCGGTTGTCCACCTGCTGGCCGCGCCTGGCCTGCCCTGGCCGGGCGGGCGGCGAATTGCGGGGCCCGTCGGATAGGTGGGGGCCAGGGCGGGTAACCGTCGCGGACCACGTCAGAGCACGCCCAAGGGCCATCGCACGGGGGAGTGCAGCGCACATGGGCATCGGTAGCGGCATCTTTCTCATCGCGCTCGGCGCGATCATGACCTTCGCCATCCGGGCCAACGTCTGGTGGATCGACCTGCGCGCGGTCGGCTGGGTGTTCATCCTCGCCGGGCTGGCCGTGCTGCTGACCACGCTCTGGTTCTGGCAGGACCGCCGCAAGCGGGCCCGCACGCTGATCGTGGAGGAGAACCGGCTCTCGCACCCGACCGCGATGATGCCGCCGCCGCCCGACCCGCCGCCGCCGACCGCCCCGCCCTCCTGACCACGCTGCGCCGTCCTCCGGGCTTCCCGCTGCCACGTCGGCGTCGGCCCGGGGGACGGCGCGATCTGACCCGTAGCGGTCCGGGCCCAGCGGGTACGCAGGAGCCGGGGGACGGCGCGTCAGCCGCGCGCGGTGTGCCGGTCGACGATCGGGGCGCCACCGGCGGCCAGGTCGGCCCAGGTGGACGTCGGGCGGTGCACCACCAGGTCGGTGGTGCGCAGCCCGTCCCGGTCCGCCCGCTCCGGGTCGAGTAGCGCCGAGAACAGCGAGATGCCCGGGTTGTGGGCGACCAGCAGCACCGTGCCGGCCTCGGGATCCACCGCCCGCACCAGCTCCAGCAGCGCGTCCGGGTGTGCCTCGTACGCGGCGGCCTCGTAGCGGATCGCCGGCCTGCCGCCCGCCGGGCCGCCCTCGGCGGGGGAGCCGGTCATCCCCAGCGCCACGTCGTGCCAGGTCTGCCGGGTGCGGCGGGCCGTCGAGCAGAGCACCACGTCGGGTAGCAGCGCGTGCCGGGCCAGCCAGGCGCCCGCGGCTGCCGCGTCGGCGTGCCCGCGGGCGGTCAGCCGGCGCTCCGCGTCCTGCGCGCCCCCGGCCGGCTGTTCCGCCTTGGCGTGTCGCAGCAGCACCAGCGTTCGTCTTCCGGTGTCGACGTGCGTCATGCGGACAGCTTGCCTGATTGGCGATCACGGTGCCCGGGTAAGTCGATGCGTGCCGCAACCTCACAGCGTGGCCGCGGCGGGTAGGAAACGCCAGTTGACCGCCAAGGAGGCGACCGTCATGGGCATCGGGGGCAGCATCTTCCTCATCGCGCTGGGCGCGATCTTCGCATTCGCCGTGGACGCCAACCTGGGTTGGCTCGACCTGCACGTGGTGGGCTGGGTGCTGATGCTCGCCGGCCTCGCCGGTCTGATCACCACCCTCTACTTCTGGAACACCCGGCGCCGCACGGTCGTCGCCCCGGTGCGCGCGGACCGGGTCGTCGCCGACCCGGTCGTCCCGGTGCAGGACGACCGGGTGGTCCGGGAGGAGTACCGCGAGGTGCGCCGCCCCGGTTACCCCGCCTGATCCCCCCAGATACGTCGCAGGGCCCCGCAACGGCGCGGGGCCCTGCGGCTGTCTCCGGCCGGGTCACGCCGGCTCGGGAGAACAGCGCCGGCTCAGGAGAACAGCGCCAGCTCGGGAGAACAGCGCCGGCTCGGGAGAACAGCGCCGGCTCGGGAGAACAGCGCCGGCTCGGGAGAACAGCGCCGGCTCAGGAGAACAGCGCGAAGTAGATCGCGATGTGGTGGCAGATCGCGGCCAGCAGCGTGCAGGCGTGGAAGAACTCGTGGTGACCGAAGACGGTGGGCCAGGGGTTGGGCCGACGCAGCGCGTAGAACACGGCGCCGACGCTGTAGATCGCGCCGCCGACCGCGAGCAGCACCAGCGCGGTCACCCCGCCGGCGTGCAGGATCTGCGGCAGCATCGCCACCGCCACCCAGCCGAGCGCAAGGTAGAGCGGCGCGGAGACCCAGCGCGGCGCGTGCGGCCAGACCAGCTTGACCGCCACGCCGGCGAGCGCCCCACCCCAGACCAGGGCGAGCATGATGGTGGCCATCCGCTGATCGAGCAGCAGCACGCAGAACGGGGTGTACGTGCCGGCGATGAACACGAAGATCATCGAATGGTCCATCCGGCGCATGACCTGGTAGCCCCGCTCGGACCACACCCGCCGGTGGTAGAGGGCGCTGGTGCCGAACAGCCCGCAGACCGTGAGGCTGTAGATCAGGCAGCTGACCAGCGGCGCCCAGCCCGGGCGGGCGGCCGCGATGGAACACAGCACGATGCCGCAGACCAGCGCGACGAAGAACGCGTACGTGTGCAGCCAGCCGCGCATCCGCGGCTTGCCGAGGTCGACCGGCTTGAGCCGGAGCGGTGCGGAGGTGCTCACGGACCAAGGCTACGGCACCGTAGGTTACCTCCAGGTAGTGCTGCTGGTCACCGTTACCGACGGGACGGTTGACCCTGGCGGAACCGTCGATCCGGCAGCATGGCGGGATGCGCACCCGACCCGTCGGCCGACACGCCCTGCTGCTCGACTGCGGCCACCCGGGCGAGGTGGAGGCCTGGCGCGCGGAGCTGTGGCGGCGTCGCGCCGCCGGCGAGCTGACCGCCGTCGAGATCGTCCCCGGCGCGGCGACCGTGCTGCTGGACGGCGTACCGGACCCGGCCGGGGCCGCCGCGCGGATCGCCGGCTGGACGCCCCGACCGGCCGCCGCCCCGGCCGCCGCCGACGAGGTCCGGGTCCCCACTGTGTACGACGGGGAGGACCTGCCCGTGGTGGCCGGCCACTGGGGGGTGGACGTGCCCGCGGTGGTGGACCGGCTGCGGCGCACCGAGTTCCGGGTGGCGTTCTGCGGCTTCGCGCCCGGGTTCGGGTACCTGACCGGGCTGCCGCCGGAGTGCGCGGTGCCCCGCCTGGCCAGCCCACGCCCCCGGGTGCCGGCCGGGGCGGTGGCGCTCGCCGGGCCGTACGCCGGGATCTATCCGACCGCCTCGCCCGGCGGCTGGCTGCTGGTCGGGCGGACCGACCTGGTGCTGTTCGACGTGCGCGCGGACCCGCCGGCCCGGCTTACCCCCGGCACCCGGGTCCGGCTGGAGCCGGCGTGATCGAGGTGCTGCGGGCCGGGGCCCGCACCACGATCCAGGACCCGGGCCGGCCCGGCTGGGCGCACCTGGGCGTACCCCGGTCGGGTGCGCTCGACCCGGCGGCGCTCGCGCTGGCGAACCGGCTGGTCGGCAACCCGCAGGACGCCGCCGGCCTGGAGATCACCCTGACCGGCTGCGAGCTGCGGCCTACCCGTGCGGTGACCGTCGCGGTCACCGGGGCGGCGGCGAGCGTACGGGTGGGGCGGCGCTTCGGGGACGTGGGCCGCCCGCTGTCCGTGCCGGCCGGCGCGGTGCTGCGGATCGGCCCACCCGCCGACGGGCTGCACAACTGGCTCGCCGTCGGCGGCGGGATCGCCGTCGAGCCGGTGCTCGGCAGCCGCGCCACCGACACCCTCTCCGGCCTCGGCCCACCCCCGGTACGCGACGGCGACCTGCTCCCGCTCGGCCCGCCGACCGGCCCACCCGCCCCGGTCGACGTGACCCCGGGCCGACCGGGGCCCGCCGAGGTGGCGTTGACCCTGCGCCCCGGCCCGCGGCACGACTGGTTCACCGCCGAGGCGCTGGGCCTGCTGTGCGGCACCGCGTACACGGTGAGCCCGGTGGGGGACCGGGTCGGCGCGCGACTGGTCGGCGCGGCCCTGCCCCGCGCGGTCGCCGGCGAGCTGCCCAGCGAGGGCGTGGTGCTCGGCGCGGTGCAGGTGCCCGGCGACGGCCAGCCGTTGATCTTCCTGGCCGACCATCCCACCACCGGTGGGTACCCGGTCATCGGGGTGGTGGACGACGTGACCGGGCTCGTGCAGGCCCGCCCAGGGACTACCGTCAGATTCCATGGACCTCAACGCTGACCTCGGGGAGGGCTTCGGCATCTGGCGGCTCGGCGACGACGAGGCGCTGCTTGGCCTGGTCACCTCCGCCAACGTGGCCTGCGGCTTCCACGGCGGCGACCCGTCCACCATGCGCCGGGTCTGCGCCGAGGCAGCCGTTCGCGGCGTCGCGGTGGGCGCCCAGGTCGGCTACCGCGACCTCGCCGGCTTCGGCCGGCGACACATCGCGTACGCCTTCACCGAGCTGCGCGACGAGGTCACCTACCAGCTCGGCGCGCTGGACGCGTTCTGCCGGCCGTTCCGCACCCGGGTCCGCTACCTCAAGCCGCACGGCGCGCTCTACCACGCCGCCTCGGTCGACCAGTCGCAGGCCGCCGCGCTGGTCGCCGCGGTCGGCGAGTGGGACGACCAGCTGCCGATCCTCTGCGCGCCCGGCTCCACCCTGGCCCAGCTCGCCGTCGGCGCCGGCCTGCGGGTGGTCGCCGAGGGCTTCGCCGACCGCGGCTACCTGCCCAACGGCGCGCTGGTGCCGCGCACCGCGCTCGGCGCGCTGATCACCGACCCGGAGGAGGTCGCCGAGCGGGCCGTCCGGATGGCCACCGAGCAGACCGTGGTCGCCGTGGACGGCACCGTCATCCCCTGCGCGGTCGGGTCGATCTGCCTGCACGGCGACACCCCGGGCGCGGTGGCGTCGGCGGCGCTGGTCCGGGCCGCGTTGATCGACGCCGGCATCACCCCGGCGCCGTTCGCCTGACCGGGCCCGGCCGGCCTCAGGCGTCCATGCCGCGCAGCACCAGCGGCAGCCGGGTCGCACCGCCCTCGACCACCCGCACCGGTACGCCCCAGTCCTGCCGGGTCAGGTGGCAGGCGGCGTGCTCGACGTCGGCGTCGCAGGTGGCCGCCTGGGCGGTCACCTGCAGGACCCCCTCGGTCACCGAGGGATCGACCACCAGCCGGCGGGACAGGTCCGTCGTCGTGCCCGCGCCCTCCACCAGCAGCTCCGGCGGCGACGCGGAGACCACCAACCGGGTGGACGGCCCGTACGTCTCGTCGAGCTTCTGCCCGGGTGCCGGCGTGAAGATCACGTCCAGGGTCAGCTCGCCGCCCGCCACCTCGGTCGGCTTGCGCTCCAGCCGGTGCCGCGGCCCGTCGACGGTGCTCGCCCCGGCGGCGGAGAGCGCGCCCGGCGCCAGCCGGGTCAGCCGGTGCGCGGCCGACTCGACCACCAGCACCCCGCCGTCGGCGGTCAGCACCAGGTCGCTCGGCTCGGCCAGCCCGTCGGCCACCGTGCCCACCTGGCCGGTCGCCGGGTCGAAGCGGCGCACCGCGCCGTTGTAGGTGTCCGCGATCAGCACCGACCCGTCCGGCAGCGCGCGGACCCCCAGCGGGTGCTGCAGCAACGCTGTCTCCGCCGGCCCGTCCACGTGCCCGAAGTCGAACAGCCCCTGCCCGACGGCGGTGCCCATCACGCCGTTCTCCACGTACCGGACGGCGCTGGTCTCGCTGTCGGCGACCCAGAGCCGGGCGCCGTCGGCCGACACCGACAGGCCGGACGGCTGGGCCATCCAGACGTCCGGCAGCGGGCCGTCGCGCAGCGCCTCCACGGTGGTGCCGGCGTACGTGCCGGCGGTGCGCCGGATCGGGTCGAACCACCAGAGCTGGTGGATGCCGGCCATCGCGATGACGACCTTGTCGTCGTACCAGGCCAGGTCCCAGGGGGAGGAGAGGTCGACCGAGAGCGCGTCGTGCGCGTGGTCGTCGACCGTGGACCGCCACTGCCGACCGGTGCCGGCCACCGTGACCACCTCGCCGGTGGCCAGCTTCACCCCGCGCAGCAGGTGGTTGACGGTGTCCGCGACGACCAGGTCGTACCCGGCGACCTCGGCGGCGTGCGCGGGCAGCAGGCACAGCCCCTGCGGCTCGGAGAAGCTGGCCGCCTCGGCCGGGCCGTCGGCGCGACCCCGCTGGCCGGAGCCGATCCGGCGGGCCGGCGTCTCACCGTCGGAGGCCAGCTCCACCAGCGAGTGCCGGGCCGAGTCGGAGACCAGCAGATTGCCGCCGTCGAGCAGCACGGCCTTGCCGGGAAAGCGCAGCGCCGTGTCCGGTTCCACCGGCGGGACGTACGGGCCGTCGCCGCGGTGCAGCGTGCCCTTCGCCTCGTGGGTGGCGATCAGGTCGTCGATCAGCCGGGCCAGCCCCTCGGCGTGCCCCTCGCCGGCCATGGTGGCCACCACGTAGCCCTCCGGGTCGACCACCGACAGGGTGGGCCAGGCCTTGGCCGCGTACTGCTGCCACATGTCCAGCTCGGGGTCGTCCAGCACCGGGTGGTGCACGCCGTACCGCTCGACGGCGGCGGCCAGCGCGTCCGGGTCCTTCTCGTGCTCGAACTTGGGCGAGTGCACGCCGACCACCACGAGCACGTCGCCGTACTTCTCCTCGAGCGGGCGCAGCTCGTCGAGCACGTGCAGGCAGTTGATGCAGCAGAAGGTCCAAAAATCCAGCAGAACGATCTTGCCGCGGAGGTCGGCGAGCTTCAGCTGCTGCCCGCCGGTGTTCAACCAGCCCCGCCCCCGCAGCTCGGGTGCGCGCACTCGGGATCCCAAGGTCATACCCGCAAGCCTGCCACGCCCCGTCGGCTGATCGAGCGGCGCGGCCGAGGGCGGTGAGCTAGCCCGCCCCGCCTTCGTTGCGCTCGCGGCGCTTCGCGGCGTACCTCCGGACCTCCGCGGCGTCCCAGATCCGCCCGACGGTCAGGGTGTCGATCGGGGCCGGAAAGTCGGGCCGGTCGACCAGGATCGCGGCGCGCTGCCGGGAGACGCCGAGCAGATCAGCAACCTCTGACAGGGCCATCACGCGCACGGCCGCACCCTCCGGTGACCTGAGTAGGCAACTTGTCACCAGGGGGGTTGACGACCTGTCAACAGGTCGGCCAGAGTTGAGCCTATGCATCTACGCCGAGCCACCGAGCCGATACCGTCCGATCTCGTGCACAGCCGACGCCGCTGGTCGCGGCGCTGCGTCTGTGGCCTGCGGTGGCGAGGCTGCCCCGACCGCCGGACGCCGCCCGCACCCGCCGAACCGGCGCCCCGACCGGCGTGGGCGACCGAGCCGACGGAGGTCTTCCCGCGCGTGGACGGCGGGCCGGTCTGGCTGACCCGCGCCGGGGAGTGGCGAGCCAACGGCGGGCGGTGGCCGACGTGACCGCGCACGTTCCGGTCCGGCCGTCGTGGGCGTGTGCGGCGTGCGCCGAGGACTGGCCGTGCGACGTACGCCGGGCCGAGCTGGCCGCCGAACCACGGACGTCGGTGATGGTCTTCCTCGCCGGGCACTTCGGCGAGGCCGTAGGTGACCTCCCGGCTGTCCCGGTCGGCGAGCTGTACCGGCGGTTCCTCGGCGGCTCGTCCACGGCACCCGCGCGCGACAACGCCAAGCCTTGGCGCCGGAGGTGAGCGGAGTTCCCCGGTCACCCCGGACGACGACGGCGGGGCCCCGGATCACCGTGGCCCCGCCGTGGAACGCTCGTTACTTCGCGGCCGGCCGCAGGCAGAGCACCCGGTCGGCACCGCTGCCGGGCAGCACGACGTGCGGCTGGGCCGGGTCGCCGCACTTCTCCTTGGCGTCGACCTTGGCGACCACGGTGAAGGCGTCCTGGTCGCCGCAGTTGGCCGCCGTGGCGCCACCGCCGGACTGCTTCACGCACGAACCGACGGCCGGGTTGAACGCGGCCGGCTTGTCGTCGCCGCCGCCGATCTTGCCCAGCAGGCTGAGCAGGCCCAGCGGCACGGCCAGGATCAGCACCGCCGCGATCAGCACGATGGCGAGCACCTTGCCGTTGCGTACCTTCGGCACCGGCTGCTCGGCCTTGGGCTCCGCCTCGGGCTTGAACGCGTCGAAGCGGCCCTGGTCCTGGTCGGACTCCACGGGCCAGCCGCCCGAACCGCCCGGGGACTGCGCCCCGGCCGGCGGGAAGGGCTGACCGGCGGGCGGGTACTGCCCCCCGGCCGGCGGGAACGGCGACGCGAAGCCGCCGTGTGCCGGGTCGTGGGCCGGGTGGCCGTAACCCGGCACGCCGCCCGGCTGGGGCCCGCCGGCGGGGGGACCGCCGAACGGATCGGCCGGGTGGTCGTCCGGGCCGTGCGGCCGTACGCCGTTCATCGGCCGGTTGCTGCTCGTCGGGTCGCCGAAGGCCGGCAGCGCGCCGGGGAAGGCCGGCGGCGCCGACGACGGCGCGCCGTTGACGGGCGGCGCGTCGAACCGGGTCCGGTCCTCCGGGGCGTCGAACCGCGGCCGCTCCGGCTCGTCGAAGCGCGGCCGGTCCTCCGGGCCGTCGAACCGCTGGTCCGGGCCGTCGAAGCGGGTGTGGTCCGGCTCGTCGAAGCGGGCGTGCGCGGCCGGCTCCGGCTGCTGGCTCTCCGCCGGCTCGTCGGCCGCCTCGGGACGGGTGGCGCGGCCGTACACCCGGGGCTGCGGGGTGGGCGGCCCACCCGGGCGCAGCGACTGGTCGGTCGGCGGCATCACTCGGCTGGCCAGCGGCACCGAGGCGCTCGCCGACGCCCGGCCGGCGGCCGGCTCGGCATCTGGTACGGCGGCACGTCCGGCCCCGTCGCCCTCCGGCGACACGCGCGGCGCGGGAACCGCGGGGCCGGCCGGCGAATGCTCCTGCTCGCCCCAGCCGGACGGGCCGGCGGAGCGTCCCGACTGGTGGCCGCCGCCGTCCCGACCGTTGCGCTCCTCCGGGTCGGCGTTGCCGCCGAACGCCGCCGGCGGCACGTAGTCCGCGGGCGGGGCCGCGGCGAGACTGGCCCCGGGGACCCGCTGTTCCTGCGGCGGAAGGGGCACGGCGTTGGCCGGCGAGATGCCGGGGCCCGGCGCGGGCTGGTACGCGGGCGGGTCGTCGCGCCGCGGCTCCCAGGAGTCCTCGTGCTGGGCGGGCTCCGCCTCCGCACGACCCCAGGCCTCACCCGGCGCCCATGGCTCGACACCCGCCGCACCGGTCCGCTGCGGCGGGTTGTCGGTGGGCGTACCCCAGGCGGGCGGGCCGCTCGGGGCGGCGACGGACGCGGACGCCCGGGCCGGCTGCTCCGGCGGGTTCCATCCAGCCGGCTCGGGGCGGTCGTCCTGGGTCGGAACGGCGGCCGAGCCCCAGCCAGCGGCCGGCCCGGACTCCTGCGCCGCCGGCCACTCCCGGCCCTGCTGGTCGTCCTGCGGCGGGGTCGGGCGCCACTCCGCCGGCTGCTCCGGCCGGGCGAAGCGCGGCGCCGGCGACTCCTCCGCGGCCCAGGGCTGCGGACGGTCGTCCGGCTGCCCGGCGGCCCAGCCGCCGGAGCGGGACGGGTCGTCCTGCTCGGCCCGCCCGGTGGCGCGCCAGCCGCCGGAGCGGGCCGGGTCGTCGTCCTGGTCGGGCCGGATCGCGGCGGGCCAGCCACCGGAGCTCTCCGGGTCGTCCTTGGTGGACCGGTCGGCCCGCCAGCCGCCGGAGCGGGACGGATCGTCCTGGGTGGACGCCGGCTCGGCCGGCCAGCCGCCGGAGCGACCGGGGTCGTCCTGGGCGGGCCAGGCGGCCGTGGCGGCGGGCTGCGGCACCTGGGCCGCGCCGTGGGCGCCGCTCTCCGGCTGCGCCCACGCGGCGACCGGCGCCGGCTGCGACGGCACCGAGGCCCGCCCGGCGGAGCGCGGGGCGTCGTCCTGGGTGGGCGCTCCGGTGGGACGGCCCGGGGCGTCCGCCTGACCGGTACGCCAGCCGCCGGAGCTGGCCGGGTCGTCCTGGTCGGCGGTGGCCCAGCCGCCGCTGCGGCCGGCGTCGTCCTGCCCGGGGGTCGGCCAACCGGCGGGCCGGTCGGCGTCGCCCTCGGCGGGGGGCCGGGCGGTGCCCCAGCCGTTCGCGCCGGCGTCCTGGTCGGGCTGGGTGGCCCAGCCACCCGAGCCGGCGGGGTCGTTCTGCGGGGTCCAGCCGTTCGCCGGACGCTCGTCGGCCTGCGGGACCCGGGCCGCGCCGCGGGCGCCGGACTGCGGCTGCGCCCAGGCCGGGTCGGCCTGGTCGGCCGGCGCCCAGCTCGGCTGCGCCTGCTCGCCCTGCCCGGCCGGGGTGCCGGACCACCCGTTCGCCGGCTGCTCGGCGCGGGCGGCCCAGGAGTCGGCCGGCGGCTCCGGCGAGGTGCCCCAGCCGTTCGCGGGCGGGTCGGCCGGCGCGGTGGCCCAGGCCGGCTCGGCCGGGCCGCTCTGCTGCCCCCAGCCGCCGGGCTGCGCGGGCTCGCCGTCCGACGGCACCCGGGCGGCGCCGCGGGCGGCGGACTGACCGGCCGGGGTGGCCCAGGCCGGAGGCTGGTCCGGCGCGCCGATCCAGGTCGACGCGGGCGGGTTCGGTCGGGCCGCCGGGGGTGGCGGCGCCCAGCCGAGGTCCGGTGCGGCGGAGTTGCCGTGCCCGGGGTCCTGCTGCGGCTGTCGCTCGCCGTACGGCGCCGGTCCACCGGCGCCCGACGGCACCTCGTCCGGCTCCTGGCCGGGGCGGTGCTGGCCCTCGGACGTCATGGGTCCGCCTCCTCCGTCACATGTCGGCCGCCGAGGCCGGTCCGTTCGGCTGTCGCCGAGCGCTCCGGCGGTTCGGCCGTTCGGGCTCCCCGCACCGTATCCGGTGGTGTCTGGGGCTGCCCGGGGAGCACCCGGCCGTCACTCCTCGTCGCCGGACGGTGTCGATCCGCTTCCATCCGGCTCGATCTCGTCGCGGGTCGGTGGGTGGCGACCGTGCCCCACCGTACCGGGCGTCGGGTCGGGGCGGAATCCCGGTCTCAGCGCCCCGGAAACGCCGACGACCCGCCCGGTCTGACCGGGCGGGTCGTCGATCTGGAGGAGGTGAGAAAAGTCTTTGGGGAGCGTCAGCTGATGTGACGCTGGGCGATCGCGAGGATCTCCTCGCGCACCGCGGGGGAGTTGGCGGAACGCAGCGCGTGCTCGATGGCGCGGGCACGGCGGGTGGCGTCGCGGCGGGTGCGGATTCGCTCGATCATGCTCATGGTGGTTTCTCCTCCGGCTATTCGGTTGTCAGCCCCTGGTGTCTCTATTCAACCGCAATCGACCGCCAACTTCCATCGATTATTAGGTGAGCTGAGACACCTGCCTAAGGATCGTAGGCAAACTGGCATGTCGGCCGAAGTTTTGGTTGCCTAACGGCCACGGCCGGTGTGCCGGGCGTTAACCCTGGGCACACCGGCCGTGGCCGTGGCGTGGTGACCGGTCAGGTCCAGGCGAGCAGCGCCGCCTCCGGGTCGGCCAGGAAGTCCCCGATGTCGCGGAGGAACTTCGACCCCAGCTCGCCGTCGATGATCCGGTGGTCGAACGACAGTCCCAGCGTCGTCACCTGCCGAATCTTGATCTCGTCCTCGTGCACCCACGGCATCTTGCGGACCGCACCGAAGGCCAGGATCGCCGACTCGCCCGGGGGCAGGATCGGCGTGCCGGTGTCGACCCCGAAGACGCCCACGTTGGTGATCGTCAGGGTGCCGCCCGACATGTCCGCCGGGGAGGTCTTCCCCGCCTTCGCCGTCTGCACCAGGTCGGTCATCGCGCCCGCCAGCTCGCGCAGCGTCAGCCGGCCGGCGTCCTTGATGTTCGGCACGATCAGCCCGCGGTCGGTGGCCGCCGCGATGCCCAGGTTGACGTAGTCCTTGACGATGATCTCGTCGCCGGCCCAGGTCGAGTTCACCATCGGGTGCCGCCCGACCGCGACCAGCACGGCCTTCGCCACCAGCAGCAGCGGCGAGACCCGCACGTCGCGCCAGTCCCGCCGACCCTTCAGCCGGTCCAGCGCCTCCATCGTCCGGGTGACGTCGACGGTGAGGAACTCCGTCACGTGCGGGGCGGTGAAGGCCGAACGGGACATGTTCTCCGCCGTGAGCCTGCGTACCCCCTTGACCGGGATCCGCCGCTCGCGGTCCGCGCCGAAGCTCGCGGCGGCCGTGACCGGCGCCGTGCCCGCCGCCGGCTCGGCCGCCGGAGTCGCCGTCAGCGCCCGCTGTACGTCTTCCCGGGTGATCGAGCCCAGCGGGCCCGAGCCGGTCAGCGTGGCGAGGTCGACGCCCAGGTCCTTGGCGAGCTTGCGGACCGGCGGCTTGGCCAGCACCGCTCCGCCGACCCGGCCGTTGCCGTTCATCGGAGCCGGAGCCGGAGCCGGAGCCGGAGCCGGAGCCGGCGGCTGCGGGACGACCGGCTGGGGCGCGGCCGGCTGGGCGGGCACCGGGGCCGGGGCGACGCGGGACGACGCCGGGGTGGCCGCGGCCTGGGCGGGGGCGCCCGCCTTGCGCGGCCGGCGCTTCGCCGCGGTGGTCCGCGGGCCGTAGCCGACCAGCACGGCGGTACGCCCACCCGGGGCGGCCCCGCCGATCAGGCCCGGCTCGACCATGCCCTCCTCGGGCGCGATCTCGACGGCGGCCAGCGAGGCGGCCGACGGGGTGGGCAGGGCGGCGGCCGGCGCACCGGTCGTCGACTGCTCGATCGGGCCGGCGCCCGGGTCGGTGTCGATCGCGATGATCGGCGTACCGACCTCGACCGTGGTGCCTTCCGGCTGGAAGATCGCCTGCACCTGACCGGCCCACTTCGCCGGGATCTCGACGGCCGCCTTGGCCGTCTCCACCTCGACGATCGGCTGGTTCAGCTCGATGACGTCACCCACCTTGACCAGCCAGGCCAGGATCTCGCCCTCGGTCAGGCCCTCGCCCAGGTCGGGCAGATTGAACTCCTTGATCCGCGACATGCCGGTCACCAGCCGAAGGAGCGGTCGACGGCGTCGAGCACCCGGTCGAGGTCGGGCAGGTACTCCTCCTCCACCCGGCTGGCCGGGTAGGGGGTGTCGAAACCGGTGACGCGCAGCACCGGGGACTCCAGGGAGTAGAAGCACTCCTCGGTGATCCGGGCCGCGATCTCCGAGCCCAGGCCCAGGTTGCCCGGGGCCTCGTGGACGACCACGCAGCGGCCGGTGCGCTTCACCGACTCGTACGCGGCGGTCAGGTCCAGCGGGGAGAGCGTGCGCAGGTCGACGACCTCCAGCTCGCGACCGTCCTCGGCGGCGGCGGTCGCCGCGTCCAGCGCCGTCCGCACCATCGGCCCGTACGCCAGCACGGTCGCGTCGGCGCCGGGCCGCACCACCCGGGCGGAGTGCAGCGGGTACGCCTCCGCGAGCGGGGCGTCCACGTCGACCGGACCCTTCTCCCAGTAGCGCCGCTTCGGCTCCAGGAAGACGATCGGGTCGTCCGAGGCGATCGCCTGCTGGATCATCGTGTACGCGTCCTGCGGGTTGGCGCAGGTCACCACCTTGAGGCCGGCGGTGTGCGCGAAGTACGCCTCGGGCGACTCCGAGTGGTGCTCGACCGCGCCGATGCCGCCGCCGTACGGGATCCGGATCACCATCGGGATCCGTACCTTGCCCTGCGAGCGGTAGTGCATCTTCGCCACCTGCGACACGATCTGGTCGTACGCGGGGTAGACGAAGCCGTCGAACTGGATCTCGCAGACCGGGCGGTAGCCGCGGATGGCCAGGCCGACCGCGGTGCCGATGATGCCGGACTCGGCCAGCGGGGTGTCGATCACCCGCTGGTCGCCGAAGTCCTTCTGGAGTCCGTCGGTGATCCGGAACACACCGCCGAGCTTGCCAACGTCCTCGCCCATGATGACGACCTTGGGGTCGTTCTCCAGGGCCCTGCGCAGGCCGGTGTTCAGGGCCTTGCCGAGGGTGAGCGTCTCCGTGGCCATCAGTGCGCGCTCCCCTCGAACGACTCCATGTACTTGGTGAACTGCGCCCGCTGTTCGTCCAGCTCGGGGGACCCGTGCGGGTAGACGTGGTCGAACATGCTCACCGGCTCCGGGTTGGGCATGTTGAGCACCCGCTCGCGCAGGTGCACCGACTCGGCGCGGGCCTGCTCGTCGACCTCGGTGAAGAACGACTCGTCGGCGATCTGCTGGTTGGTCAGGAACGCCTTCATCCGGGCGATCGGGTCCTTGGCCTTCCAGGCCTCGACCTCGCTGGCGATCCGGTACCGGGTCGGGTCGTCCGAGGTGGTGTGCGCCCCCATCCGGTAGGTGTACGCCTCGATCAGGCTGGGGCCCTGGCCGAGCCGGGCGTTGTCCAGCGCGTGCCGGGTCACCGCGTACGACGCGAGCACGTCGTTGCCGTCCACCCGGACGCCCGGGAAGCCGAAGCCCCCGGCCCGCCGGTACAGCGGCACCCGGGTCTGCCGCTCCAGCGGCTCCGAGATGGCGTACTGGTTGTTCTGGCAGAAGAAGACCAGCGGGGCGTTGAAGACGCTGGCCCAGACGAACGCCTCGTTGACGTCGCCCTGGCTGGTGGCGCCGTCGCCGAAGTAGGCGATCACCGCCTCGCCGTCCTCGGTGCCGGTGCGGCCGTCCATGTGCACGCCCATGGCGTAGCCGGTGGCGTGCAGGGTCTGCGCCCCGATCACGATCGTGTACATGTTGAACTTGAACTCGTTCGGGTCCCAGCCGCCCTGGTCGACGCCGCGGAACAGGCCGAGCGGCATGATCGGGTCGATGCCCCGGCAGTAGAGGACGCCGTGCTCCCGGTAGGTCGGGAAGGCCATGTCCTGGGTGCGCAGCGCGCGCCCGGAACCGACCTGGGCCGCCTCCTGGCCGAGCAGGCTGGCCCAGAGGCCCAGTTCGCCCTGGCGCTGCAGCGCGGTGGCCTCGGCGTCGAGCTTGCGAACCAGCACGAGGTCGCGGTAGAGCCCGCGGTACTCCTCGTCGGTGAAGTCGACGCGGTACTCCGTACCGTCGGGGCCGATCGCGCTCTCGATCCGCTCGCCCTCGGGCGTCAGCAGCTGTACGAGTTCCGGCTCGCCGGCCGCGGCGGCTCGCTTGGTGCGGGGTGCGGCCCGCCGGCCGCGGGTGGGTGCCCCGGGGTCGCCCTTTGCCATCCGTCTCTCCCTGTCGTGTCTACGCCGAACCGGGGGTGACCCGTCCGACGCAACTGCTGCGCCGGCCCGGCCGGTGCCGGGCTGGTTCCTGGCGGCCGCGCCTAGCCCCGGTGAGGGTTGCCGCGCGGCCTGAGCCGGATCCATGGGTCGAACCCGGTTCGGGAGCGCCGGCGCCCAACCGCGCCTGCCACGGGGTACGCGGAGATCGCGGCTGCGTTGCCGTCGTGCCTGAATGATGGCAGAGGAGGTGAGCGGTCCCACACTATGGCCCTCCCCACCTGTCGTGTTCCGTCCACTTCCCGACGAACTGAGGGATTTGCCGCCTGGAAGATTCACGGAGACGGACTTCTTGTGTGTCGACACGCGGTGCCGCCTGGTGAACTGAGCGTCACCGAGGCAAGCTGTGCGGGGCTGGATGAGCGTTAAGCGGTCTTTGTCCGAATAGGCGTTGCGGTCGCCACGGGACGTTCGCGCCGCCGCCGTCCCGTGCCGCAGCTGTAGCCGCGGCGTTCCGTGCCGACGACGAGGAGTGCGCGTGTCAGAGACAGGTGAGGGGCCCGTCGCTCCGCTGTTCGGCCGGCACCGGGCCGGCCCGGTCTACCGCCGGGTGATCGGCAGCCACCGCGCCCCCGGCGCCACCACCGGCCGGGGCTACCTCTTCACGGTGGCCCTGCTCGCCGGCACCGCCTCGATGCCGATCCTCGCGGCGATCAGCGCCGGCTCGGCCACCGTCGGCAGCGCGCTGCCGGACGGGCGCACCCCGTTCCTGCCCACGCCGTCCGTCGGGCCGGTGGTGGTGCCGGTGCCCGCCACCGGTCAGCCGGCCCTTCCGCCGCCCGCGGGCACGCCGTCCGGCCCGACCGCGGGCGCCGGCGGGACCGCGCCCGCGCCGCCCGACGCGTCGACCGAACTGCCGGCGGCCGCGCCCGCACCGCCCGCCACCGGCGACCCGGGATCGGCCTGGCTGCCCGCGTCCCCCAGACCGCGGACTCCCGCCGCGGGGCGTCCGACCCCGGCGCCGTCGCGCACCCCCGGGCCGGTCCGGCGCACCTCCTGGCCGGCGCCCGCGCCGCGCCCGTCCCCCAGCGCCACGCCGAGCCCCACCGCCGAGCCGAGCAGCACCTTCACCGAGCCGCCGCCCGATCCGTCGCCCAGCGGCACGCCGCTGCCCGAACCGAGCCCGACGGTCACTGCCGAACCGAGCCCGACGGTGACCGTCGTCCCGAGGCCGACGGCGACCGCCACCCGGAGCCCGAGGGCCACCCCGTCGCCACGCCCGACGGCAACCGCCTCGGCAAGCCCGACGGCCACCGCCGGGCCGAGCCCGACGATCACCGCCGGGCCGAGCGTGTTGCCCACTTCCGCCCCGAGCGCGACGGCGACACCCACGGCCCGGCCGGAGTCGAGCGTCACGGTGACCGTGGTGCCCACGATCCGACCCCGGGCCGCGGTCACCGCGATCCCCGCCGGCCGGCCGCGAGCCGCGGTGCAGGCGGGGCCGAGCCGCTGAGACGTTGGTCGCCCGCCCCGGTGGCGGGCGGTCAGCCGTTGTCGTCGCCGAGTCGCTGCCGGTTCGCGTCGATCCAGGCGTCCAGGGCGACCGGGTCGTCCGGGTCGACCCCGTCCGCCATCAGCTGCGCCACCGCGGCGGTGGCCGGGCTGCGCCGCTCGCCGGTGCTGTAGAGGCGGGCGAACTCCGGCACCAGCTCCTCGATCGCCTCGTCGGTCTGCGTGACGGCCCGATCCGGCAGCCCGCGCCGACGGCCCGCGTACCTCGCCCAGGCGCGCAGCACCCGGGGCAGCATGGCCGCGTCGTCCATGTCCAGCACGGCGCGTCGGTGCACCCAGTCCAGCAGGAACAGGCCGGCCACTGCCGGGCTCCAGCGCAGCGGGTCGGCGTCCGGGAAGCTCGCCGCGTGGTCGAGGAGCAGGCTGAGGCAGAAGTGCATCGAGGCGAGCTCGGCGTCGTCGTCCACCGCGGCCAGGCCGGCCCGGGCCGCCTCGGGCGAGCCCAGGAAGGCGCGGACCAGCTCGGTGCGCTGGTCGCCGCCGAGCGGCTCGGCCTCCCGCAGTTCCGCGTCGACGGGCGCGCCGGGCAGCATCGCCAGCCGGGCGCCGACCAGCACCCGGTCGGTGGCGAGCGAACCCTCGGTGGGCAGCTCCCCGAGGCCGTCGGTGACCGCCAGGTGCCGGCCCACCTCACGGTGCAGCCGCGCCGGGTCCTCCTCGCGGAACCAGGTGAGGTCGTCCGCGGCGCACATCTGCCGGACCTGCTCGATGATCATCTCGGCGGGGCCGCCGACGAAGACGTCCTTGGTGATGCCGATGTTGTGGTCCACCAGCGCGACCAGCGCGTGCTCCGGGCCGCCGACCGGGTCGTCGTACGCGAAGGTGGCCAGGTAGGAGGTCTGGTCGCCGTAGACGTCGCCGTACGACCAGGTGCCGGTGACGTGAACCCGGCCGAGCTGGCCCGCCCAGCCGGGCGCCTGGGCGCCGGGACGAACCTTGGCGACGCCCTCGGCGCTCGGCACCAGGGCGGCGAAGATCGACCGGAGGGTGGTGGCGGCGGCCGTCCGGCGGCGGGTCGTCGCGGCGAGGAAGCCGGCGACGAACTCGCGCACCGCCGCTTCCCGATCGGTCTCGGCGAGCTCGTAGACGCTGCCCAGCAGCGCGGCCCCGAGCAGCTCGGCGTCGAGGGCGCTGTCCAGTCTGGTCACGTCGCGCGCGGCGTGGAGCACCGCCTCGTAGGGGGTCTGTGGCGTGGCCATGGGACCGACCCTACGCCGCCGGGCGGTCGGCAGCGCCTTCCTCAGCGTCGGGCGTCGCGCAGGGCGTCCCGCGCCTGCCCGTACCGGTCGAGGACGGCGCGCACCGGGGTGACCACGTGATCGCCGCCGACCTCGGCCACGGCGGCGGCCAGCCGACGCTCGGCCCGCAGCCGGGCCCGCCGGGCCGCCCAGCGGACCACCGGCCGGGTCAGCGCGGCGATCAACAGGCCGGCGAGCAGGCCGCCGAGCAGCAGCAGGGTGGGCAGCGGCGCCTCGCCGACCCGGGGGTACTCCAGCGTGGGCAGCCCGAGCACGCGCAGCGCGTAGCCCAGCGCCAGCCAGCCGAGCCCGGCCACGGCGGCCAGGGTGACCAGCCACTGCAGGCCGCCGACGAGCCGCCACCAGACGGGCCGGCGGTCCATGCCCAGATCCGTACCGGCGACCGCGCGGTCCAGCGCGTCGGGCAGGTCGGCCAGCCGGGACCGAGCGGCCGTGGTGACCGCACCCGGCCAGGGCGCCGGCAACCCGCCGCCGGTCCGGTCGGCGACCGCGCGGATCGCCAGGGTGAGGGCCGACCGTTGGGCGGCCGTCGGGTCGGGCACCGAGGTGGCCGCGACCAGGCTCTCCTGCGGCTGGTCCGGCCCGATGGCCGGCCCGGGCAGGTGCAACCGGCGCAGCGGGTCCGGCCGCAGCCTGCGCCAGCCCCGCACCAGCGGCCAGCCGGTCGACGCGCCGGCCCGGTGCCGGTACGCCCCCTCGACCGCGTCCGCCACGGCCGGCACCCCGGCCGCGCCGGCGAGGGCCCGGTCCAGCTCGCGGACGGTGGTGGTGTCCGGGGCGCCCCGGGGCACCTCGACGGCGACCAGCTCGTCCAGCCCGGCGACCACGGTGTCCACGTCGCCGGCGAGCCGGCGCAGCGCGGCCTGCCGCTCGGCGACCGCCCGCTCCAGCGCCTCGCGCAGGCCCACCAGGCCGCCCGGGTCGATCGCCGTGGTGGCCAGCAGCGGCACCCCGTCCAGTCCGTCGCCGTCGAGCAACCGCCGCAGGTCGGTCAGCACCCGCGGCAGCTCGGCCGGGGGCAGCCGGTCGGCCTGGTTGAGCACCACCACGGTGACGTCCCGGTGGCGGTGGAACTCGCTCAGGTAACCGGTGTGGATCACCCGGTCGGCGTACTTCTGCGGGTCGACCACCCAGACCACCAGGTCGACCAGGCCGAGTAGCCGGTCCACCTCCAGCCGGTGGGCGCGCTGCACCGAGTCGAAGTCGGGCAGGTCGAGCAGGATCAGCCCGTGCAGGTCGGTCTCGTCGTCGGCGTCCAGCGCGCTCTCTCGGACGAACCGGTGCCGGGGCAGCACACCGACCCAGTCGAGCAGCCGGTTGGCGCCGTCGAGCTGGCCCCAGACGCAGGCGTGCGCCACCCCGGTGGTGGGCCGGCGCACCCCGACCGGGGAGAGATCGAGCCGGGCCAGGGCGTTGAACAGGCTGGACTTGCCGCTGCCGGTGGCGCCGGCCAGCGCCACCACGGTGTGGTCGCGGGAGAGGGCGAGCCGGGTGCCGGCCCGTTCCACCAGGGTGTGCGCGCCGACCAGCTGGGATTCGGGCAACTGGCCGTCCACCGCGTCGAGGAAGCGGCGTACCGCGTCCAGGCGGGCCACCAGGGCGTCCGCGTCCACCCGCTGCTCGCCACGGATCGCCTCGCGCATCCGGCCGACGATGTTGGTCACCGGGTGCCGCCCTCGGTGGTCGGGGCCGGCAGGGACCGGCCGTGGTCGTCGGCGAGGCCGCTGCGGTGCCGGGCCACCTCGACCCGGGCCGCGGCCCGGCGCAGCTCCCCGCCGCCGTCCGCGCCGGGGCGCGCGGCCGCGGTGCGGGCCAGGTAGCGCTCGGCCTCCTCGTCGAGCAGCACGCCGACCCGTTCCAACAGGTCGGCCCGGGCCTTGTTGGCCAGGGTACGCACCGCCTGGTCACCGAAGATCGCCTGGAGCACGGCCTGCGCGGCGACCGTGGTGCCGGCCCCGGTGGCGACCTCCAGGCCGGTCGGGATGAACGCGGTCGAGGCGAACACCGCGATCATCACGGCCAGCCCGGTGGCGTTGACCGCGTACGCGGCGGTGCGGGCCACGAACCGCCGGTCGCCGCCCTCCTCCTTGACCAGCTCCAGCACCCCGCGCTGCCAGTCGCGGACCATCCGTTCGGCCCGCTCGGACAGGTCGTCGGAGGGGTGGGCGAGCCCCGGCTCGAGCAGCGCCGCCCCGGCCGGGTGGGCCCGCCAGGCGGTGTACGCGTTCTCGGCCGCCTCGGAGGAGACCCCGCGCAGCAGGGTGACCAGCTGGGACTCGATCGCGTTGCGCAGGTCGGTCGCCGGGCTGGCCGGGCGCCCGGTCACCGCGGCGACGAAGCGGTCGCGCAGCCGGCCGATCCGCGCCTCCAGGGTGCGGAAGAACTCGCCGGTGCCGACGAACTCCTGCCAACGGGCGAGCACCTCACCGCGCAGCAGTCGGCCGTCCTTGAGCCCCTCCTGGACGTTCCGCCGCGCCCCCCGGTACGCCGAGCGCACCCGGTCGTCCAGCGCGTCGGCGGCTGCGACCTGCTCGTCGGCGGCCTCGGCCAGCGCCTCGACGGTCGGGTGCAGCGAGGCGAGTGCCCCGTCCAGCGTCTGCCGGACGACGGCGGCCCGGGCCTCGGCATCCGCGGCGAGCCGGGCGAACCAGGCGCTCAGCGGCGCGGTGACCTTCCCCGGCAGCAGGCCCTGCCCGTCGACCCAGGTCTCCGGCAGCACGAACAGCGGCGCGGCGCCCAGCTCCTGGGCGGCGAGCATCTCGGCCAGGTGGGCGGCGACCTCGTCGGCGGCCTCCGGCGGCACCCGGTCGAGCACCATGGCGATGGCCGCGCCCCTCGACCGGGCGCTGCGCAGCAGCTCCCACGGGACGGCGTCGGCGTAGCGGGCGGCGGTGGTGACGAAGAGCCAGAGGTCGGCCGCGGCCAGCAGCTGGCCGGCCAGCGCGCGGTTGGCGTCCACCACCGAGTCGATGTCGGGCGCGTCGAGGAAGGCCAGCCCGGCCGGCAGCGCGGGCGCGGTGACCAGGTGCAGGGTGCCCGGATCCTCGCTCGGCTCGGTGGTCCGGGTGAGGCCGGGCAGCAGCTCGCCCTGGCGGAACCAGGCGGAGTCGGCCGGGTTGCAGACCAGCACCGGAGAGCGGGTGGTCGGCCGGAGCACACCGGCGGCGCTGACCCGGGCCTGCACCAGGCTGTTGACCAGGGTCGACTTGCCGGCGCCGGTGGAGCCGCCGACCACCACCAGCAGCGGCGCGTCGAGCCGGGCCAGCCGGGGCAGCAGGTAGTCGTCGAGCTGGTCGCCGATCGCCGTGGCGGTGCGCCGGGCCGGCTCGGCCGAGGGCAGGGCCAGCGGGAAGCGGGTCTCCGCGAGAGCGGCCCGCAGGCCGGTCAGCGCGCCGGGCAGGCCGTCGGTGGTGGGCTCGGGCGCGTCGGTGGCCTGGGCGGGCGCGTCCCCGCCCGTGCCGGGTCGAGTCGCGCCGGGCGTGGGCTCCCCGCTGCTGGCGGGAGCGGTCTCGCCGGCCTCCGCCGGCCCGGTGCGGGCGGCGACGGTGGGCGCGCCGGACCGGGTGGCGGGATCGCCATGCGTCGTCACCGCTAAAGCGTGCCCGACCGATGCAAGGGAAGACAACCGGACGGTAATAACGGTCGGGTTGCGTCGGGGTGACTCAACCTCGACTTGCGGTTTCGCGGAGGCGTGGCACTATTGAGTCACGTTCACTCAACTTGTGGCGCGGTCGCTCCGGGCGGCCCGCCCGGCAGGCCCTCCGACCTGCCAACCCGTAACGAAGCGAGGAAGCGAAGATGGCACGTGCGGTCGGTATCGACCTCGGCACGACGAACTCCTGCGTCAGCGTTCTCGAGGGCGGTGAGCCCACCGTCATCGCCAACGCTGAGGGCTCGCGGACGACCCCGTCGATCGTCGCGTTCGCCCGCAACGGCGAGGTGCTCGTCGGTGAGGTCGCCAAGCGCCAGGCGGTGACCAACCCGGACCGGACGATCCGCTCGGTCAAGCGGGAGATCGGCACCAACTGGTCCGTCGACATCGACGGCAAGAAGTACACCCCGCAGGAGATCTCGGCGCGGACGCTGATGAAGCTCAAGCGGGACGCCGAGGCCTACCTGGGCGAGCAGATCACCGACGCGGTGATCACCGTCCCCGCCTACTTCAACGACGGCCAGCGCCAGGCCACCAAGGAGGCCGGTGAGATCGCCGGCTTCAACGTGCTGCGGATCGTCAACGAGCCGACCGCGGCCGCCCTGGCGTACGGGCTGGACAAGGGCTCCAAGGAGCAGACCGTCCTGGTCTTCGACCTGGGTGGCGGCACCTTCGACGTCTCCCTGCTGGAGCTGGCCGAGGGCGTCGTCGAGGTCAAGTCGACCAGCGGTGACAACCAGCTCGGTGGTGACGACTGGGACCAGCGGATCATCGACCACCTGGTGAAGACCTTCCGGGGCGAGCACGGGATCGACCTTGCCCAGGACAAGATGGCCCTGCAGCGCCTGCGCGAGGCGGCCGAGAAGGCCAAGATCGAGCTGTCCGCCGCCACCACCACCAACATCAACCTGCCGTACATCACCGCCGGCGCGGCCGGCCCGCTGCACCTGGACGTGACGCTCAGCCGCGCCGAGTTCCAGCGGATGACGCAGGACCTGCTGGACCGCTGCAAGGGCCCGTTCGAGCAGGCCGTGAAGGACGCCGGGATCAAGGTCTCCGACGTCGACCACGTGATCCTGGTCGGCGGTTCGACCCGGATGCCGGCCGTGACCGACCTGGTCAAGCAGCTCACCGGCCGCGACCCGAACAAGGGCGTCAACCCGGACGAGGTCGTCGCCGTCGGCGCCGCCCTGCAGGCCGGTGTGCTCAAGGGTGAGGTCAAGGACGTCCTGCTGCTCGACGTGACCCCGCTGAGCCTCGGCATCGAGACCAAGGGCGGCATCTTCACCAAGCTGATCGAGCGCAACACCACCATCCCGACCAAGCGCTCCGAGGTCTTCACCACGGCGGACGACAACCAGCCGTCGGTGCTGATCCAGGTGTTCCAGGGCGAGCGGGAGATCGCGGCGTACAACAAGAAGCTCGGCACCTTCGAGCTGACCGGCCTCCCCCCGGCACCGCGCGGCGTGCCCCAGATCGAGGTCACGTTCGACATCGACGCCAACGGCATCGTGAACGTGCACGCCAAGGACCTGGGCACCGGCAAGGAGCAGAAGATGACGATCACCGGCGGCTCGTCGCTGCCGAAGGACGACATCGAGCGGATGCGCCGGGACGCCGAGGAGCACGCCGACGAGGACAAGCGCCGCCGGGACGAGGCGGAGACCCGCAACGTCGCCGAGGCCCTGCAGTGGCAGACCGAGAAGTTCCTCGCCGAGAGCGGTGACAAGCTCCCCAGCGAGAACCGCGACCAGCTCAACGAGGCCCTCGGTGAGCTGCGCAGCGCCCTCGGCGGTCAGGACATCGACAAGATCAAGGCGGCCCACGAGCGGCTCGCCCAGGTCTCCCAGCAGGCCGGTTCGCTGCTCTACTCCCAGCAGGGCGAGCAGGGTGGCGAGCAGCCCGGCGCCGCCCCCGGCGGTGCGCAGGCCGGTGGCCCGCAGGCCGGTGGCCCGCAGGCCGGTGGTCCGGACGACGTGGTCGACGCGGAGATCGTGGACGAGGACAAGAAGTGACGGTCCGTCCCGGACCCCGACCCACGGCACAGAAAACGAGGTAGTCGCATGACGGAGAAGCCACGAGCCGCCGACCCGGAGAACACCGGGTCGACGCCGGGTGGCTCCACGCCCGCCGAGCAGGCAACCGGCGACGGGCCGCGGGTCGTCGTCCGCGACAATCGCAAGCTCGGTAGGACCGAGGAGGCGCCGGCCGCCGCCGACGCCGGGGCGGACGTCCCGGCCGAGGGCCTGGTCGAGGAGGCCGAGGTGGTGGTCGACGAGATCGAGGTCGAGGCCACCTCCGTCGACGGCCCGGCATCGGCCGGTCCGCCCGTGGTGGACGCCCCCGCGCAGCCGGTCGACGGCGGCGCGGCGGGCGCCCCGCTCGGGGCGGAACTGGAGGCGCTCCGGGCCGAGCTCGACGAGCGGACCCGGGACGTGCAGCGGGTGTCGGCGGAGTACGCCAACTACCGCAAGCGGGTCGACCGGGACCGCGGCGTGGTGCAGGAGCAGGCCACCGGCTCGGTGCTCGCCGCGCTGCTGCCGATCCTGGACGACCTGGACCGGGCCCGCGAGCACGGCGACCTGGTCGGCCCGTTCGGCACCGTGGCCGAGCAGCTGACCACCGCGCTGGGCAAGTTCGGCCTGACCCCGTTCGGGGAGCAGGGCGACCCGTTCGACCCCACCCGGCACGAGGCGGTCGCGCACCAGACCTCGCCGGACGTCGACGAGCCGACCTGCGTCCAGGTCATGCGCCGGGGCTACCAGCTCGGCGAGCGGCTGCTGCGGCCGGCGCTGGTCGCGGTCGCCGACCCGGAATAGTGCTCGACCATCCGGTCGCCCCACCCACCGCCGGTCGGTGGGCGGGGCGACCGGGCCACATCTTTCGGAAGGGGGTGGACCGGTGAGTTCCAAGGACTGGATCGAGAAGGACTACTACGCCGCGCTCGGCGTGCAGAAGTCCGCCTCCTCGGACGAGATCAAGAAGTCGTACCGGAAGCTGGCCCGGGAGTCGCACCCGGATCACAACCCCGGTGACCCGTTGGCCGAGGAGCGGTTCAAGACCGTCTCCGAGGCGTACGCGGTGCTCGGTGACGAGGCCAAGCGCCGCGAGTACGACGAGATGCGCTCGCTGTTCGGCTCCGGCGCGTTCCGGCGCAACGCCCGCGGCGCCGGCCAGCCGGGCGGTGGCGGTGCCCCGTTCGACGTCTCCGACCTGTTCGGCGGCGGCACGGCCGGCGGCGGGGACACCCGGTTCGGCGGCGGTGGCTTCACCGACCTGTTCAGCACGATCTTCTCCGGCGGCGGGGGCGGTGGCGCCGGTCCGACCCGGCCGCGCGGACCGGCCCGCGGCCGGGACGTGGAGACCGAGGTGGCGCTCGACTTCGGCGACGCGGTGCGCGGGGTCACGCTCCCGCTGACCCTGCGGGCGCCGGGGGTCTGCGACACCTGCCACGGCAACGGCGCGAAGCCGGGCACCCAGCCAACCACCTGCCCGGTCTGCCACGGCGCCGGCGTGACGACCCGCAACCAGGGCTCGTTCAGCTTCTCCGAGCCGTGCCGCAACTGCCAGGGCGTCGGCACGGTGGTCGAGGAGAAGTGCCCGGAGTGCCACGGCACCGGCGGGGTGACCAAGACCCGCACGCTGAACGTCCGCTTCCCCGCCGGGGTGGCCGACGGGCAGCGCATCAGGCTGGCCGGCCGGGGCGAGCCGGGCGATCGCGGCGGCCCGCCCGGTGACCTGTTCGTGCAGGTGAAGGTGCGCCCTGACGAGCTGTTCGGGCGTACCGGGGACGATCTGACCCTGTCCGTGCCGATCACCTTCGCCGAGGCGGTGCTCGGGGTGGACCTGCGGGTGCCGACCCTGGACGGCGCGGTGACCCTGCGGGTGCCGCCGGGTACGCCGTCCGGCCGGGTGCTGCGCGCCCGGGGCAAGGGCGTGGTACGGCGGGACGGGCAGGCCGGTGACCTGCTGGTCACGCTGGACGTGGTGGTGCCGGCGACGGTGTCGGACGAGGCCCGGGTGGCGCTGGAGTCGTTCTCCGGGTCGACCCCGCCGGCCGCTCGGGAACATCTCGACGCGCGGGTGCGTCGGGTGGGTTGACCGGTGAACGGGGTGCGGAGGTGAGCGGGATGTCGGGCGATTTCGTCGGTTCGGGTGACCCTGCCTACGAGGCCAAGGTGCTGATGATCTCGGTCGCGGCGCGGATGGCGGGGATGCACCCCCAGACCCTGCGCCAGTACGACCGGCTTGGCCTGGTGCAGGCCGGCCGGGCGGCCGGCGGCGGCCGTCGGTACAGCGTGCGCGACGTCGTGCTGCTGCGCGAGGTGCAGCGGCTCAGCCAGGACGACGGCATCAACCTGGCCGGGGTGAAGCGGATCATCGGGCTGGAGCAGCTGCTGGAGCGCGCGCAGCAGCGGGTCGCCCGGCTGGAGGCGGAGCTCGACGCCGCGTACCGGCGGATCGCCGAGCTGGAGTCGCTGGCGACCTTCCCCGGTCGCGACCTGGTGCCCACCAGTCGGGCCTCCACGGCCCTGGTGGTCTGGCGGCCCCGGCGCACCGATCGCTGACCCCCGGCCCGGTCCCGGGCCGGGGTGTGCACCCCGACATCGGCGAGACGGCGGCGTCCCTTGCGGGCGCCGCCGTCTCGCCGTCTCCGTTCCCGGTTTCGGCGTCCACCCGGGTGTGGTTCCACTATCCTGGGAACAGGTCCAACCGGATATTTCGGACTCCGATTGGCGGGGGGAGCCATGGCGGAATCGGCGAAGAACGTTGCCCAGCAGGCGGAGGACCGGCTCGAGAAGGTGGCCGAGACTGTCCGGGAGAAGTTCGACCGGGTGGCCAGGGGATCCTTCTCCGACAAGATCAAGAACGGTCGTTTCGCCGACCAGACCGACCACGGCATCGACCAGGGCCGCGACGAGGCCAGACACCGCAACCAGGGCGGATCGGAACGCTGACGATCAGCCGACGTGCGGGCCGGGACCCACGGGGGGTCCCGGCCCGTTCGCCATCAAAGCCGTTCGTTTTCCTGCAACAGCGCGGGGCGGTTCAGAGCCGCCGCCTTTCGCGGACCAGGCCGCCCTCGCACCAGTCCCGGTAGACGAACAGCTGCGGCCGGGCCAGCAGCATCCGGCTGTTGTGCGCCCAGGTCCGCATCGGCTCGTCGCCGTCCCGCTCGGCCTGCTCGACCAGCTTGCGGAAGCGGCGTTTCGGGTGGGCGCGGAAGTTCGTCCGGATGCCGTCGGCGGCGTAGATGTACAGGCAGTGCAGCGCGAACCGGCGGGCCGGGCAGGCCGGGTCCATCGCCAGGTCGAACAGGGTGGTCACCAGGTGGTCCCCGGCGACCAGCAGGTCCCAGTCCGGCGGCATCGAGGCGAGCGGCACCGAATCGGGCTGGTACGCCCAGGCCCGCAACTCCGCCGGCGACGGGTCGACGGGGTTGGCGAAGCCGCGGAACGTCGACTCCTGCACGTTCACCGGAAACCTTCCGCTCGCGCCCGCGGGTCGACCCGCAACCCGCAGCGCCCTGACCTGCTGGGGCGCCACGGTAGCGCGGGCTCCACGACCTGCGGAAGCCCCCGCCGGGAGCAATTCGGTGACGGTGCGGACCCGCCGGGTCGGCCGTCCGGCCGACCCGGCGGAAGCGCCGCTCAGTCCCCGGCCGGCACCGGCTCGGGACGGCGGGCCTGGCTGCGCGCGCGCAGCCAGCGCTTGAATCCGGCGGTGTCCGGCAACCGGGCCAGCATCGGCCCGGTCACCACGGTGATCAGCACGTACGCGGTGGCGAGCGCCGCCAGCCGGGGCTCCACCGGTTGCGCGGCGGCCACCGCCAACCCGGCGATCACGATGGAGAACTCGCCGCGCGGCATCAGCGCGAAGCCGGCCCGCCAGCGGCCGGGTTCGGCGATGCCGGCGCGCCGGGCGGCGAGGTAGCCGGTGAGCAGCTTCGTCCCCATCGTCACCACGGCCAGCCCGAGGGCGGGCAGCAGCACCGGCGGCATGTCCAGCGGGTCGGTGACCAGGCCGAAGAAGACGAAGAAGACGGCGGCGAACAGGTCCCGCAGCGGTGAGAGCAGCTCGGTGGCGTGGTGGGCCACCGGCCCGGAGAGCGCGATGCCGACCAGGAACGCGCCGACCGCGGCGGACACCTGCAGCTTGGCCGCGACGCCCGCGACCAGCAGGGTCAGGCCGAGCACGCCGAGTAGCAGCGCCTCCGGGTCCTTGGCCGACAACGCGGCGGAGATCAGGTGGCCGTACCGGATGGCGACGGCGAGCACCAGCACCACGGTCAGCACCGCGACGGCCAGCGCGATCCCGCCCTTGACCAGGCCGACGCCGGCCAGCAGCGCGGTGGCCAGGGGCAGGTAGAGCGCCATCGCCAGGTCCTCGATGACCAGCACGGACAGGATCACCGGGGTCTCCCGGTTACCAACCCGGCCGAGGTCGCCGAGCACCTTGGCGATCACACCGGACGAGGAGACCCAGGTGACCCCGGCGAGCACCACCCCGGCCAGCCAGCCCCAGCCGAGCAGCAGCGCGAAGGCGAACCCGGGCAGCGCGTTGAGCACCGCGTCGATCAGCCCGGCGGGCGCGGCGGAGCGCAGGTTGCCGACCAGCTCGTTGGCGCTGTACTCCAGGCCGAGCATGACCAGCAGCAGGATGACGCCGATCTCGGCGCCGACCGCGATGAACTCCTCGCTCGCATTGAGCGGGAGCAGGCCGCCGTGGCCGAAGGCGAGCCCGGCGAGCAGGTAGAGCGGGATGGGCGAGACACCGAAGCGCCGGCTGAGCCGGCCGAGCAGGCCGAGCAGCAGCAGCAGCGCGCCGACCTCGATGAGCAGCGTGGTGGTTTCGTGCATCCGCCTCAGCCGTCCGGGTCACTGTCGGCGAGGATGGCGGTCACGCCGTCGAGCCCCTTGCGGGTGCCGACCACGACCACCACGTCACCGGCCGCGAAGCGGAAGGTGGGATCGGGCGAGACGTTGACCTCGCCCTGGCGCAGCACCGCCACGATGGAGGCGCTGGTGCGGGTACGCGCCTTGGTGTCGCCCAGCCGCTTGTTGACGTACTTCGATCCGGCCGGGATGGCGATCTGCTCGGTGAGCAGCCCGGCCGCCTGCTCGCGCAGGCCGGAGAGCTGACCGAGCATCAGCGACGCGCCGAGGATGTCGGCGAGCGCCTCCGCCTCGTCGTCGGTGAGCGGGATGTCCGCCTGGCAGGCGTCCGGGTCGTCCGGGTCGTAGAGCACCAGGTCGCGACGGCCGTTGCGGTGGGAGACCACGCCGAGCCGGCGGCCGGATTCCGTCACCAGGTCGTGACGCACGCCGATCCCCGGTAGGGCAGTCTGTTCGACACGTACTCGCACCCGGCAAGACTACCCGCCGAGGAGACTCTTGTGATCTTCCGAGCGCCCCGGGCGCTGGTCGTGCTGGGGCTCGTACCGCTGCTGGCGGCCTGTTCGGCGGTGGGTGACATCCGGCGCGAGCCGGCACCCCGGCCGTCCACCTCGCCGCGCGCGATCGTCCCCGGGCCGTCGCCGGAGGCGGAGGGGGTCGAGCTGCGCCGCTTCGAGCCCGCCATCGCCGGCCGGCACGACTCCCCGTACGTGGAGTTCACCGACCGCAGCCACGGTTGGGCGCTGTTCGGCAGTTGCGGGGGCCAGCCGCCGAGCGGCAAGTGCCCGGCGCAGCTCTTCTTGACCCTGGACGGGGGACGCACCTGGTCGAAGGTGCGCCATCCCCGGCCGACGGCCCCCGATCAGCAGCTCTACGCCGCGCCGGGGCTGGTGGCGATCTGGCTCGGCGAGGGTGGTGGCGGCGCGGGCGACGGGTGGTACGTCTCCGCCGACGGCGGGGCCAGCTTCACGCACAGCTCGCAGGAGCCGGCGGTGTGGCGGGCGGCGCAGGGGCGCTTCCAGGTGGCGGAGGCCACCGGGCGGGTGGCGGAGTGGGACGGACGCAAGCTGCGGACGCTGCCCGCGCAACCGCGGATCCCCGCGCTGAACACGGTCGCGCAGACCAGGGACATCCTGGTGGCGGCCGGGGCCGACGGTCGCCGCCCGTACGCGGCGATCTCCGGCGACCAGGGACGCAGTTGGCAGACGACCCCGTTGCCGGCCCAGGTCGGCGAGGTGGACCTGCTGCGGGTGGTGGTCGCGCCGGACGGCGAACCGTGGCTGATCGGCGAGCGGGCGGACCGGCTCGATTTCCCCGCCCTGTGGCGATGGTTCGGGCGGTGGGTGGCGGTGCCGGCGGCCCGGCACCCGGCGCAGGTCAAGTCGGTGGTCCCGGTAGGCGGCGGGCGGCTCGCGGTGACCGGGCCGGACGGGGTGGGCGCGGTGATCGAGGGCCGGTACGACCCGATCGCCTGGCCGCTCACCCCCGACCACTACCTGACCGTGCTGGCCGACGGCACGGTGCAGGCGCGCGGGCCGCAGGACGTGCTGTTGGGCACCGGCTCAGGCACCACCCGGAAGTGGGCGCGGGTGGTGCTGCTGGACTCCTAGGTGAGCCAGCTCACACCGCCAGGGTTGAGCGGAATAGGCTCAACTCTGGTTGTGTCCTTCCTAGTGGACACACCGATCCAGGGGAGCCCATGAACACGGAACGCCTCACCACCAAGAGCCGCGAGACCATCACCGGCGCCGTCGCGCAGGCCAACCAGCGCGGGCACGCCACCGTCGAGCCCTGGCACCTGCTGCTCGCCCTGCTGGACACCGACGGTTCCACCGCCGCCGGCCTGCTGCGCGCCGTCGGGGCCGACCCCGCCGAGCTGCGCCGGGTCGCCCAGCGTTCGGTGGACGCGCTGCCCGCCGCGCGCGGCTCCAGCATCGCCGAGCCCACCCTGGCCCGCGAGTTCGTCAACGCCATCGGCGCCGCCGAGCAGATCGCCCGGCCGCTCGGCGACGAGTACACCTCCACCGAGCACCTGCTCGCCGGCCTGGCCCGGGTGGGCGGCGCGGTCTCGGTCGCGCTGAAGAACTCGGGTGCCACCGAGGAGAACCTGGTCGCCGCCTTCCCGACCGTGCGCGGCGGGGACCGGCGGGTCACCACCGCCGACCCAGAGCAGACCTACCAGGCCCTGAGCAAGTACGGCGTGGACCTGACCGCCAGCGCCCGGGACGGCAAGATCGACCCGGTGATCGGCCGGGACTCCGAGATCCGCCGGGTGATCCAGGTGCTGTCCCGGCGTACCAAGAACAACCCGGTGCTGATCGGCGAGCCCGGCGTCGGCAAGACCGCGATCGTCGAGGGCCTGGCCCAGCGGATCGTGGCCGGTGACGTGCCCGAGTCGCTGCGGAACAAGAAGCTGGTCTCGCTCGACCTCGGCGCGATGGTGGCCGGCGCGCAGTACCGCGGCCAGTTCGAGGAGCGGCTCAAGTCCGTGCTGGAGGAGATCAAGAACTCCGACGGCCAGGTCATCACCTTCCTCGACGAGCTGCACACCGTGGTCGGCGCCGGCAAGGGCGAGGGCTCGATGGACGCCGGCAACATGCTCAAGCCGATGCTGGCCCGCGGCGAGCTGCGGATGGTCGGCGCGACCACGCTGGACGAGTACCGCGAGCACATCGAGAAGGACCCGGCGCTGGAGCGCCGGTTCCAGCCGGTGCTGGTCGGCGAGCCGACCATCGAGGACACCATCGGCATCCTGCGCGGCCTCAAGGAGCGCTACGAGGTGCACCACGGCGTACGCATCACCGACGCCGCCCTGGTCGCCGCCGCCTCGCTCTCCGACCGCTACATCACCGACCGCTTCCTGCCGGACAAGGCGATCGACCTGGTCGACGAGTCCGCGTCCCGGCTGCGGATGGAGATCGACTCCCGGCCGGTCGAGGTGGACGAGATCGAGCGGGCGGTCCGCCGGTTGGAGATCGAGGAGATGGCGCTGGCCAAGGAGCCGGACGCCGCCTCCGCCGAGCGGCTGGAGCGGCTGCGCAAGGAGCTGGCCGACAAGCGCGAGCAGCTCACCGCGCTCTCCGCGCGCTGGCAGACCGAGAAGAGCCACATCACCAAGCTCTCCACCGCCAAGGAGGAGCTGGAGCGCCTTGGCGGCGAGGCCGAGCGGGCCGAGCGCGACGGCGAGCTGGAGCGCGCCGCCGAGCTGCGCTACGGGCGCATCCCGGCGCTCAAGGTCGAGCTGAAGCAGGCCGAGGAGGAGCTGGCCCGGCTCCAGGCCGACGGCGCCATGCTCAAGGAGGAGGTCGGCGCGGACGACATCGCGGCCGTGGTCGCCTCCTGGACCGGCATCCCGGCCGGCCGGCTGCTGGAGGGCGAGACCGCCAAGCTGCTGCGGATGGAGGAGTCGCTGGGCTCCCGCGTGGTCGGCCAGACCGAGGCGGTCGGCGCGGTCTCCGACGCGGTCCGCCGGGCCCGGGCCGGCGTCGCCGACCCGGACCGCCCGACCGGCAGCTTCCTGTTCCTCGGCCCGACCGGCGTCGGCAAGACCGAGCTGGCCAAGGCGCTCGCCGAGTTCCTCTTCGACGACGAGCGGGCCATGGTCCGCATCGACATGAGCGAGTACGGCGAGAAGCACTCGGTGGCCCGCCTGGTCGGCGCCCCGCCCGGCTACGTCGGGTATGAGGAGGGCGGGCAGCTCACCGAGGCGGTGCGTCGCCGGCCGTACTCGGTGATCCTGCTGGACGAGGTGGAGAAGGCCCACCCGGACGTCTTCGACATCCTCCTCCAGGTGCTCGACGACGGCCGGCTCACCGACGGCCAGGGTCGCACGGTGGACTTCCGCAACGCGATCCTGATCCTCACCTCCAACCTCGGGTCGTCGGTGATCAGCGATCTGACGCTCGCCGAGGAGCAGCGCCGCGAGGGGGTGCTCGCGGTGGTGCGGTCGCACTTCAAGCCGGAGTTCCTCAACCGGCTCGATGACATCGTGGTCTTCGCTGCCCTGCAGGGCGAGGACCTGCGGGCCATCGTGGACATCCAGCTGGCCCGGATGCGGCGGCGGCTGGCCGACCGCCGGCTCGGCCTGGAGATCACCGAGGCCGCCCGCACCTGGCTCGCCGAGCACGGGTACGACCCGATCTACGGCGCCCGTCCGTTGCGCCGGCTCGTCCAGTCGGCGATCGGCGACCAGCTCGCCCGGGCGCTGCTGGGCGGCCAGGTGCGCGACGGCGACACCGTCCACGTCGACCTCTCCGACGGCAAGGACGCGCTGACCGTCACCGCCGTCTGAGCGTCACCCGTCGACGGGGCTCGTGCAGCCCGGGCCCCGTCGACGGCGGGACACGAAGTCCTTGATCAGCAGGGTGACGGGGTGCGCCGCGGGGAAAGGATGAGGGCATGTTGGGCATGGGCAAGAAGGACAAGGAACTGGACGCGGCCGTCAAGGAGCTCGCCGCGGCCGACACGGTCGCCTTCGGCGGCGTGGGGTTCGCCTCGCAGGTGCTGCCGGTCACCGAGGCGTACCGGCACGTCGAGCGGGTGCTCGACGAGCGGCCGGAGGACGGCCGCAAGAAGGTCGACTGGTTGCTCCGGCACGGTTCGCCGGCCGGCAGGGCGTACGCGGCCACGCTGCTGGAGCGGGTCGACCCGGCCGCGGCGCGCGAGGCGTGGACCGGGCTGCGCGACGACAAGGGCGAGCTAACCGCCTTCACCGGCTGCGTGATGAACAAGTCCACGCTCCGGGAGTACGCCGCCGAACGACTCGCCGATCAGTGAGCGGCGCCGCCCGCCGACCCTCGCCGCGCTCGGCGCCCGACGAGGGATGACGGCCCGGTAACGGCGTCGCCCAGCGGTTTCCCCGGCCGCGGCGGGGTTGTTACCGTTCCCGCCAGTGCTGGTGGGGAGGCGGGGCCGGTGAGCGGGTCGGTGGGGTACCTGGTGGCGGCGGTGCTCGCCGTCGCCGCGGCGATCGTGGGCGCGGTGCTGGCCCGCCGGCGGGCGGCCGGCTCCGATCCGCTGCCCGGCCCCGGTCACCCGGGGGACGACCCACGCCGGTTGAAGCCGGGCGACGTGGTGGAGATCCGCCGGGTCCGTCATCCGGTACGCGGCTCGGTGCACCTGGTCGAGGGCGAGTGGAGCTGGGCCGTGCACCTGCTGGACGCCGACGGGCCGAAGCGGTGGATCTCGGTCGGCGAGGATCCCGAGCTGGAGCTGCTGCTCTGGGCCGCCGAGCCCGGCGCGAAGCTGGCGCCCGGCGCCCCGGCCCTCGACTTCGCCGGCCGTCGCTACTCCTGGGCGGAGTCCGGCCAGGCCCGGTACTCGGCCACCGGCGACACCGGGCTGGACCCGAGCGGCACGGTCCGCTACCACGACTACCGGGCGGCGGACGGGTCCCGGCTGGCCTTCGAGGCGTACGGGGAGTCGGGCTGGGAGGTCGCCCGCGGCGAACGGCTGCGCCGTGCCGAGGTGACGGTGCACCCGCGGAACTGACCCGGGTCGACGGGCCGCCCGGGGTGCCGGAGTCGGCCCGCGGGGTCGGCCGGGCGGCTAGCGTCCAGGGTGTGCCGCTCCGGCCGTACCGCCGTCGACTGCCGCCGCGGGCGGTGGACGCCGCGGCGTACCTGCAGGCGTTCGTGCTCTCCGGCAAGTTCGTGACCGCCCGCACCGACTACTTCTACCGGCCCGCCGCCGGCCTGATCTACGGGGTGTTCGCCCTGCTGGTGGTGATCACCCAGGCGATCCGCGGCCGGACCCGGTTGACCGGCCCGGAACGGCTGGCCAACGCCCTGGACACGGTGGCCGGTGGAGTCGGGCGCGGGCTGACCACGCACCGGCGGGCGGACGCGCTGCGCCTGGTCCGTGGGGCCGACGCCACGGTCGAGGCGGCGATGGCCCGGCTGCTCGACGCGGTGCCGTACCGGCAGCCGCCGCCCCGCCGGTTCTGGCAGCCCTGGGCAGCCCGCGGCCGCGCCCTCGTCACCCGGCTGACCTCCCGCCGTTGGCTGGTCGCGCTGGTGGTGGTCTACCTGGTGGTCGAGCCGACGGTCACCGTGCTGGCCACCGTGGTGGACGGAGTGACCGGCGAGCTGGACCAGGCCCGCGAGTGGGGCGCGGTGCTCGGCGTGTCCGGCTCCGCGCTGGTCGCCGCCGTGCTCGCCGTACGGGCGGCGTTCCTGCTGCGCCGGAACCGGGCGCACGCCTTCCGGCTGTTCAAGCTGGCCCTCCTGGTCGACCTGCTGTTCGGTCAGATCTTCAACTTCACGGTCAACCAGTTCGGTGCGGTGGCGGTCCTCGGGGTGGCCCTGTTCCTGCTGGCGGTGGTGACCGCCGAGCACCGGCGGCTGCGCCGGCGGTCCGGCTGACCCGCCCGGCGCCCGGCGACGCCTCTCACCGGGCTCCCGCCGGCCCCGGGCGGCAGTTCGCCGATTACCGACGCGCCCCGGTGGGCCGGAGTCGATACGGTGGACGCGATCTAGGGGAAGGAGAATCATGGTCGATTCCCAGCACACTCCGGCCCGTATCCGACCGGCCGTGGTCACGACGTCCAGCTACCTGCTGATTCTGTACGCCCTACTGCAGGTGATCAGCCTGATCGTGTCGCTCAGCACCATCGGCACCGTCCGGCGGGTGCTGAACGACGCCTACAGCGGCAGCTCGGCGAGCGGTGCGCAGAACATCGCCGACGTGGCGGTCGCCTTCACCGTCGGCGCCGGCATTCTCACCCTGCTGCTCGCGGTGGGTCTGATCGTGCTCGCGCTGATCAACAACCGGGGCAAGAACGGCTCCCGGATCACGACCTGGGTGCTCGGCGGCATCCTGCTCTGCTGCAACGGCGGCGGGCTGATCAGCAACGCGACCGGCGGCTTCACCGGCGGCACGGGATCCACCAGCGGCGACATGCCCAGCGGCGAGGAGGTCCAGCGTCGGCTCAGCGACGCCCTGCCCGGTTGGTTCACCCCGGTCACCACCCTGCTCGGCCTGCTCAGCCTGCTGGTGCTGCTGACCGCGCTCATCCTGCTGGCGCTGCCGAAGGCCAACGAGTTCTTCCGCAAGCCGCAGCCGGCCTGGGAGCCTCCGGTGCCGGGGGCCGCCTACCCCGGTCAGTCGCAGCCCGGCTATCCGCACCCGGGCCAGCCGCAGACCGGTTACCCGCAGGCCGGCTACCCGCCGGCGGGGCCGGCGGACCAGCCGGCACCGTCCGCACCGGACGCGCCGTCGGCCACCCCCTCGACCGGTACGCCGGACGCCCCGACCGGCGGCGCCCCGCACGCCCCGCACCACCCGCAGGCCACCGGGGCGCCGGACGCCTCGCCCCCCGGCGGCCACGACGGCCCGCCGTCCACCGGCGGCTCGGACAGCTCCCCGGGTGGCTCGTCCACCGGCGGCTCGGACGGCTCCTCCGGCGGCTCGTCCGGCGGGGGCAGCTCGGACTGACCGGGCAACCGGCGGGCGCGTAGCCACGACACCGACGATTCCCTCCGAGTAGGTTGCTCCGTACGCCTACCGGAGGGAATCGTCGTGTCGTACCCGGATCAGGTGCCGGCCCGCCGGCCGGTGGTCGTCACGCTCGCGGCGGCGGTGCTGGGCATCATGGCCGTCGTCGCCGGGGCGTACGCGGTCGCGACGCTGCTCGCCCTCGGCGGCACGGTGGACCGGTTCCGCGCCGCCGCGCCCACCGCGGCGGCCGGCCAGGACGACGTCGACACGGTGGTGGCCCTGGTCCGCGCGGTGGTGATCGTGGGCGCGGTGCTGACCGTCCTGGTCGGCCTGCTGCTGGTCGGTCTCGCCGCCGGGCTGCTGGCCCGCCGCGCGGGCGCCCGGGTGGCTACCTGGGTGGTCTGCGGGTTCGGCCTGCTCTGCGGCTGCGGCGGCCTGGTCACGCTGATCGGTCAGCGGGTCAACCGGCTGCCGGCGGACGCCGGGTCCACCGAGCGCCTGGTGGGCCTGCTCGGTGACGCCTACCCCTCGTGGTGGTTGCCGGTGAACGGCGCGCTGCTGGTGGGGCAGGCGCTCGGTTACCTGGTGGTGGCCCTGCTGCTGGTGCTGCCCGCGTCGGCCGCCTGGTTCCGCCGCCCCCGCCCGACTCCGCCGCCCGGCCCGCACCCGCCGGCTTCGCCACCGTACGGCCCGCTCCCGCCCCCCGGCCCGTACCCGCCGCACCCGGCAACTCCCCACCCCACCGCACCCCCGCAGGAACGCCCGTGACATCGTCCGCGGACCGGGGCGCCGGTCGGCCGAGCCCTTCCGTCGAGCGGTGGGCGCTGGTCACCGGCGCCACCGCCGGCATCGGCGAGGCGTTCGCCCGCCGGCTCGCCGCCGAGGGCTGGCACCTGGTGCTGGTGGCCCGGGACGCCGCCCGGCTCGCCACGGCCGCCGCCGACCTCACCGGCCGGTACGGCCACCAGGTCGAGACCATCTCCGCCGACCTGTCCACGGACGACGGTTGCGCGGCGGTGGAACGGCGGCTCGCCGGCGGCGCCCCGGTCGACCTGCTGGTCAACAACGCCGGGATGAGCCTCGGCCGGTCGTTCCTCAGGTCCGCGGTCACCGACGAGGCCCAGTTGCTGCGGCTCAATGTGCACGCGGTGCTGCGACTGACCCACGCGGCCCTGGGCCCGATGACGGATCGACGGAGTGGGGCAGTGATAAATGTCTCTTCCGTCGCCGGTTTCGCGCCGGTCATGCCGGGCTCGACATATCCGGCCAGCAAGGCGTGGGTGACCAGCTTCAGCGAGTCCGTGGGGCAGTCGGTGCGGCCATTCGGCGTGACGGTGATGGCGCTCTGCCCCGGTTACACCCGCACCGGCTACCACGAACGCAACGGCATCGATATGTCCGGCACGCCCGGCTGGATGTGGCTGCGAGCCGACGATGTCGCCGCCGAGGCCCTTCGTCACCTGCGAAAAGGCAGACCGGTGAGCGTCCCCGACTGGCGGTACAAGTTGGCCGTGGCGGGCCTGCGGCACGCGCCGCGCCGGCTGCTGCGGGCGGCGTACCGGGACCGGCGGGGACGGGTGGACCCCGCCCAGGGGTGAGCCGGCGGGGTCGCGCTGGTGCCGGCCGGGGCGGTGTCGGCGTCCCCGGGAGCGGGTTCCGATCGCGCAGCGTAGCCGTCCATAGCCAGCCATCGGTCGCCCGGGCGGCTGACCGGGGTGGACCGGGCAGCTGCCACACAGCGAGGGGCAGTACCCTCTATCGCCATGGGGGACCACGACGACCTGCGTAAATTCATCACTGACCTGGCTGTCGTCCACGGCCGGGTGGTGCTCTCCTCCGGTGCTGAGGCGGACTGGTACGTCGATCTGCGTCGCGTCACCCTCCATCACCGGGCCGGGCCACTGGTCGGCCGAGTGATGCGGGAGTTGACCGCGGACTGGGAGTACGACGCGGTCGGCGGGCTGACCCTGGGCGCCGACCCGATCGCGATGTCGATGCTGCACGCCACGGCGGAGACCGAGCGGCCGCTGGACGCCTTCGTGGTGCGCAAGACCGGCAAGGCGCACGGTCTGCAGCGGCGGATCGAGGGGCCGGAGGTGAGCGGCCGGCGGGTGCTCGCGGTGGAGGACACCTCGACGACCGGCGGCAGCGTGTTGACCGCCGTCGAGGCGTTGCGTGAGGCCGGGGCGGAGATCGTGGGTGTGGCGGTTATTGTTGATCGAGGTGCTGGCGACGCGGTGCGAGCCGCCGGCCTGCCATATCGGGCGGCCTATACGTTGGCTGACCTCGGCCTTGTGGCGTAAAAATTTGCCGATTCGGATCTGCTGATATGCAGCCGAATCGATGCTTCTGGTGGAAGGATGGAATTCGTGGGAACTGCGTTGGCTGAAATGACCATGCCTCAGATCTCGCCGCTCGCCGGCGAGCCGATCGAACGTGCCGATGCCGAGCGGCTGGCCGGGGTGCTCAAGGCCCTTGCCGACCCCGCTCGACTGCGGCTGCTCAGCCTGATCCAGTCGGCCCCCGAGGGCGAAGCGTGCGTGTGCGACCTGACCGCGCCGCTCGGTCTCTCGCAGCCGACGGTCAGTCACCACCTGCGTATCCTCACCGAGGCCGGCTTGCTGGAGCGGGAGAAGCGCGGTGTCTGGGCGTACTACCGGCTGGTGCCGTCCGCGATCGCGACGATCGCTGATCTGCTCACCCCGCCGCGCAAGCGGGCCACCAAGAAGGCCCGCTGACCGAGCACGACTGTCACCCTGCCCGGGGTGACGACGTCCGGTGGCGTGCCAGGGGTGGCGTCATCGGGCGGTGACGCCTGCGCGTCACCGATCCGCCGCCGGGCTGCCCCGGTGACGTACGACGTTCGAACGGCCGGTCCCGCCCGGGACCGGCCGTTCGTCGTACCGATGTGCGCGGGATCCCCGGCCGGTCAGCTTCCCTGACCGGGCTGCTGGTCGTCGTCGGTGCGGCCGGGCCGGGTGCCGTAGGTGCGGGGCGGGAACTGCTGCCGCGGGTGCTCGGCGGACGGCTGCTCGATGGCGTCCCGGATCGCGTCCACCGCGCCGGCGGCGCTGGCGGTGGCAACCATCGCGACCGCCTCGGCGCGCTTGCGGGCCTTCCGGTCCCGGAGGAACTCGAAGAAGATCGGCAGCAGCGAGATCAGCACGATCAGCACGACCACCGGCAGGATGTAGCGGTCGATGCTGTCGCCGATGGCGTGGTAGATCTGCTCGGCGAGCAGGTAGCCGACCAGCAGGATGCCGTCCACCCAGAGGACCGCGCCGACGATGTTCCAGATCAGGAACGTGCGGGCGGGCATGCCGAGCACGCCGGCCACCGGGTTGAGGAACGTCCGCACGATCGGGATGAAGCGGGCCAGCACCACGGCCTTGGCCGGGCCGAACTTCTGGAAGTAGTACTCCGCCTTCTCCACGTACTCCCGCTTGAACAGCCGGGAGTTGGGGCGCTCGAACATCCGCCGGCCGTAGCGGGCGCCCAGCCAGTGACCGAGCTGCGCACCCAGGATGGCGAAGACCGGGCCGCCGATCAGCAGGCCGACCAGGGACAGCCGGGTGCCGTCGCCGAAGATCGCGTCAGCCACCGGCGACGCCGCGACACCGGCCAGGAACAGCAGCGAGTCACCGGGGAAGAAGAAGCCGACCAGCAGGCCGGTCTCGGCGAAGAGGATCGCCCACACGCCGACCAGCCCGAAGGTCTGCAGCAGATCCTTGGGATCGAGCGGGTTCAGCGCGACCGTCTCGACGACGGCCCGGGTCATCTCAGCTGTGTCCACGGCCACACAGGCTACCCGCACCTGCGCCCGCACCACCTTCGGACCGGTGGGCCGGGGTGCGGCGTCACTGATGTGCATGGGACCGCAGATGATGCCGAGTCGATGATCAGCCTGTGAACAGAACGTGGCCGGCCTTGCGACGCTTTCCGCAGACGGCATCCGGACACGAGCGATGCCTCAGGACCAGAGGACAAGGCATGCGAATGCGAATCCGAACGGGCATCGCCGGAATGGCCACCGCGGCGTCGGTGCTCGTCGCCACGCCGGCGATCGCGGCACCCTCGGGATCGGCGGTAGCGGCACCCGATGGCGCCGCCTCCGTCGCCCTCTCGACGCTGGCGGCCAGCGGCTGCGGGTCCAGCTGTGACTTCAAGGACCCGAACACGTTCAAGATCTACTACGACGGCACCCACTACACCACCTGCGTGGACGGTCGGCCCGGATACAGCGAGGCAGCCAAGACCGTCGACAGCGTCTGGTTCCCCGGTGGCACCATCTTCCTGCGTTACAGCCCGTTCTGCCGCACCATCTGGACCAAGCGCAGTGGCAGCGTCGGCGTCACCACGACGAGCTTCTACACCAGTGGCTCCAAGCGGACCTCGGCCGGTCAAATCTCGGGTACGGACTGGACGGAGATGCTGAACGACTCCGGCCTGCTCGGCCAGGGCAAGGGAGCCGATGGCCCGGCGGTCGCTTACACGATCAAGTACTGACCGAGCGATCCGTCACCGGTGCCCAGGGTCCCGCCTCGACGGATGACGGTGCCCCGTCGAACACCGGTTCGACGGGGCACCGGATGGTGGCGGGTGGATCAGGCGACGAAGTTGGTCCGGCGGCGCCGCGCGACCAGGTAGCCGGCGGCACCGGCGACGAGCAGCAGGCCGCCGGCGCCGGCGATCAGGGTGGTGGGGGAGCCGGTGATCGGCAGGGTGCCGCCGTCACCGTCGCCGCCGCCCTGGCCGTCGCCCTCGCCGCCGCTCGGGCCGGTGCCACCGCCGGCGCCGGCGGGGTTGAGCACGAGCTTGGCGGTGTCGTTGGCCGGGTTGGTGTCCTTGGTGAAGCCGTCGCACTCGCACGTGGCGTTGATGGTGACGGCGCCGGTGGAATTCGGCACCACCTGGTCGACACGCAGGCCGAAGGTGAAGGTCTGCCGGGTGCCGGTGGCGAGGTAGGTGCCGGTCTCGCACCGGTACGCCTTGGCGCCGGGCTTGCCGGCGTCCTGCTGGTCGGCGGTGCGGCCGTCGAAGGGCGCACAGGTGTCGGGCACGTCGACGGCGGTGGCGCCGGCGGGGACGGTCACGTCCACCCGGGTGATCGGGTTGCCGGAGCGGCCGAAGTCGAGCGACGCGGGGCCGTTGTTCTTGACGCCGACGATGGCCTTGACCACGGCGTTGGCCTTGCCGGTCACCGAGCCGCCGACGGCCGCCAGGTCGGCGCCGTTCTTCCCGGTGATGGTGATGTCGACGGTCCCCGTGTTGTCGCTCGGGTCCGGGTCCGCCTGGAGGCTGTTGGGATCGGGGTTGGTCTGGGTCGGCAGGAGCCCGAGCTCGTAGCCCTTGCCCGGCGTTCCGGTGGAGACCCCGATGTGGTCCAGGTAGGCCTTGTAGTCCTCGAATTCGGCGGTGGTGAACCAGGTGTAGGAGGCGTGCGCGGATCCGGGCGCGTAGGCGTCCTTGCGGACCTGCCAGGGCATGAACGCCGCCCAGATGTTGCCCCGCGGGAACGTGTCCCTACCCCAGGAGCAGGTGCGGATCTGGTCGCCGTCGTAGGTGCAGTTCCGGTGCTTCTCACCTGGTTGGATGGCCCGGTCGTGGTCGAAGACGGCGACGACTCCGTCAAGCCGACCTGCGGTGATGTTGATGAGAGTCATCTGGGTCGAGGTCTTCTCGCCCGGGGCCAGCGACGCCTCGACGGGTTGCGGCCCGCCGGCCGAGAGGTTCGCGGCTCCGCCGACGCGGACCTGGGCGGTGTGGGTGGCCGGGGAGTGGCCGTCGGCGGTGAGGGTCACCTTGATCTCGCCGGTGTCGCCGTCCTGGGCGGCACCGGTGGGCGCGATGCTGACCTTGAACAGGCCCTGCAGGCCCCAGTCGTCGAGGCCCACGGGCGAGGCCTCGGCGCAGACCAGCACGCCCTCCGCCGGGGACGAGCAGCCCTCGCCGTCGGCCTTGACGGTGGCCTTGCCGGCGAGGCCGCGGTAGTCGTACCGGACGGTGGCGCCGTCGAGCACGACCGGCTTCGCGGCGGAGAGCAGCGGCGAGATGACCTTCCCGTCGCTCTTCACGGCGACGGTGGTGTCGGGGAGGTAGATGTTGAGGTCAGCGGCCGGCGCGGCGGCGTGGCCGGGCGCGGCGGAGGCGGCGACGAGCGCGCCTGCGACGCCGAGGCCGGCCAGCCATCGCCGGGTCGGGTGCGTGAGCATGTCGGGTCCCCACGTGATGTCTGGCGCCGGACGCTTCCGGCGCGGATCGAGGGAGAGCCTAGGGAAACCGCTCCGGCCGTGCTGCCCCGGCGGCGGTCCGGCGTGGACGTTCGACCCGAACGGACGACCGGGCGCTCACCCGCCCCCGGAACGCCGGTGCCCCGCCGACCTGAGCGGTCGACGGGGCACCGGACGGTACGGGTGGATCAGGCTACGAAGCGGGTCCGGCGGCGACGGGCCACCAGGTAGCCGCCCACACCGGCCACCAGGAGCAGGCCGCCGACGCCGGCGATCAGCGCGGTGGACGAGCCGGTGATCGGCAGGGTGCCGCCGTCGTCGTCACCACCACCGCCCCCCTGGCCGTCGCCCTGACCGCCGCCGGTGCTGCTGGCATTGACCAGCAGCTTCGCGACGTCGTTGGCCGGGTTGGTGTCCTTGGTGAAGCCGTCGCACTCGCACTTGGCGTTGATGGTGACGGTGCCGGTGGCGTTGGGGACCACCTTGTCGATCCGCAACCCGAAGTCGACGGTCTGGGTCTCACCGGCCGCGATGGCGAAGTCCGTCCAGCAGCGGTACTGCCGGAATCCGGGCTTGCCAGCGTTCTCGTAGTCCTCGTCCTTGCCGGTGAACGGCACGCAGTCGTCGGGCACCTGCACGGCGGTGGTCCCGGTGGGTACGGTCAGGTCGACCTTGGTCACCGGGTTTCCAGAGCGGCCGAAGTACAGCGAGGCCGGGCCGTCGTTGCGCAGTCCGACGGTGGCCTTGACCACCGCGCCCGCCTCGCCGGTCAGCGAGCCGCCGACGGCGACCAGGTCGGCCCCGTTCTTGCCGGTGGCCGTGACCTCCATGCCGGACCAGTTGTTGTCCGGGTTGATGTCGGCCTGGACGCCACGGGCGGCCGACTTCCTGGCCAGCGTCAGCGGGCCACCGTCACCCGGCTTGCCGACGGAGATCCCCAGGCTGTCGAGGAATTTCGTGAAGTCCTCGAACTCGGCCACGGTCATCCAGTTGTGGTACCCGTAATCCTGGCCGGGCGCGTAGGCGTCCTTCGCCAGCGCGTACGGCACCTCGGCCGACCAGGTCTCGCCGGCCGCTACGGTGAGGTCGGGGAAGCTGCAGGTACGCAGCTCGTCACCCTCGTAGGTGCAGTTGCTGTACTTGCGGCCCGGCTTGATCGACGGGTCGTGGTCGAAGATGACGGCCGCGCCCTTCGCGGTGGTCTTGCCCGGGTTGCCGAGCACCAGCGGGGCGGTGAAGGTGCCCCCGGGCGCGGCGGAGCGCTGCACCTCGGGGCCGCCGGCCAGGTCGACCCCCTCACCGATGCGCACCTTGCCGGTGTTGCTGGCCGAGGTGACACCGGCGCCGCTGACGGTGACCTTCACGTCACCGGTGTCGCCGTCCACGGCGGCGGCGGTCGGGGTGATCTTCACGTCCGAGAGGCCGCCGTAGGCCCAGTCGTAGAGCTCGACCTCGAACGGGCTGGTGCAGACCAGCACGCCACGCTCCGGCGTGGCGCAGTCGCCGCTGCCGGACTCCGGCGAGAGCGTCACCTTGTCGGCGAGGTCGCGGTAGTCATAGCGGATGCTGAAGTCGTGCACCGTCACCGGCTCGGAGGCGTACACGGTGGGTGAAGCGATCTTGCCATCGCTGCCGAGGGCCAGGGTGGTGTCGTCGAAGTAGACACCGAGGTCGACGGTCGCCGCGGCGGCCGACGCCGAGGTGGCGGAGGCGGCGACGAGCGCGCCTACCGCGCCGAGCCCGGCGAGCCAACGCCGGGTCGAGGGCTTGAGCATGGGGGTGGTTCCTCCCGTGGGGGGTGTCCAGGTGGAGCCAGCGGATCTTAAGGGCGACTTAAGGCGCTGCGCTGTCCCGAAACCCGCGCGGGCGGGGCGATCGAGCCGAAAGGTTGATCACCGCCGAGCCGTGGCGCGGCGACGCTGCCGACTCAGCGGTAGTCGTCCTCGTCGGCGGTGACCACCCGGGCCTGCTCCATCGCGTCCCAGTCGTCGACCTCGAGGCCGCGGTGCGGGGCGTCGTCGTCGGCGCCCGGCTCGGCGTCCACCACGGTCGCCTGCTCGACCGCGTCGGCCGGCTCGGCCTCCGGGTCGCGCTCGGCCGGGTCGAGGTGGTCGCCCGGGGCGAAGTCCTCGTCGGGCTGGCCCATCGTCGTCCCTCCCTGCTGCCGGTGGAGTCCTCTCCCACACACCGTACGGGCTGCTCGCGGCCGGTGCCGGGCCGCCACCGGAAGCGACTCGACGGATCGTCCCACCGGGGGGTGCGCGGCGGTGTCAGGATGGAGGCGTGGGCTTCCTGATCCGACTGGTGATCACCGCGGTCGCGCTCTGGGTCACCACGCTGATCGTGCCCGGGGTCGACGTCACCGGCCGCAACGGCGCCACCTCGGCGCTCACCCTGCTGGCGGTGGCGCTGATTTTCGGCGTGGTCAACGCGGTGCTCAAGCCGGTCATCAAGGTGGTCGGCTGCGTCTTCTACCTGCTCACCCTCGGCCTGTTCGCGCTGGTGGTGAACGCGCTGCTGTTCCTGCTCACCGACTGGATCGCCCGGGTGCTGGACCTGCCGTTCCGGGTGGACGGGTTCTGGGCCGCCTTCTGGGGTGCGATCGTGATGGCGGTGGTGAGCTGGCTGATCAGCGTCGCCGTACCGGACCGGCTGGAGGGCCGGTGAGGGAGTCGGTTGTGCCCCGCGCCACCTCCTACGGGATACTGCCCGCGGTGGACAGCGCGGTCCGGCGCCAGCCCAGGACGACAGCGGCCAGACCGGCCGACAGCGGTAAGTAAGGAGCGCATCACATGCCCATCGCTTCCCCCGAGGTCTACGCGGAGATGCTGGACCGGGCCAAGGCCGGCCGGTTCGCCTATCCCGCGATCAACGTGACCTCCTCGCAGACCCTGAACGCGGCGCTGAAGGGCTTCGCCGACGCGGAGAGCGACGGCATCATCCAGGTCTCCACCGGCGGCGCCGAGTACCTGTCCGGCCCGTCGGTCAAGAACATGGTGACCGGCGCCGCCGCGTTCGCCGCGTACGCCCGCGAGGTGGCGAAGAACTACCCGGTCACCGTCGGCCTGCACACCGACCACTGCCCGAAGGACAAGCTGGACGGGTTCGTCCGGCCGCTGATGCAGCTGTCCAAGGAGCGGGTGGCGCGCGGCGAGGAGCCGCTGTTCCAGTCGCACATGTGGGACGGTTCGGCCGTGCCGGTGGCGGAGAACCTGGAGATCGCCGCCGAGCTGCTCGACCGGGCCGCCGAGGCCAAGATCGTCCTCGAGATCGAGGTCGGCGTGGTCGGTGGCGAGGAGGACGGCGTCGAGAACGCCATCAACGACAAGCTCTACACCACGGTCGAGGACGGCCTGGCCATGGTGGACGCGCTCGGCCTGGGCGAGAAGGGCCGCTACATGGCGGCGCTGACCTTCGGCAACGTGCACGGCGTCTACAAGCCGGGCAACGTCAAGCTCCGCCCCGAGGTGCTCAAGCAGATCCAGGACGCGGTCGGCGCCAAGTACGGCAAGGACAAGCCGCTCAGCCTGGTCTTCCACGGCGGCTCCGGCTCGCTGCTGGAGGAGATCCGCGAGGCGCTGGACTACGGCGTGGTGAAGATGAACATCGACACCGACACCCAGTACGCCTTCACCCGCCCGGTCGCCGACCACATGCTGCGCAACTACGACGGCGTGCTGAAGATCGACGGCGAGGTCGGCAACAAGAAGCAGTACGACCCGCGGACCTGGGGCAAGCTGGCCGAGGCCGGCCTGGCCGCCCGCGTCGTCGAGGCGTGCGAGCACCTGCGCTCCACCGGCACCAAGCTCAAGTAACCGCACCACACTCAAGTGGCCGCCCCGCCCGACGGCCGGCTCCCCACCCTGGGAGCCGGCCGTCGGCGTCTCACGAGGTGGCGGTGAGCACCCGGACGGCCTCCCGGACGTCGTCGGTGAGGTGCACGCTCGTCGACAGGTCACCGAACGGGGACGCCGCGAACAGCGGCCGCAGCAGCGACTCGATCGGCAGCTCCTTCGTCCAGTACTCCCGGTCCAGGAAGACGTACGCGCCGCTCGCCCCGTCGGTGCCGTAGTACGTCTTCGTCGCCGCCTGGAACACCTCCTGCACCGTGCCGGCCCGGCCGGGCGCGAACACGATCCCGCCCCGGGCCAGCCGCAGGATGGTGTCCTCCCGGATGGCGTTGGAAAAGTACTTGGCGATCTTCCCGGCGAACAGGTTCGCCGGCTCGTGCCCGTACAGCCAGGTGGGGATGGCCAGTCCGCCGCCGCGGGCCCAGTCCAACCCGGGGCCGCGCTGCTGCGGCACCGCGGGCGCCGCCGCGTACCGTTCCCGCACTGCCAGCGCGGCCGCCGTGTAGCGGTCGTGGTCGGTGAAGTCGGGCGCCGCCGCCAGCAGGTCGATCGCCGCGTCCAGCTCCTCGGCCGGCCAGCCGGCGAGGAACGCGCCCAGGTTCGCCGCCTCCATCACCCCGGGGCCGCCGCCGGTGACCACCAGCCGGTCGGCCCGGGCCAGCTCCCGGCCCAGCACCGCCGCCATCCGGTACGCCGCCGCGCCGCGCGGCACGGCGTGCCCACCCATCACCCCGACCACCGACTGCGGCCCGTGCGCGGTCAGCCAGGTGCGGACGGCGTCGACCAGCGCGTTGTCCACCCCGTGGTCGTGCAGCCGCTGGCCGAGCGCCTCCCGGACGTCCGGCAGCGCCCCGCCGTGCGCCCGGAAGTGCTCGTACACCCGGGTGTCGTACATCCCGGCGAACCCGCCCTCGGCGAAGCCGGCGGCGAGGTCGTCGGGGGTGTAGAGGTGGCCCGGCTGGGTCGGGTACGGCAGGCCGGAGAACGGCGGCACCACGTTCGCCCCGCGCCGGACCAGGTCCGCGCCGACCTCGCGGTTCGCGAACCGGCACCCCACGAACAGGGTGCCGGCGACGTCCGTGCCGGTCAGGTCGGGGACCGGGGCCAGGTCGAGGCGCAGCCCCTGGACCGTCAGGCCGGCGAGGGTGCCGGCGGCGTGGTGCCGGTCGAACTCGGCGCGGGTCTCGATCTCGTCGGGGCTGCTGTCGTGCGGCGCGATGACGTCCGCGGGAGGTGGGGTCGGCACGCAGCCATCCTGCCCGGACGAGGCAACCCGGCAAACCCGCCGGTACGACGGAAGCCCGGCGGTGGGTACCGCCGGGCTTCCGCGTAGCCGGGTCCTGGGGAGGCTCCGGACCAATAGTTGTAGTGGAAGACATCTCGCGGCGGCATGGGCCGCAGGCGTGACGAACACCTCCACCGTTCAGCCGACGCACCGGCCGGGCCCCCTCGCGCGCCGCGGGGCGAAGCGGGTTGAATGGGGCGATGCAGAACCTGTTGCCCGAGCCACCGGCCACTCTCCTGCCCGCGTCCGAGGACGCCGACGCCGCCCTGGCCGCCGCCCACGACGGTGGCGACAAGGCGTACGCCGAGGTCGCGGCCCATTACCCGACCTACAGCGCCGCCTGGGGTGCGCTGGCCACCCGGGCCTTCGACGCCGGCCAGATCGTGACCGCGTACGCCTACGCGCGCACCGGCTACCACCGGGGCCTGGACCAGCTGCGCCGCAACGGCTGGAAGGGGCACGGTCCGGTGCCCTGGTCGCACGCGCCCAACCAGGGCTTCCTGCGCTGCCTGTACGTGCTGTCCAAGGCCGCCGGCGAGATCGGCGAGGCGGACGAGGCGGCCCGCTGCGCCCAGTTCCTGCGCGACTGCGACCCGGCCGCCGGGGACGCCCTGGCCAGCGCCTGACCCCGAGGTCGACGGCCGGCCCGACCGGATCTCCGGGCCGGCCGTCGGCTCACAACCCCTCGGCCACCGCCGCCGCGATCTTCAGCCAGGCGTCCCGGGTGGCCGAGGAGAGCCCGGCGTACCGGATCGGCTCCCCGGTGTCGATCAACCGCTCGTACGGGGCCAGCAGCACCGCCCGGGTGCGGGCGGCGAAGTGCGCCTCGATCGCCGGCAGGTCGAGCTCCTTGCGCGACGGCGGCATCGAGACCACGGTCACCGCCTGCCGGACCAGCCGGTGCCGGCCGCTCTGCTCCAGATGGTCGAGCATCCGGGCGGCGGTCTCCGCCGAGTCGTTCCGCGCCGACATGGTGACCACCAACTGGTCGGTGGCGTCCATCGCGGCCTGCCAGTTCTGCGCCCGGACGTTGTTGCCGGTGTCCACGAAGATCAGCTTGTAGAAGCGGCTGACCACGTCCCGGATCTCGGCGAACGCCGCCGCGGTGAGCATCTCGCCACCGGTGGCCGACTCGTCCGAGGCGAGCACGTCGAACATCCCCTCGCCCTGCGAGCGGACGTACTGGGACAGGTCCCCGATCCGGCCGTGCGCGCCCTGGAACTGCCCGAGGTCGCGCAGCATGTCCCGGACCGTCCGGGAGTGGAAGTCCTGCTGGGCGCGCATGCCCAGGGTGCCCTGGGTCTCGTTGTTGTCCCAGGCCAGCACGTAGCCCCCGCGCTTCTGCCCGAACGTCATCGCCAGCAGCAGGATGGCCACCGTCTTGCCGGCGCCGCCCTTGGGGTTGACCACGGTCACCTGACGCAGGCCGCCGAAGTTGCGGCGCACCATTTCGATGTCCTGCCGCAGCTCCTGCTCGTGCCGCCCGGGCGGGAGCTTCACCAGCCCGATCCGGTTCACCACCGCCCGGACGCCCAGGGTGGCCACCGGGTCCGCCGGGCGGACCTGCCGACGCCGGGCGAAGTCCTCCGCCGTGGGCGCCCCGCCGCCCTCCGGCGCCCAGGTCGGGTCGGGGAAGCCGGCCGCCGGCTGCGGCTGCGGGTACGACTGCTGCGGCAACCCGGTGTACGGGGTGCCCTGCTGCCACGCCGGCGGCTGCGGCGCGGGCCCGGGCTGCGACGTCGGTGCGAGCGGTGCCGTCGGCCAGGCGTACTGCGTCAGCCCGGGCTGCGGCGTCGACCCGGGCTGCGGCGTCAGCTCGGGGTGCGGCGTCGGCCCGGGGGGTGTGGGCTGGCCGGGCGGTGGCGGCACCGCCGTGGGTGGGGCCGGTGACGTGGGCGGCGGGGGCGGGAACGGGCCCAGCGGGGTGCCCGGCGAGGGCGGAAACGGGCCCAGCTTGGGCGGCTCGGGCGGGGGCACCTCGTGGCCCGGGACGGTCGCGGTGCCGACCGCCTCGTCGGTAACGGACCGCTGCGGGGGCTGGCTCCAGGGCGACTCGTTCCGGGCCACCACCGGCGTCCCCGGAGCGCCCTCCAGCCCGTCCCGCCCAGGCCCGTGCGCGGCCGGTGCGGGCATGGACCCGGCTGGTCCGGGCGTCGACGCGGCAGGTTCGGGCCCGGAGGCGGCCGGTTCGGGCTCGCCGGGGCGTGCGGGCGGTGGGCCGCTGCGCTCGGGCCGGAGGCGGCCGGCCTGGTCACCGTGCCGGGGTGCCGGTGCGGCGGTGGGTCGGCGGGCCGGTTCGGCCGGGGCGGGCCGGGGCTCCGGCGCGACCGCCCGGTCCAGGGTGAACGGCAGGTCGAGGTCCACCGGGGCGGGCTGGTCGGGCGAAGGGCGGGTGGTCGGGTCGTACCCCTCGCCGTTCGGCGTCCAGCCGAACGACGGCGCGGGACCGACCTCGGCGTGCAGGGACGGGTACGTGACCGGCTGCGGGCCGCCCCAGGCCGGGCCCGGGTCGGCCGGCTCCGGCGGCCACAGTGGTTCGATGTCCCGCTCGGCCGGCGGCTGTCGGCCGGGCAACCGACCCCGGTCGGCGTTCTCGTCCACCACGGTTCCTCCCCAGTCCTCCCGCAAGAGGATAGGCCGTCCCGCTCCGATCACGGAGGGTAGCGAGCCCCCGGGCGGGTCACCCGGTGAAGACCGCCCAGGCGCCCCGCTCGGTCCACCAGGACCGCTTGCGGCTCAGCTCGCCGGTCACCCCGTCGTCCAGGAACGGCACCTTCTCGTCCCGTGGGATGACCGCGACCGCCCGCCCCCGGGCCCGGCGTACCTCGAAGCGGACCTTCTGCCGGCGCCACCGGGACCGGGTCAACACCGGCACGGCCACCGCCACCTCGACCAGCCCGTCCGTCGGGTCGGGCGCGGTGAGCAGCGGCAGCCGGTCGAGGGTGGCGTATCCACCGGCGTTGCCCACCGCGCAGGCCAGGATCGGGTCCTCGCCGTCGGAGAGCACCGCGTCGTCCACCTCCACCCGGCCGCGCCAGTGCAGCGGGCGGCCGGCGTCGTCGGCGGCGCCGAGCAGCGCGCCGTCCAGGGTGACCGAGCCGGCGTCGTTGCGCAGCAGGTCGAGCCGGCGTACGTCGCCGTCCAGCACCGCCGCGGCCACCGCGGCCGGGTCGCGGGGCAGCCCGAGCTGCGCGGCCAGGTCCCGCGCCGAGTCGCCCCGGGCCGGGTCGAGCGGGAGTACGCCGATCGCCGGCAGGTCCGGCACGGTCCGGTCGCCGGCCAGGTCCGCCGGGCGGCGGCTGGGCGGTGGGGCGTACCGGCGGACGAGCCGGCGCACGACGGCGCGCAACTGTGCGTCACTGGCGACGGCGACGATCAGCCGGGTCTTCGAGTCGGGGTCGGGCCAGTCGAGGCCGTCCGGGCGGGGCGGGCCGTCGAGCCGGGCCAGCACCGCGTCGATTTCGGCGTCCGAGCGGGCGGTGACCGTCTCCACCCGGGCGCCCCGCGCGGTCAGCGCGTCCGCGCACGCCAGCACCGGCACCCGTGGCGTCTCGCAGCGCTCCTGCGCGCTTCCGTCGCCCGTCTTCCCGGCGCTCTCGTCGGCGCCGCCGCAGCACGCTCCGCCGCTGCCGCAGCCCCCACCGGGAGCGTCCCGCTCCGAGCCGAGGGTGAGCAGCACCACGTCGTACACTCCGGCCTCCCGCCTTCGGACGCGACCCCTGCCGGCCGCACCGTCACTACTTGTTAGCCTGACACCCCGGGCTCGCCAACCGGTCGCCACCTGGCACCCGAGCCTTCTGGAGGCGGAGAAGATGCCAGCGATCGTGCTCCTCGGCGCCCAGTGGGGCGACGAGGGCAAGGGCAAGGTTACCGACCTGCTGGGTGAGCGGGTCGACTACGTCGTGCGCTACTCCGGCGGCAACAACGCCGGGCACACGGTGATCACTCCGGACGGGCAGAAGTACGCGCTGCACCTGATGCCGTCCGGCGCGCTGTCACCCAGCGCGATGATCGTGATCGGCAACGGTGTGGTGGTCGACCCGAAGGTGCTGCTGGAGGAGATCGACGGGCTCGCCGAGCGCGGCGTGGACGTCTCCCGGCTGCGGATCTCCGGCGACGCGCACCTGATCATGCCGCACCACCGGGCGCTGGACCGGGTGGTCGAGCGCTACCTGGGCTCCCGCCGGATCGGCACCACCGGCCGCGGCATCGGCCCGGCGTACGGCGACAAGGTCGCCCGGATGGGCATCCGCCTGCAGGACCTGCTCGACCCGGGCATCCTGCGCAAGAAGCTCGAGCTCGCGCTGCGCGAGAAGAATCAGCTGTTGTTCAAGATCTACAACCGCAAGGCGATCGACCTCGACGAGACCGTCGAGGAGTACCTGGCGTACGCGGAGCGGCTCAAGCCGTACATCGCGGAGACCCGGGTGATGCTCTGGGACGCGCTGGACCGCGGCGAGACCGTGCTGCTGGAGGGCGCCCAGGCCACCATGCTCGACATGGACCACGGCACTTACCCCTTCGTCACCTCGTCGAACCCGACGGCCGGTGGGGCGTGCGTGGGCGCCGGCATCCCGCCGACGGCGATCAGCAAGGTGATCGCGGTGAGTAAGGCGTACACCACCCGGGTGGGTGCCGGTCCGTTCCCGACCGAGCTCTTCGACGACAACGGCCAGCACCTGCGCAAGGTCGGCCACGAGTACGGCACGACCACCGGCCGGGAGCGCCGCTGCGGCTGGTTCGACGCGGTCGTCGCCCGGTACGCCTGCCGCCTGAACGGCGTCACCGATCTGGTGGTCACCAAGCTGGACGTGCTCACCGGCCTGCCCAAGGTGCCGATCTGCGTCGGGTACGAGATCAACGGCGAGCGCTTCGACGACATGCCGATGACCCAGACCGACTTCCACCACGCCACCCCGATCTACGAAGAGCTCGACGGCTGGTGGGAGGACATCACCAAGGCAAGAACCGAGGACGAGCTCCCGGAAAACGCGCGCCGCTACATCGCGAGGATCGAGGAACTCGTAGGCACCCGAGTGAGTGTCGTAGGAGTAGGCCCCGGCCGCGAGGAAAACGTCCTCCGCCACCCCCTCCTCCCCTAACACGCCCACCCCCCACCCCACCCCACCCGGGTCCACCCGGGCCCGGCCTCCTCGTTGATCAAGGAGTTTGGGTCAGAATCGGCGCGATTCTTGACGCAAACTCCTTGATCAACGCTCGTGCGCGCTCCGTTGTCCACAGGGTGGGCGGGGTTGTCCACAGGGGGTGGGCAGGGGGTGGGGTGGCTGGGAGCCTCGGTGCGTGGGCGAGATCGACGTTCTTCGGCAGGTGGCCGGCCGCCAAGGCGGGATGGTGACGACGGAGCAGGCACTCGGTGCCGGCTTCAGCCGCGATCAGATCCGCCACCTGTGCCGCTCGGGTCGATGGGTGCGGGTGGCCCGGGGTCGCTTCGTGCCCGCGCCGGTGGTGTCCCTCGGCGCTGGAGCGCTGCGTCGGGCCAGGCTTCGCGCGGCGGTCGACAGTCTCGGGCCGCACGCGTTCGCGGTGCTCGACACTGCTGCGGAGCTGCACCGGTTGGCCGGCCTCCGACCGACATCCACTATCCATGTGTCGGTGCCGGTGGACTGTCCTCGGCCGCAACGGCCCCGTGACCCGGCGCTCGTGGTGCACCAGCTCACCGTGGACCGTCGGGACCTGTGCGTCGTCTCCGGGGTTCGCGCCACGACCGTCCTGCGTACCGTCGCCGACGTGATCTTGCGGGTCGACCGCTGTCCGGCGGTCTGCGTGCTGGACTCCGCGCTGAACCGGCAGCTGCTCACCGAGGACGACATGTCGTTGCTTCCGGCGCTCATCGCCCGTCGGCGTGGTGCCGTCGGCGCGCGGGCCTGCCTGACCGAGGCGGACGGGAGGGCGCAGTCCCCACTCGAGACCCGGGCGCGACTGCGCTGTGTCGACGGCGGCGTTCCGCCCGACGAGCTGCAGATCGAGGTCCGCGACGACGAAGGTCATCTGCTGGGCATCGGTGACCTGGGCTGGCGCGCGGCACGGCTGATCGCCGAGGCCGACGGTCAGGAACCGCACCGCGGCCCCGAGGCGCTCTATGCGGATCGGACGAGGCAGAACCGCCTGGTCAACGCCGGTTGGCGGATCCTCCGCTTCACCTGGGCCGACACCCTCCGCCCCGACTACATCCCCTACGCGGTCAAGGCCGCCCTCGCTTCCACCCCGCCTCGTTGATCAAGAGGTCTGCGTCTGGATCCCCACGAATGCTGACGCAAACTTCTTGATCAACGGGGCGGGGCGGGGCGGGGCGAGGCGGGGCGGGGCGGGGCGGGGCGGGGCGAGGTGGGGTGGGGCGGGGCGGGGGCCGGGGGTGCGGTGGGGTGGTCGGTAGGGTGTGGGGTCGTGCGGGTTCTTCTGGTGGGTGGTGGGGGGCGGGAGCATGCGCTCGCGCTCGGGTTGACGGCCGACCCGGCGGTTGACGGGTTGGTCGTGGTTCCGGGTAATCCGGGGATCGCCGCGGTCGCTGCTGAGCTGCGGGCGGTGAACTCTGTCGACCCGGCGGCGGTGGCGGCGCTCGCAGTCGAGACCAGCGCGGATCTGGTGGTGATCGGGCCGGAGGCGCCGCTGGTCGCCGGGGTGGCCGACGCCGTGCGGGCCAAGGGGATCGCGGTGTTCGGGCCGTCCGCCGAGGCCGCCCGGCTGGAGGGGTCGAAGACCTTCGCCAAGGAGATCATGACCGCCGCCGGGGTGCCGACCGCGCGGGCGCACACCTGCACCGATCCGGAGAGCGCGGGCCGGGCCCTGGCCGAGTTCGGGCCGCCGTACGTGGTGAAGGACGACGGGCTGGCCGCCGGCAAGGGCGTGGTGGTCACCGACGACCGGGAGGCCGCCCTGGCCCACGCGCGCGAGTGCGGCCGGGTGGTGATCGAGGAGTACCTGGACGGCCCCGAGGTCTCGCTGTTCGTGGTCACCGACGGCGAGGCGGCGGTGCCGCTGCTGCCGGCGCAGGACTTCAAGCGGATCGGCGACGGCGACACCGGCCCGAACACCGGCGGCATGGGGGCGTACGCGCCACTGCCCTGGGCCCCGCCCGGCCTGGTCGACGAGGTGATGCGCGACGTGGTGCACCCGACGCTGGCGCAGCTGCGCCACCGGGACACCCCGTTCGTCGGGCTGCTCTACGTCGGCCTGGCGCTCACCGCCGCCGGCCCCCGGGTGATCGAGTTCAACGCCCGCTTCGGCGACCCGGAGACGCAGGTCGTGCTCGCCCTGCTGGAGACCCCGCTGGCCGGCCTGCTGCACGCCGCGGCCACCGGCACGCTGGCCGCCCACCCGCCGCTGCGCTGGCGCGACGGCGCCGCCGTGACCGTGGTGGTCGCCGCCGAGGGCTATCCGGCGAAGCCGCGTACCGGTGACGTGATCACCGGCGCGGACCGCGCCGGGATCATCCACGCCGGCACCGCCCGCCGGGCCGCCGACGGCACCCTGGTCTCCGCCGGCGGCCGGGTGCTCTGCGGTACGGCCACCGGCGCCGACCTGGCCGCCGCGCGGGACGCCGCCTACGCCCTGGTACGCGGCGTCGAGCTGGCCGGCTCCCAGCACCGCACCGACATCGCCGCCGCCGCGATCGACGGCACCATCACGCTGCCCGACTGAGCGAGCAACCTCCGGCCTCCTCGTCTCCGTTCGAACAGTGAGGCGAGGAGGTGGCGGGATTGCCTGCCGACATCGAGGGTTACCGCGAGTACGTCGCGGCGCGGCTGGAACCGCTGCGGCGCACCGCGTACCTGCTCTGCGGCGACTGGCACACGGCCGACGACCTGGTGTCGACGGCGCTGGTCAAGCTGCTGCGTCACTGGCGGCGGGTCTCCGCGATGGACAACCCCGACGCGTACGTGCGGCGGACCCTGCTGCGGGTCTGGCTCGACGAACGACGTCGCCCCTGGCGGCGGGAGTCCTCCTGGGCCGAGGTCCCGGACGTCGCGGTGCATGCCGGCAGCGACGCCACGGCCGACCGGGTCACGCTGATCGCACTGCTCGCCGAGCTGCCGCCGCGCCGCCGCGCGGTGCTCGTGCTGCGCTACTTCTGCGATCTCTCCGTCGAAGAGACGGCCAACGAGCTGGGCTGCACTGCCGGAACCGTGAAGAGCCAGGCCGCGCGGGCCATCGAGGCGCTGCGGGGCCGCCTCGTACCCGCGCCGGCCACTAGTCGGGAGGTGCGTACCGATGGATGAGATGTCGGCGCAGATGCGAGTCGCTACGGCCGCGGCGCCACCCACCAGGATCGACGTCGACGTGTTGATCAGTGCGGAACGGCGCCGCCGCCGGCACCGGTTGCGGGCCGTGAGTGGAACGGGGCTCGGGGCGGCCGTCGCCGCCGTGCTGGTCACACCCGCCCTGTTCGGCGGGAGTCCGGCTCCGGTGGCGGTCGCGCCGCCGCCGCTGTCCCCATCGGGCACTGGCGGTCCTTCGAGCGGGGCGCCGCTGTGCGCCGTCCCGGCGCCGAAGGCCAGCGGGCCCCCGGCACCCCTGCAGACCTACGACACCGTACGGGCCCGGCCGACCGAGGCCCCTGGTGCGGGCGTCCCTCGGCTGACCGCCGCCCTGCGGCAGGCGCTCGTCGACCAGATCGAGCGCGGGACCCGGGTGACCGGCGTTCAGCCGGGTTGTGCCGGACCGCAGTTCGATTACCAGGACCGGTACCGCGAGTACGAAACGGTGCTGGAGCTGCGCTCGGCTTCGGGTCGGGGGCATCTCGTGGTGAGCCTGCGTCCCACCCCCGCCGGGTCGAGGCCGGACTGTGCGCATGCTCCGGACCCGAACTGCAAGGTGCGCCGGGCGGCCGACGGCAGCGTTCTGCTGACCGCGACGACGACCGAACCGGGTGGTGCAACGTACCGCTGGGCCCAGGTCCGCCGTCCCGATGGCACGTCGGTCGAGGTCAAGACCGACAACTTCTTCATCCTCAAGGACGGCCGACCGGAGGTGACCGCGGCGGCCCCGCTGCTCACCCTCGACCAGGTGGTGGCGATCGCCGGCTGGCCGGCCCTCACCCTGTATCCGTGACCGGCGCGATCCGTCCGTGGGCCGGGGGCAGCGGCTGCTCAGCCGTAGTAGCGGCGCAGTTCCCGGCCGAGCACCTTGCCGGTGGCGTTGCGCGGCAGGTACTTCACGAAGATCACGTCCCGGGGCACCGAGAAGCGGGCCAGGTAGTGCCGGACGTACTCGCGGACCGCCTCCGGGTCGAGGGTCTCGCCCGGGTGCAGGCCGAGGAAGGCGGCCAGCCGCTGGCCGTACTCGGGGTCGGGGACGCCGATGACGGCGGCCTCGCGCACCTGCGGCAGCCGGGTGAGCAGGTCCTCCACCTCGGAGGGGAAGACGTTCTCGCCGCCCGAGACGATCATGTCGTCGGCCCGACCGTCCACGAAGAGCAGGCCGTCGGCGTTCAGCCGGCCCAGGTCGCCGGTGTCGAGCAGCCCGTCGCGGGTCTCCCGGCGGGCCCCGGAGGTGTATCCCTCGAAGAGCATCTCGTTGCCCACGAAGATCCGGCCGACCCGCCCGTCGGGCACCGGTCGCCCGTCGTCGTCGAGGATCTCCAGTCGGGTGCCGTGCGGCGGGCGGCCGGCGGTGGTGGGCGCCTCGCGCAGGTCGGCGGGGGAGGCGATGGACGCCCAGGAGACCTCGGTCGAGCCGTACAGGTTGAACACCACGTCGCCGTAGACGTCCATGAAGCGCGACGCGAGGCCGCCGGGCAGCGCGGAACCGCTGACCGCGACCACCTTCAGCGGCGGCAGCGGGTCCGGTGGCGGCACGTCGAGCAACCGCTGCACCATCACCGGTACGGCGAAGAGCGCCTGGCACCGGTGGGTCACCAGCGCGGCCAGCGTGGCGGCCGGGTCGAAGCGGCGGTGCAGCACGATGGTGGCGCGCAGCGCGAAGGCCACCTGGAGGGCGGCGTACCCCCAGGTGTGGAAGAGCGGCGCCGCGATCAGCACGGTGTCCTTCGCGTGCAGCGGGATCCGGTCGATGATGGACACCAGCGGGCCGAACCCGTGCGGGGTGGGCCGGCGGGCGCCCTTGGGGGCGCCGGTGGTGCCCGAGGTCAGCACGATGGTCCGGCCGTCCCGCTCCGGGGGCTGCAGGTCGCCGGGGAACGTGCCGGCGAGGAGCTCCTCGTGGCCACGCTCGTCGACCCGGTTGACCTCGGCGGGCAGCCCGGTCAGCCGGTCGGCGAACTCGGCGTCGTGCACCAGCACCCGCAGGCGCTGTTCCTCGGCGACGGTGGCGAGCTGCGCGGCGGAGAGCCCGGTGTTGACCAGCACCGCGTCGGCGCCGAGCACGGTGGCCGCGACGACCGCCTCGATCAGGCCCCGGTGGTTGCGGCAGAGCACCCCGACCCGGTCGCCGGGCTGCACGCCGAGCGCGGTACGCATCGCGCGGGCCAGCCGTTCCGCCCGGTCGAGCAGCTCGCGGTACGTGGTGGTGTCGCCCCGTTCGTCGATCACCGCGATCCGGTCGGGGTCACGGGCGGCGGCCTGGCGCAGCTCGCCGGCGAGGCTCCAGCCCCACGTGCGCAGCGCGCCCAGCTGGGAGGCGACCCGGATCGGCCGGCCCGGGGTGAGCAGCCCACGGCGGGTCAGTGTCGCCACGACGAACGGCAGGTCCATGGCGTCGGCCTCCTTCCCGGGGTGCGGTGAAGGGCCCCACGGGGCCCTTCACCGGGGTGTCACCAATCGATCATGCACCGGACGCCTGCCGGTGCCAAAGCCGCGCCGGCGGATCCGACCGTGGGTCACCGACCCGGTACGCGCCGTCGGGTCAGCGGATCTGCATCCCGGAGATCGCCCGGGAGATGACCAGCCGCTGGATCTCACTGGTGCCCTCGAAGATGGTGTAGATCTTCGCGTCCCGGTACCAGCGTTCGACCGGATGGTCGCGCAGGAAGCCGGCGCCGCCGAGCAGCTGCACCGCCTTCTCGGTCACCGAGACCGCCACCTCGCCGGCCTTGAGCTTGGACATCGAGCCCTCGCCGGCGGTGAACGGCCGGTTGTTGCGACCCATCCAGGCGGCCCGCCAGACCAGCAGCCGGGCCGCGTCGATCTCGGTGCGCATGTCGGCGAGGGCGAACGCGACGGCCTGGTTGTCGATGATCGGCCGGCCGAACTGGACCCGGTCCTTCGCGTAGTCCAGGGCGTACTCGTAGGCGGCCCGGGCCACCCCGATCGCCTGGGCGCCGACCGTCGGCCGGGACAGCTCGAAGGTGCGCATGGCGGCCTGGCCGGAGGTGCGCCGACCGGACCGGGCCCGGGCCAACCGCTCGTCCAGGGCGTCCCGGCCGCCGAGCAGGCAGCGCCCCGGCACCCGTACGTCGTCGAGGAAGACGTCGGCGGTGTGCGAGGCGCGCAGCCCGAGCTTGCGCAGCTTGCGGGTGGCGCTGAGCCCGGCCGTGCCGGGCGGTACGACGAACGCGGCCTGCCCCCGCGAGCCGAGCGACGGGTCGACCGAGGCGGTGACCACGTGCACCCCGGCGATCCCGCCGTTGGTGGCGTACGCCTTCTGGCCGCGCAGCACCCACTCGTCGGTGGCCTCGTCGTACTCGGCCCGGGTGCGCATCGCGCCCACGTCGGAGCCGGCCTCCGGCTCGGACGTGCAGAACGCGGCCACGGCGGGTCGGTCGACGTCGCCGAAGCACTGCGGCACCCACTCGAGCAGCTGCTCGGGGGTGCCCGCGCCGTAGATGGCGGCGACCGCGAGGGAGGTGCCGAAGATGCTCATCCCGATGCCGGCGTCGCCCCAGAAGAGCTCCTCGCTGGCGATCGGGAGGGAGAGGCCGGTCGGGTCGGCCCAGCAGGTGGCGAGGAACTCGAAGCCGTAGAGCCCGACCTTCGCCGCCTCCTGGACGATCGGCCAGGGAGTCTCCTCCCGGGCGTCCCACCCGGCCGCGGCCGGGCGCACGACCTCGCTGGCGAAGCCGTGCACCCAGTCGCGCAGATCCCGCTGTTCCTCGTTCAGGTCGAGCGAGAACTCGGCCATCTCAGGCCTTGGGGATGTCGAACAGGTTGGCGATGTTGGCGGCCAGGCCCAGGTCGCCCTTGGCCTTCAGCTTGCCGGTCATGAACATCATCACCGGGTTGGCCGCGCCCGCGACGATCTTCAGAAACTCCACCGGGCCCATGGTGAGGCTGAGCTTCGGGTCGCGCTGCGGGGTCTCGTTGACCACGCAGGTGCCGTTCTCGACGACGACCTCGTAGCTGTCGGTGCCACCGTCGGGGCGGCCGGTGATGTTCCAGTGGATCACCGCGTTGGTGGCGCCGGCCCGGTCCGCCCGGAACAGTTGCGGCATCCGGCTGAAGACCTCGTGCAGGATCTTGCCGCGGGCGTCGCCGGACATCACCTGGGCGATCTTGTCGTCCGGGGTGGACTTGACCAGCTGGGCGAACTCCTTGGGGCCGACGTTGGCGAAGGCGCTCGGGTCGAAGTCAGTCATGGGGGATGCACCTCTCGGGGCGGGCCGACTTTGGTTACTCCGGCGTAACCTTACGCACGAGTAGGTATGCTCGCAAGGTGTCCAGCAGCCCGACCTTCAAGCGCCTGCCCCGGGCCGTACGCGAGCAGCAGATGCTCGATGCGGCGGTCAAGGTCTTCTCCCGGCGTGGCTTCCACGCCGCCAGCATGGACGAGATCGCCGAGGACGCCGGCATCTCCAAGCCGATGGTGTACGCGTACCTCGGCACCAAGGAGGAGCTCTTCGTCGCCTGCCTGCACCGCGAGGGCACCCGGATGACCGAGGCGATCGCCGGCGCCGCGGCCCCGGACCTGCCCGCCGACGAGCGGCTCTGGCGCGGCCTGCGGGCGTTCTTCGGCTTCGTCGGGGCGCACCGGGACGGGTGGGCGGTGCTCTACCGGCAGGCCCGCGGCTCCCAGCCGTTCGCCACCGAGCTGGCCGCGATGCGCGCCCGGCTGGTCGAGGTGGTCGCCGGGATGCTCGACCACGCGCTGCGCGCGCAGGGGCGCGAAGTGGCCGAGACCGAGCTGGAGGTCGTCGCGTACGCCCTGGTCGGCGCCGCCGAATCGCTGGCCGACTGGCTCGCCGACCACCCCGAGGCCGACCCGGAGAAGACCGCCACCCGGATGATGAACGTGGCCTGGCTGGGCGCCGGCCAGCTGCTCCAGGGGGTCACCTGGCGGGCGCCGTCATGAGCCGTCCCCGCGCCGGACGGCGGCCCTGCGGTGCGCCCGCCGGCGCAACCAGCGGGCCAGCTCCAGGCCGACCGTGACGACGACCGAGAGGCCCACCCCGGCCAGCACGCCACGCACCGGGTCCCGCTCGAAGGCCAGCCCACCGAAGTAGCCGAGCAGCCCGCAGTAGACCGCCCAGGTGCCGGTGGCGATCGCGTCGAAGAGCAGGAACGACCGTCGCGGGTAGCAGACCGCGCCCATGGTCAGGGTGACCGCCGTCCGACCGCCCGGGACGTACCGGGAGGTGGCCAGGATCAGCCCGCCGCGCGCGTCCACCGCCCGGCGGGCCCACTCGGAGCTGGCCCGCCGGCGGCTGTCCGCGGGCAGCCGGGCCAGCCGGTGCGCGCCGCCGCGCCGGCCGATGGCGTACGAGACGTGGTCGCCGGCTAGCGCGCCGAGCGCGGCCACCACCATCACGCCGATCAGGTTCGGCCCGTCACCGGTGGCGAACACCGCGGCGGCGATCACCACCGTCTCGCCCGGCACGGCCGGGAAGAACGCGTCGACCGCGGTCACCACGACGATCACCAGGTACACCCACGGCGAAGTGACGGTGTGGTGGAGCAGGTCGAGCACCGACTGCATGCCCCCATGCTCCGGTGACCGACCGGGCCGGGAGGCGCATCCGGCCAGAACGGCCGGCGCCGGGGACGCCGGCACGCCCCCGGCGCCGGTCAGCGGACGGTGCCGACCAGGTGCGGCCGCCCGCTGCGCGCGTCGTGCAGGGCCACCTCCCAGCCCGGGGTGGCGCTGAACGCCACCGTGGACGGCAGCGGCACCGGCGTCTTGAACGCCACGTCGACGGTGTACGCGTCGGGCAGCCGGCTCTCCAGCGCGGCCAGGCAGCGGGCCTTGCTCCACATCCCGTGCGCGATCGGCCGGGGGAACCCGAACAGTCGCGCCCCCAGCCGGGAGGTGTGGATCGGGTTGTGGTCGCCGGAGACCCGGGCGTAGTCCCGGCCGACCCGGGCGCCGACCCGCCAGTGCGCGGTCGCGGCCGGCGGCGCGGGCCGGTCGGCCCGGTCGCGCCGGGCGCCGCCGCCCGCCGCACGCTCCTTGCCGAGGTACGTCGAGACGCCGCGCCAGACCTCCTCCCCGTCGACGGAGGCGACCAGGACGACGTCGAGCTGCCGGCCGCGCTCGTGCGGGCGCAGGTTCTCCGCGTGGGTGCTGAAGTCGAGCGTCTCGCCGGCCTCGATCGGCCGGTGCGCGGTGATCCGGTTGGCGACGTGCACCACCCCGGTCAGCGGGATCGGGAACTCGGGCGTGGTCATCAGCCGCAGCGCCAGCGGGAACCCCAGCACGTGCGGATAGCTGGCCGGCAGCCGGTCGGTCAGCCGGAACCCGCAGACCCGGTCGTACTCGGCCAGGTGCGCCCGGTCGACGGTGATCCCCCGCACGGCGAGCTTCGTCGCCGGGACGGTGGCCGGCCGGCGGGACGGCCCGAGGCCGGGCACCGCGCCGAGCAGGGCCCGCCGGTAGAGCGCCCCCGCAGCCGGCATCCGGGGCAGCTCCAGCCGGGCCCGGGAGGCGTGCGCGGACAGGTCGTGGGTGGCCTCGTCGTCGACGTCGTGGCCGGCCGGGGCGGCCGCGCGGACGGCGGCCAGCTCCCGGGCGGAGATCACCTCGGTCGGGCCGTCGATCAGCTCGTGCAGCGAGAAGTCGTCGGAGTGTCGTTCCTGCCGGCCCGCCATCACGCCCCCAGCAGACTCTGGCCGCAGACCCGGACCACGTTGCCGCTGACCGCGCCGGACGCCGGCCAGGCCAGCCAGCCGATCGTCTCGGCCACGTCCACCGGCAGGCCGCCCTGGGACATGCTGTTCATCCGGCGGCCGGCCTCGCGCAACGCCAGCGGGATCCGCGCGGTCAGCCGGGTCTCGATGAACCCGGGGGCGACCGCGTTCACGCTGACCCCGCGGCCGCGCAGCATCGGGGCGAGCGAGTCGACCAGCCCGATCACCCCCGCCTTGCTGGTGGCGTAGTTGGTCTGGCCGCGGTTGCCGGCGATCCCGGCGATCGAGGAGACCGCGACGATCCGCCCGCCGGCCGGGATCAGCTCGCGCTCCAGCAGCACGTCGTTGATCCGCTCCTGGCTGGAGAGGTTCACGTCGATCACCTGGTCCCACCGGTCGGCGTCCATCCGGCCGAGCGTCCGGTCCCGGGTGATGCCCGCGTTGTGCACCACCGCGTCGACCCGGCCGTGCCGGGTGGCGAGGTGCTCGGCGAGCCGGGTCGGCGCGTCCGGGGCGGTCAGGTCGAGCTGCACCGCGCTGCCGCCGATCTCGTTGGCCACCGCGGCCAGCGCGTCGCCCGCGGCGGGCACGTCCAGCGCGACGACCGTGGCGCCGTCCCGGGCGAGCACCTTCGCCAGCGCGGCGCCGATGCCCCGGGCCGCGCCGGTGACCAGCACGACCTGCCCGTCCAGCGGGCGGTCCCAGTCGGCCGGCGGCTCGGCCGGGCCGGCGCCGATCCGGACCACCTGCCCGGAGACGTACGCGGAGCGACCCGAGAGCAGGAAGCGCAGGGTCGATTCGAGGCTGATCGGGGTGCCGGCGTCACCATCGGCGGTGACGTACACCAGTTGGGCGGTGACACCCCGGCCGAACTCCTTGCCGATGCTGCGGGTCAGGCCCTCCAGCGCGCGCTGGGCGGTGGCCTCCCGGGCGGTGCCGCACTCCTGCGGCGGGGTGCCGAGCACGATCACCCGGCCGCTGGGCAGCACCGCGCGGGCGTACGGGTGGAAGAAGTCGTACAGCTGGCGCAGGCCGGTGGAGTCGGTGATGCCGGTGGCGTCGTACACCAGGGCGCCGAAGCGGGCGTCGGCGTCGGCGGCGCCCGGTTCGCGCGGCTCGACCCCGGCGGCGGTGAGGATCTTCCCGACCGGCCCGGCGAGCCGGCCGCCGGTGGCCGCGCCGAGCAGCGCCGGCCCGGGCAGCAGCGGGTCGCCGGGCGCGTGCCGGCGCAGTAGCGGCGGGTCGGGCAGGCCGAGGCGCTTCACCAGCGCCCGGCCGGCCCCGGATTGGACGAAGCTCGCGTACCTGTCGGTCATGGGCGTAGCCTACTGGCCAGTAGGTTGTGGGCAAGTCCTGAAACGGAGGCGGGATCGTGCAGAGCATCCGGCGGGTCGCGGTCATCGGCGGCAACCGCATCCCCTTCGCCCGGTCCGGCTCCCGGTACGCGGGCGCGTCCAACGCGGACATGCTGGGTGCGGCGCTGGACGGCCTGGTGGCCCGGTTCGGGCTGGCCGGGCAGCGGGTCGGCGAGGTGGTGGCCGGCGCGGTGCTCAAGCACTCGAAGGACTTCAACCTCACCCGCGAGGTGGTGCTCGGCTCGAAGCTCGACCCGCACACCCCCGCGTACGACATCCAGCAGGCCTGCGGCACCGGCCTGGAGGCGGCCATCCTGGTCGCCAACAAGATCGCCCTCGGCCAGTACGACGTGGGCATCGCCGGCGGGGTGGACACCACCTCCGACGCCCCGCTCGCGGTCAATGAGGAGCTGCGCCGCACCCTGCTGCGGCTGAACTCGGCGCGGACCGTCGGCGAGCGGCTGAGGATCGCCGCCAAGCTGCGCCCGCACCAGCCGTTCCGGCCGGAGATCCCGCGCAACGCCGAGCCGCGTACCGGGCTGTCCATGGGTGAGCACGCCGCCCGGACGGCGGTGCGCTGGGAGATCGACCGACAGGCCCAGGACGAGCTGGCGCTGCGCTCGCACCAGCGGCTCGCCGCCGCGTACGACCGGGGCTTCTTCGACGACCTGGTCACCCCGTACCTCGGGCTGACCCGGGACCAGAACCTCCGCGCGGACACCACCCTGGAGAAGCTCGGCGCGCTCAAGCCGGTCTTCGGCCAGCACGGCCCGGACGCCGAGCGGGCCACCATGACCGCCGGCAACTCGTCCCCGCTGACCGACGGCGCCTCCACCGTGCTGCTGGCCAGCGAGGAGTGGGCGCGGGAGCACAGCCTGCCGGTGCTGGCCTGGTTCTCCTGGCACGAGACCGCCGCGGTCGACTTCGTGCACGGCGACGAGGGGCTGCTGATGGCCCCCGCGTACGCGGTGCCGCGGATGCTGTCCCGGGCCGGCCTGACCCTGCGGGACTTCGACTACTACGAGATCCACGAGGCGTTCGCCTCGCAGGTGCTGGCCACCCTGGCCGCCTGGGAGTCGCCGGAGTTCTGCAAGGACCGGCTGGGCCTGGACGCCCCGCTGGGCGCGATCGACCGGGCGAAGCTCAACGTCAACGGCTCCTCGCTGGCGGCCGGGCACCCGTTCGCCGCCACCGGCGGGCGGATTGTGGCCACCCTGGCCAAGCAGCTCGCCGAGGCCGGCGGCGGTCGGGGCCTGATCTCCATCTGCGCGGCCGGCGGGCAGGGCGTGACGGCGATCCTGGAGCGCTGATCGCCTTTGATCGATGCCCATACCGGCGTCACCCGAAAGAGTGTCATGCGGCCATAATGGGTCGCCACCCGGCGTGTCGGGGGCAGGGGACTCTCGTATCCGGATCGGGGCCGGCATTCCATGGGTACCAGCGTGAGTGGCCGTCGGGCCACCTCGTCCACCAGCGGTGCGGTGGTCGGCCGCCGGGTTCAACCGGTGTCGTGCCGTGGCTGAGGCCGCCGTGATCACCGCGCCGGAAGCGGTGGAGCCGTCGCCCGTCGCCGCCCGTCCTCGCGCGGTCGGACGCCGGTTGGTGTCCGCGGCCGCCTGGACGTCCGTCCTGGTCGTGCTCGTGCTGGCCTGGTGGTGGACCGACACCCCGGTCGCGAACATGATCGCCTATCCGACCTACTGGCTGCTGTGCCTGGTGCTGCCCGGCGCCCTGGTTCATCGGGCGCTGCGGGGCAGCCGCGGCAACCTCCAGGAGGATCTCGGCTACGGCGCCGCCACCGGCCTGCTCCTCGAGCTCGCCGCCTGGTGCGCCGCCACCGCCACCGGCCAGCAGGCGTCGCTGCGGTGGTGGCCCGTGCCGGTGGTGCTGCTCTTCCTCGCCGTGCCCCGGCTGCGCCGGCACTGGCGGATGGGGACGTCCCGTCCGCTGCCGGTCGGCTGGGACCTCGCCATGGCCGCCCTGTCGATCGTGGTGATCTGCTGGGCCGCGACCCAGTGGCGGGACCTGCCGTTGCCGCCGGTGGAGTTCATCTACTACCAGGACCTGCTCTACCACCTCGGCTTCGTGCACGAGCTGACCCGGACCATGCCCTTCGAGCTCCCGCAGGTCGCCGGCGAGCCGCTGCGATACCACTACCTGTCCGACGCGCACATGGCCAGCGCCTCGCTGATCACCGGCAGCCAACCGGCCATCGTCCTGCTGCGCCTCTGGCTGGTGCCGGTGGCGGTGACCGCGATGGTGGTGACGGCCGGGCTGGCGCGGGATCTCTCCGGCTCCTGGTGGGCCGGCCCGGTGGCGGCGGCCGGGGGGTACGTCGGGGTGTCGATCACCCTCGGCACGCCGACGATCGCCACCGGCACGATGCCACTCTCGCTGATCAGCCCGTCCCAGACGTACATGCTGCCCCTGCTGGCCCTGCTCGCCGGCCTGTGCATGGAGGTGGTCCGGGGGCGTCCCCTCGGCCCCGGCTGGGCGCTGACGCCCGCGCTCGGTCTCGCCTGCGCCGGGGCCAAGTCCAGCTCGTTGCCGCCGCTGATCGCCGGCCTGGCCCTCGCCGTGCTGGTCGCCGGCGGGCGCGCCCGGCGGGTGCCGTGGGCGGCGTTGTCGCTGCTGGCCGTGCTGGTCGGCGCCATGGCGGTCGGTTACCGGCTCTTCGCCGGTGGCGGCGCCGGAGTGCTGTCCCCGCAGGTCTTCGGTCTGCTGCGGTTCCTGGCGCCCTACTCCACCACGATCGGTGCGGGCAGCGACCGGACCGCCGGCGGCCTGTTGCCGCCGGGGCTCGCCGAGGCCGGTGTCGCCGGCTGGCTCTTCTGCTTCGCCGTGCTGGTCTGGTGGGTGGTGATGCAGGCCCCGCGCTTCGTCGGCCTGCTGATGCTCGCCCGACGGGGCGAACGCTCCGGCGCGGGGGACCCGGCGGCCTGGCTGATCGCCGGTGCGACCGTCGCCGGTACCGGCGCCACCTGGTCGTTCTTCCACCCGTCGGTAAGTCAGATCTACTTCTACACGGCGGTGATCCCGTTCGGAGCGCTGCTCACGGCGTGGTTGCTGGCCGCCATGCGGCCGCCGTGGCCGGTGCTGGCCGTCGCCGCGGCGCTGGGTGTGATCGCCCAGCTGACCCTGCCCGCCTCGACGCCGCCCGGACCGGACCGGGCGGCCTGGTTGTGGGGGCTCGCCGACCCGGTCGCCCGGGTGATCGGGCTCTGCCTGCTGGCGGCGCTGCTGTCGGCGGTGCTGGCGCACCTGGTGAGCCGCCGGCGCGTCCGCGGCGAGGGCGAGTCGTCGACCACGGGCGCCCGCCGCCCCAGGGCCATGCTGGTCGCCGGGATGACGGCGGCGCTGCTGGCGGCCAGCGTCGCCGAGGGTGTCGCCGGCCCGACGCGGATGCTGCTGGGCGGGCCCGCGGCGCCTCCGGAGGCCGGCCACCCGCTCGCCGTCACCGAGGACGAGATGCGCGCGGCGCTCTGGTTGGACGCCACCGCGGGGCCGGACGACGTGGTGGCCACCAACGTGCACTGCCGCCCGGCGCAGACCAGGCCGCACTGCGACGCCCGGGCGTTCTGGGTCACCGGGCTCGGCGGCCGGCGGGCCCTCGTGGAGAGCTGGGGCTACACGGACGAGGCTCTCGCCGCGAACGGCCGCGACGGCTTCGGCTATCCCCGGCAGCCGGCACCGGACCCGGCGGTGTTCGCGTTCAACGACGGCGTGTTCACCGATCCCACCCCGACGGCCCTGGAGCGGATGCGCCGGAAGTACCAGGTCCGCTGGCTGCTCGCCGACTCGCGCGCCGGGCAGGTGTCACCGGAGCTGGCCCGGCTGGCCCGGGTCCGGTACGTCGCCGGCCCGGTCACCATCTACCAACTGGATCCACCGTGAGCCCGCGTCGGGCACCCGGCGGCCGGAGGGCCCGCCTCCGGCCGGGTAGCGTCCTTCACTCGTACTGCTGCGCGCATTCTGTACCCGAACGGGGCCGGTAGCGATGGAATCAGTGATCTCCGAGCCGACCATCCTCTCCGTGGTCGTCCCGATGTTCAACGAGGCGGCGGTCATCCCCGCCCTGGTCGATCGGCTGCGGCCGGTGCTCGACGCGCTCGGCGTCGACTACGAGGTGGTGGCCGTCGACGACGGCAGCCGGGACGACACCGCCGCCCTGGTCGCCGAACGGGCGCGCGAGTGGCCGCAGCTGCGGCTGATCCGGCTGCGCCGCAACAGCGGGCACCAGGCCGCGCTGACCGCCGGGCTGCACCGGGCCCGGGGCCGGTGGGTGGTGAGCATCGACGCCGATCTGCAGGATCCGCCGGAGGCGATCGCCGAGATGCTCCGGCTGGCGCGCGAGGACGGCGTCGACGTGGTCTACGGGGTCCGCTCCGACCGCAGCACCGACACCCCGTTCAAGCGGAACACCGCGCGCGGCTACTACTGGCTGATGCGCCGGTTGGTCGGCGGCGACATGCCCGCCCAGGCCGGCGACTTCCGGCTGGTGAGCAGGGACGTCGTCGAGGTGCTGCGCCGGCTGCCGGAGCGCGCCCCGGTCTACCGGCTGCTGGTGCCCTCGCTGGGCTTCCCCAGCGCCGAGGTGCGCTACGTACGGGAGGCGCGCGCCGCGGGGGAGACGAAGTACCCGCTGCGCCGGATGGTCGCCCTCGCCTGGGACAGCACGGCGAACTTCACCGCCGCGCCGCTGCGGGTCGCGACCTGGCTCGGCCTGATCAGCTTCGTCGCCTGCCTGGCGTTGGTCGCCTTCGGGGTGACCGCGTACGCCTCCGGCACCGCGATCCCGGGTTGGACGTCCATGTTCGTGGCGGTGCTCATGCTCAGCGGCGTGCAGTTGATCTGCCTCGGCCTGCTCGGCGAGTACGTCGGCCGGATCTACGCCACCGTCCAGAACCGGCCGAGCTTCCACGTCGGCTACGACTCCCTCGACGGCCCGCCCCTGCCAGCGACCTCGGCGGACGCCGGCGCCGACCCGGACGCCGGCACCGACCCGGACGCCGCGCCGGTCGACGCCCAGCTGCCGCATCCGCGCGACGGCGAGCGGCCGACGCCCGGCGACGCCACCTCGTCGCGATCGGTGGCCGCCGCCCGCGGCTGACGCCCTTCGCCGCGGCCGCGCCCGCGGCGAAGGGTGGTATGGCCCCGGCCGCGGCGGGCGGCGCAGATGCCGGACAATGGCCCGGTGACGATCCCGAACGTGCTCGCCAACCGGTACGCCTCGCCCGAGCTGGTCGCCCTCTGGTCGCCCGAGGAGAAGGTCCGGATGGAGCGGCGGCTCTGGCTCGCCGTCCTGAAGGCCCAGCGGGACCTCGGCGTGCCGGTGCCCGACGGGGTGGTCGAGGCGTACGAGCGGGTGGTCGACGACATCGACCTGGCCTCGATCGCCGAGCGGGAACGGGTCACCCGGCACGACGTGAAGGCCCGGATCGAGGAGTTCAGCGCGCTCGCCGGGCACGAGCACGTGCACAAGGGGATGACCTCCCGGGACCTCACCGAGAACGTCGAGCAGTTGCAGGTCCGCGCCTCGCTGGAGCTGATCCGCGCCCGGGTGGTCGCCGCGCTGGCCCGGCTGGCCTGGCACGCGGACGAGTACTCCGGCGTGGTGCTGACCGGCCGGTCGCACAACGTGGCCGCGCAGGCCACCACGCTGGGCAAGCGCTTCGCGTCGGCGGCGGAGGAGCTGCTGATCGCGTACGAGCGGCTGACCGAGCTGATCGAGCGGTACCCGCTGCGCGGGATCAAGGGCCCGGTGGGCACCGCCGCCGACCAGCTCGACCTCTTCGACGGCGACGCCGCCAAGGTGGCCGAGCTGGAGCGCCGGGTGGCCGCCCACCTCGGGTTCCGCCGGGTGCTGGACAGCGTCGGCCAGGTCTACCCGCGGTCGCTGGACTTCGACGTGCTCTCCGCGCTGGCCCAGGTCGCCGCGGCGCCCTCGTCGCTGGCCACCACGATCCGGCTGATGGTCGGCCAGGAGCTGGTCACCGAGGGCTTCAAGCCCGGGCAGGTCGGGTCCAGCGCCATGCCGCACAAGATGAACACCCGCTCGTCGGAGCGGGTGAACGGCCTCGCGGTGATCATCCGGGGCTACCTGTCGATGGTCGGCGAGCTGGCCGGCGACCAGTGGAACGAGGGGGACGTCTCCTGCTCGGTGGTCCGCCGGGTCGCCCTGCCGGACGCGTTCTTCGCCGCCGACGGGCTGTTCCAGACCTTCCTCACCGTGCTGGACGAGTTCGGCGCGTACCCGGCGGTGATCAGCCGCGAGCTGGAGCGCTTCCTGCCGTTCCTGGCCACCACGAAGATCCTGGTCGCCGCGGTGCGCCGGGGCGTCGGCCGGGAGGTCGCCCACGAGGTGATCAAGGAGCACGCGGTCGCGGTCGCGCTCGGCATGCGGGAGCGCGGCGCGGCGGAGAACGACCTGTTCGACCGGCTGGCGGCCGACGGCCGGCTGGGCCTGACCCGGGCCGAGATCGACGCCCTGGTCGCCGACCGCACCGCCTTCGTCGGCGCCGCCGAGGCCCAGGTGCACAGCGTCACCCGGCGGATCAGCGAGGTGGTCAAGGCCCACCCGGAGGCCGCCGTCTACTCCCCGCCCCCCATCCTCTGACACCCCGCCGGTCAGGTCTTGCGGGTGGGGGTGTCGGCGGCCGAGGAGAGGTTGGGGGCGCTCGCCGGTTCGGCGATGCCGCCGGGGGCCTCGGCGAAGCCCGGCTCGTGCGCGGTCTCCGCGGCGATCAGCGGCTGGTCGTGCGGCATCTCGTCCGGGACCTTGGCGGCCACGATCACCGCCGTGCCGTACGCGCAGATCTCCATCCACATCTCGCCGCAGTCCCGGCTGTCGAACCGCATCCCGATCACCGCGTTCGCGCCCAGCCGCAGGGCCTCCTCGCCGAGCCGGGCCACCGAGTCGGTCCGCCACCGGGTGAGGTTGTCCGGCGCCATCGGGTCGTACGCGCCACCGCGCAGGTTCTTCACGCCCTCGCGGTACGGGTTGCGGGTCCGGGCCATCGAGGAGACCACCTCGCCGAGGATCTGGCGGATCTCGTAGCCGGGCAGTTGATCCGTCGTCACGACCAGCACGGTTCCGATCGTGTCAGCCGTCGCGCGACCGGTTCGTGAGCCGTGTTCACCTGATCGGATGCTGCAAAACGGCGCGGCCCGGACGGCGGGCGCGTAGGCGGCGAACCGGGCCGGCCGGCCCCGCTCCGTCGGACATCGGCCAGTGCGCTTGATCGAACCGTTACCGGCCGCAACACCCCGGATCGTCCCGCCCCGCTCAGGTAACGATTTGATAGCCCTCCTGGTCGGCAAAACGCCTGGTCAGACCCCTTTCGGGCGGTCGGTGCGCGGGCCGGCCGCCCGAGTCGTGCCGGTCACGTCGATCATTGACCGGACTGCGTCCGGCCGGTGCGTTCGGAGCGGAATCTGCCAGGTACGCTGGCTGCGCTCGCCCGTAGTGGGCCGGCACCCAACTGCGTACACAGTCAGGAGTGCCCAGTGCCTCGCGTCGTCGTCGACGTCATGCTCAAGCCCGAGATCCTCGATCCGCAGGGCCAGGCCGTCGCAAACGCGCTGCCCCGGCTCGGCGTCGATGACGTCGCCTCGGTTCGGATCGGCCGGCGGATCGAGATCGAGTTCACCGGCGCACCGGATCTGGACCGGGCCCGGGAGATCGCCGACAAGCTGCTCGCCAACCCCGTCATCGAGGACTTCACCGTCCGCGTGGTCGAGGCCGACGAGACCGTGGACGCACGCCGGTGACCGCGCGCGTCGGTGTGGTGACGTTCCCCGGCTCGCTGGACGACGGGGACGCGGCCCGGGCGGTCCGGATCGCCGGCGCCGACCCGGTCCGGCTCTGGCACGGGGACGCGGCCCTGCACGGCGTGGACGCGGTCGTCCTGCCCGGCGGCTTCTCCTACGGCGACTACCTGCGCTGCGGCGCCATCGCCCGGTTCGCCCCGGTGATGGAGTCGATCGTCGACGCGGCCCGTGGCGGCCTGCCGGTGCTCGGCATCTGCAACGGCTTCCAGATCCTCTGCGAGGCCCACCTGCTGCCCGGCGCGCTCACCCGCAACCAGCACCTGCACTTCCGCAACCGCGACCAGGTCCTGCGGGTGGAGTCGGCGGGCACCGCCTGGACGAACGCCTTCCAGCCCGGCCAGGAGATCCTGATCCCGGTGAAGAACGGCGAGGGCTGCTACGTCGCGGACACCGCCACGCTGGACGCGCTGGAGGCCGAGGGCCGGGTCGTCGCCCGCTACGTGGGCGGCAATCCGAACGGCTCGCAGCGGGACATCGCCGCGATCAGCAACCCCGCCGGCAACGTGGTCGGCATCATGCCCCACCCGGAGCACGCGGTCGAGGCGCTCACCGGCCCGTCCCTGGACGGCCTCGGCTTCTTCACCTCGGTGCTCAAGCACCTGGTGGGGACCCCGGGCCGGTGAACGTGCCCGGCCGGAACATCGGTCTGCTCCACCGCCCGGCGGGCGGCGACCAGCGCAGCGAGGAGAGGTCATGACCACCCACCAGGACCCGGCCGTACGGGAGACTCCGGCCGCCGTGGTGCCGCAGGGCGGCCCGGCCCACGCAGGTCGGCACGCCGGCCCGGCGCCGGCCGCCGACTGGGCCGACGGCGTGGACACCGTGCAGCGGGCCGCCGGCAGCCCTCAGGAGCTCCAGCCGTACGCCGAGCTGGGCCTGCGCGACGACGAGTACGACCGGATCCGGCACATCCTCGGCCGCCGGCCCACCCAGTCCGAGCTGGCCATGTACTCGATCATGTGGAGCGAGCACTGCTCCTACAAGTCGAGCAAGGTGCACCTGCGCCAGTTCGGCGAGAAGGCCCCGCCGAGCGACCGGATGCTCGCCGGCATCGGGGAGAACGCCGGCGTGGTCCGGATCTCCGACGAGCTGGCGGTGACCTTCAAGGTCGAGTCGCACAACCACCCGAGCTTCGTCGAGCCGTACCAGGGCGCGGCGACCGGCGTCGGCGGCATCGTCCGGGACATCCTCGCCATGGGCGCCCGCCCGGTGGCCGTGATGGACCCGCTGCGCTTCGGCGCGGCCGACCACCCGGACACCGCCCGGGTGCTGCCCGGCGTGGTGGCCGGCGTCGGCGGCTACGGCAACTGCCTGGGCCTGCCGAACATCGGCGGCGAGCTGGTCTTCGACCCCTGCTACCAGGGCAACCCGCTGCTCAACGCGCTCTGCCTGGGCGTGTTGCCGGTGGACCGGCTGCAGAAGAAGGACGCGGCCGGCCCGGGCAACGTCGTGGTGCTGCTCGGCGCCAAGACCGGCCGGGACGGCATCGGCGGCGTGTCGGTGCTGGCCAGCGCCTCCTTCGACGAGGGCAGCGAGCAGCGCCGCCCGTCGGTGCAGGTGGGCGACCCGTTCACCGAGAAGCTGCTGATCGAGGCCTGCCTCGAGCTGTACGACGCGGAGCTGGTCGTCGGCATCCAGGACCTGGGCGGCGCCGGCCTGACCTGCGCGCTGACCGAGACCGCCGCCTCCGCCGGCACCGGCATGCGGGTCTGGCTGGAGCGGGTGCCGCTGCGCGAGCCGTCGATGGAGCCGCACGAGATCCTGGCCAGCGAGTCCCAGGAGCGGATGCTGCTGGTGGTCGCGCCCGACAAGCTGGACGCGGTGCTCAAGACCGCCGACAAGTGGGGCGTGCTGGCCACCGCGATCGGCGAGGTCACCCCGCCCGGGCCGGACGGCCTGCCGGGCCGGCTGCTGGTCACCTGGAACGACCACGTGGTGGTCGACGTGCCGCCGGGCTCGCTGGTCGATGACGGTCCGGTGTACGCGCGCCCGATGCGGGAGCCGGCCGACCTGATCCTGCTGCAGGCCGACCGGGCCGAGACGCTGCCCCGGCCGAGCACCCCGGACGCGCTGCGGGAGACCGTGCTGCGCATGATCGCCTCGCCGAACCTGGCCGACAAGACCTGGGTCACCGAACAGTACGACCGATACGTGCTGGGCAACACCGTGCTGGCCCAGCCGGAGGACTCCGGCGTGATCCGGATCGACGAGCGCACCGGGCTGGGCGTGGCGCTCTCCGTCGACGGCAACGGCCGGTACACCCGCCTCGACCCGTACCACGGCACCAAGCTGGCGCTCGCCGAGGCGTACCGGAACGTGGCGGTGACCGGCGCGAAGCCGATCGCCGTGACCAACTGCCTCAACTTCGGCTCGCCGGAGGACCCGGGCGTGATGTGGCAGTTCGCCGAGGCCGTGCGCGGCCTGGCGGACGGCTGCCTGGAGCTGGGCATCCCGGTCACCGGCGGCAACGTCAGCTTCTACAACCAGACCGGCGCCGCGGCGATCCACCCGACCCCGGTGGTCGGCGTGCTCGGCGTGCTGGACGACGTGGCCGCGCGGGTGCCGATGGGCTTCGTCCCGCGCGCCGGTGGCGACCACGACCAGCTCTTCCTGCTGGGCGAGACGCACGTCGAGCTCTCCGGCTCGGAGTGGGCCTGGGTGACCCACGAGCACCTCGGCGGCCTGCCGCCGCAGGTCGACCTGGCCCGCGAGCGGCAGCTGGCCGAGCTGATGGCCGAGGCGGCCCGGGTGGGTCACCTCAGCTCGGCGCACGACCTCTCCGACGGCGGCCTGGCCCAGAGCCTGGTCGAATCCTGCCTGCGCCGGGGCGTCGGCGCCCGGATCGCGGTGCCGGAGCGGTTCGCCGACGGCTCGCTGCCGTTCGTCTTCCTGTTCAGTGAGTCCGCCGGTCGGGTGCTGGTGTCGGTGCCGCGCGGGCACGAGAAGGCGTTCACCGCGCTCTGCGGCGAGCGGGGCGTGCCGTGGGAGCGGATCGGGGCGACCGACCCGGGCGCCGGCGCCCTCGAGGTGCAGGGCCAGTTCCGGATCACCCTGGACGAGCTGCACACCGCGCACACCGAGACCCTGCCCCGGCTCTTCGGTGGCCCCGAGGCCGCCAAGGTCCAGGTCGAGGCGGTCCGGACCGGCACCACGACGGTCGCCCCGGCGACCGCCGCCCAGCCGGTGGACGTGCCGGCGGCCGCCGCCCCGGGCGCGGCCGAGCAGCCGGGCGCGGCCGAGCAGCCGGACGCGCCGGACGCGCCGGGCGCGGCCGAGCAGGTGGGCGTGCCGGCCGCGGCCGAGTCCGCGGCGCCCGCCCGTCCGGAGTCGTCCCCGCAGGCGACCGCCCCGCAGGCGACCGCCCCGCAGGCGACCGCCGCGCCGGAGGCCGCCGCGGCGGCCGGGCCGGCCCACCCGAGCACGGAGGTCACCGGAGATGCGGCTACCGACGCTCCGGCGGCCCCGGCCGGTGCCGGTGCCGACGAGCAGCCGTCCCCGCCCGCTGAGCGCTGAGGCGTTGGCCGCGACCGTCTACGCCCAACCCGGTTCCGGGGCCCGCTTCGACTGGGGCCTGACCGGGGCGGCGGAGCTCGGTCGGGTCTGCGCCGTGCTGGTGGTGGTGGACGTGCTGTCGTTCACCACCGCCGTGGAGGTGGCCGTCGGCCGGGGCATGCGGGTGCACCCGTTTCCCTGGGGCGAGCAGGCGGCCGACTACGCGCTGCGGGTGGGCGCGGTCGCCGCGGTGGGCCGCCGGCGGACCACCCCGGAACACCCGTGGTCGCTCTCCCCGGCGGCGCTGAGCACCGCCCCGGTGGTGGCCGACCTGGTGCTGCCCTCCCCGAACGGCTCGGCGATCAGCGCCGCCGCGAGCGCCACCGGGCTGCCGGTGGTCGCGGCGTGCCTGCGCAATGCGCGCGCCGTCGGGCGTTGGCTGCGCCGCCAGGGGTACGGCTCGACGGACGCGCCGATCGGGGTGATCGCCGCCGGTGAACGCTGGCCGGACGGCATGCTGCGCCCCTCGGTCGAGGACCAGCTCGGCGCGGCCAGTGTGCTGGACGCGGTGTCCGGGGTGCCCGGCGGCCTGTCGGTGGAGGCGGCGACGGCGCTCGCGGCGTTGGCCAGCATCCCGGACGTCCCGGCCGCGATCCGTGGCTGCGTCTCCGGCCGGGAGCTGATCGAGGGCGGCTTCGGCCAGGACGTCGAGGTGGCCGTCCAGGTCGGCGTCTCCGACGTGGTGCCGGTGCTGCGGCAGGGCGTCTTCTCCGCCGCCTGACCCGGCGGGCGACGCAGCGTCCGCGCCGACCACGGTCGGCACGGCCAGGACGCCGCAGTCGCTGCCGTCCGCCGTCGCCGCCCGCGAGGTGGAGGACGGCCCGGCCCACCTGCAAGGCGCCACGACTCCGGTGACACGGCGAAGGGCCGCCCTCGCGGACGGCCCTTCGTGATGCCCTGCTCAACCCGGTCGAGGCGGTGCCCCGACCGGTCAGTCGTCCAGCCAGTCCAGTCGGCGTCCGCCGCGGTCCTGCGGAGCGACGTCCGCCGGCCGGGCCCGACCCGAGGCGGCGGCCTGGTCGCCGTAGTGGTTGTCACCCGGTCGCTGGTCGTAGGCGTGGTTGTCGTACCCGCCGGAGCGCTGCTGCGGCGGCTGCTGGCCGTAGCCGCCCTGGTCGTAGCCGCCCTGCTGGTCGTAACCGGTTTGCTGGTCGTAGCCGCCGGGCTGGTCGTACCCGCGCTGGGCGCCGCCGTAGCCGGCCGACTGGTCGTAGCCGCGCTGGGCGCCGCCGTAGCCGGCCGACTGGTCGTAGCCGCCGCGCTGCTGGTCGTACCCGTTGTCGTGGTCGCCGGCCGGGTAGCCGCCGTCCTGACCGCCGGCGTAGCCGTAGCCACCGGAGGGCTCCGCCCCGTGCCCGTAGCCGCCGGGCTCGGGCTGGCCGTAGGCGCCCGCCTGCTCGGGCTGGTAGGTGCTGGTCGGGTACGGGTCTGCCGGCGGGGTGTACGACTGGGTGCCGTCGCCGGTGTACCGGCCGGTCGGCTCGTCGTACCGCTCGCCGTAACCGCCGCCCTGGTCGGCGCCGTAGCCGCTCTGCTGGCCGTAGCCGCTCTGCTGGCCGTAGCCGGGCGCCGAGGCCGCGCCGTAACCGCCCGCCGCCGCGCCGGCCGCGCCGTAACCGCCACCGGAGGCCGGGGCGCTGCCGTAACCCCCACCGGAGGAGGGGGCGTTGCCGTAGCCGGCCGGCTGGCCGTAACCGCCCGGGGCGGGCTCGTCGCCGTAGCCGGCACCGGCCCAGCCGCCCGCCGCGGCGCCGCCGTAGGGCTGCGCCGGCGCGCCGTACGGATCCGGCGGCACGTCGTCGACGACCGGCCGCTGGAGCATCGTCGGCGCGTCGCCCAGCGCGGTGCCGCCGACCATGGTCGGGTCCGGGCCGGCACCGACCCGGTCGACCACCCGGGTCTGGTCGTCCGGGCCGCGGAACGCGCCCCGCGCCGCGGGCACCGCGCCGACGCCGGCCGGGCCGGCCGCGTCGTCGTCCTCAGCGTTACGGCGGCGCATCATCAACAGCACGATGGTGCCCACCCCGGCGGCCACCAGCAGGCCGCCGAGCAGGATGATCAGGAACGAGCCGATGCCACCGCCGTCGTCCTCGGTGGCGGCCGGCGCCGCCGCGGCCGGAGCGTCGGTCGCCTCCGAGTCCTCCTCGGTGGCCGCCGGGGGCGGCGCGGCCTCGGCGGTCGCCGACGGCGTCGCGCTCGGGCTGACCTCGACCTTGATCGCCAGAGGCAGCCGCTGGCCGGTGATGCTCTGGCCGGCGTTGGCGTTGAACGACTTGGTGGCGACGATGGCGTCCTTGCTGGCGCCCAGCTCGAGCCGGCCCGGGACGATCGGCTTCTCGGTGCTGCCGGTGATCCGGAAGTTGCCGCTGTCGTCGCTGGTGGTGCTGAACTGGTGCTGCTGGGAGTCGACCAGCATCACCACCGCGTTCGGGACCGGCTCGCCGTTGGCCGCGATGGTCACCTTGCCGGAGACCGACTTGACCGTCTGCACCTGTTGGGGCTGCTGCGGCGGCGGCGGTTGCTGCGGCTGGGTGGTCTGCGGCGCGGCCTTGGCCTTCACCGTCAGCGCGAAGTCCCCGGTGGCGGGATCGGACTTGTCCGGCTGGACCTGCGCGGTGATGGTGCCGTTGGCGTCCGCGGCGTTGTCGTTCGCCTTGAGGGTCAGCAGGACGGTCTTCGGCGAGCCGCTCAGCGGGACGTCGCCACAACCGCTGGTGCAGCTCACTCCGGCCGGTAGGCCGGTGAGGGCAACCTTGGCGGTGGTGTCCTCCGGCCCGGGGATCACGGTCAGTCGTACCGTGGTGTCACTGCCGGCGTTGAGGTTCACCGAGCCGGGCGACACCCGGGCCTCGGCGGCCAGGGCCGGTGTCGCGGGGACGGTGAGCAGGGCGCCGGCAACCAGCGCTGCGACCACACCGGCCCGCTGCTTCCAGGCATGTCGGTGTGTTGACACGTCCACCGCCTTCCGGTCTGACCTCCCCGGCCGGGGTCGGGGATCATCACGGTACGAATACGCCGTCGGCAACTATGCCTTGTCTGACCGGATCGGCGCGACCCAGGGCCAGCGAGCGGTGCCGCGCGACCGAGTCGTATCGTCCCGTCGTGTCCTCTCCGTACATTAAGTCCGCCGCGGTGGCGGCGGCGCTGACGGCGCTCGACGAGGGGCGTACGCCCGATCGGCCGGTGTACCGGGAGGCGGTCCGTGCCCTTCTGACCGCCCTCGCGGAGCGCGCCCCCGGCCGATCGGTGGAGGTGCGTGTCCCACCTTACGGTGCAGTTCAGTGCGTTCCCGGTCCGCGACACACCCGCGGCACCCCGCCGAACGTGGTGGAGATGGATCCGCCGACCTGGCTGGCGCTCGCCACCGGCCGGCTCTCCTGGGCGGACGCGGTGACGGACGGTCGCGTACGGGTGAGCGGCAACCGAGCCGACCTCTCCGCCCTGCTGCCGCTCTAGCTGGGCCGGAAGGGGCTGATCGGTGACACCCCGGAGCCGAATCGTGACTATCTGTATCGACTTCGATTCGCGTACACTGTCGGACGACGACAGTGGTCCCGGCCGAGTAGTGCGGATCAGTGCCTGCTGAGCCCGCCCGGCGGAGTCCCAGACCAGCATGAGGGAGCGGCAGTGCCCCGAGGCGACGGCCGGCTGAGCCACGATCTCGACCCCCAGCGTCCCGGCCCCCAGGACGCCTGCGGCGTCTTCGGCGTCTGGGCCCCCGGCGAAGAGGTCGCGAACCTCACCTACTTCGGCCTCTACGCGCTCCAGCACCGCGGCCAGGAGGCGGCCGGCATCGCGGTGAGCGACGGCTCCGGCGTGGTGGTCTACAAGGACCTCGGCCTGGTCGCCCAGGTCTTCGACGAGCCGACCCTGGCGAGCCTGCGCGGCCACCTGGCGATCGGCCACGCGCGGTACTCCACCACCGGCGGCTCGACCTGGGAGAACGCCCAGCCGACCATCCGCTCGAACACCTCCGGCACGACCATCGCGCTGGCCCACAACGGCAACCTGGTCAACACGGCCGACCTGCAGAAGGAGGTCGCCGACCGGGGCCTGGTCGCCGACGGCGCCACCAACGACACCTCGCTGGTGACGATGCTGCTGGCCAGCCACCCGGACCTCTCGGTGGAGGCCGCCGCGCTGCGGGTGCTGCCCCAGCTGCGCGGCGCGTTCAGCTTCGTCTTCATGGACGAGTCGACGCTCTACGCGGCCCGTGACCCGCACGGGGTGCGCCCGCTGGTGCTCGGTCGGCTGGAGCGCGGCTGGGTGGTGGCCAGCGAGACCGCCGCGCTCGACATCGTCGGCGCCAGCGTGGTCCGGGAGGTGGAGCCGGGCGAGCTGATCGCGATCGACTCCGACGGCCTGCGGTCGGCCCGGTTCGCCGCGCCGGAGCCGAAGGGCTGCCTCTTCGAGTACGTCTACATCGCCCGCCCGGACGCCACCATCGCCGGGCGGAACGTGCACGCCGCCCGGGTGCAGATCGGCCGGCAGTTGGCCAAGGAGCACCCGGTCGAGGCGGACCTGGTGATCCCGGTGCCCGAGTCCGGCACCCCGGCCGCGATCGGCTACGCGGAAGCGTCCGGCATCACCTACGGCGCCGGCCTGATGAAGAACCCGTACGTCGGGCGCACCTTCATCCAGCCCTCGCAGACGCTGCGCCAGCTCGGCATCCGGCTCAAGCTCAACCCGCTGCGGGAGAACGTGCGGGGCAAGCGGCTGGTGGTGGTGGACGACTCGATCGTGCGGGGCAACACCCAGCGGGCCATCGTGCGGATGCTGCGCGAGGCGGGCGCGCTGGAGGTGCACGTGCGGATCTCCTCCCCGCCGGTCAGCTGGCCGTGCTTCTACGGCATCGACTTCGCCACCCGGGCCGAGCTGCTGGCCAACGGGCTGGACAACGAGGGCATCCGGCGCTCGATCGGCGCGGACACCCTCGGCTACGTCTCGCTCCCCGGCCTGATCGCCGCCACCGAGCAGCCGAAGACCCGGCTCTGCCGGGCCTGTTTCGACGGCGAGTACCCGATCGAGCTGCCGGCCGGGAACCTGATCGGCAAACACCTGCTCGAAGGAGTAGGGCGTCGGGTCGCCGGCGCCGCCGAGCACACCGCCCCACCCCTCGTCGCCACTCCGGGCGGCGCGACCGTCCACCCGTAGCACCGCCGGGGCCGTCCGGGCACACTGCCGCAGGCGGCGCCGAGAACCACAAAGGGGAGAACCGTGACGCACGTGTCCGAGCGCAGCGGCGCAGGAAGCAGCCCGACCGGCGCCGGCGGCGACCGCCAGCCGTGGACGGGCGGCGCCGGCCGCACGGCGCGCAAACGCTCGGTCTCGTACGCCGACGCCGGAGTGTCCATCGACGCGGGCGACCGCGCCGTCGAGCTGCTGAAGTCCAAGGTCAAGTCGACCCGGCGGCCGGAGGTGATGGGCGACCTGGGCGGCTTCGCCGGCCTGTTCCGGCTGGACACCAAGAAGTACAAGAACCCGATCCTGGCCTCGTCCACCGACGGCGTGGGCACCAAGCTGGTGATCGCCCAGCAGATGGACATCCACGACACGGTCGGCATCGACCTGGTCGCGATGGTGGTCGACGACCTGGTGGCGTGCGGCGCCGAGCCGCTGTTCCTGCTCGACTACATCGCCACCGGCGAGGTCGTGCCGGACAAGGTCGCCGAGATCGGCGCCGGCATCGCCGACGGCTGCCGGTACGCCGGCTGCGCGCTGCTCGGCGGCGAGACGGCCGAGCACCCGGGCGTGCTGCGCCCCGACGAGTACGACATCTCCGCGACCGGTGTCGGCGTGGTGGAGGAGAGCGACATCCTCAGCCCGGAGCGGGTCGAGGTGGGTGACGTGGTGATCGCCATGCGCTCGTCCGGCCTGCACTCCAACGGGTACTCGCTGGTGCGGCACGTGCTGCTGGGCGCCGCCCGGATGCGGCTGGACGTGGTGATCGAGGACTTCGGTCGGCAGCGCACCCTCGGCGAGGAGCTGCTCACCCCGACCAAGATCTACGCGCAGGACTGCCTCAAGCTGATCGCCGAGGCCGAGGTGCGGGCGCTGGCCCACGTCACTGGCGGCGGCATCCCCGGCAACCTGGTCCGGGTGCTGCCGGAGCACGTGGACGCGGTGGTCAACCGGTCCACCTGGAAGCCGCAGCCCGTCTTCGACCTGCTCCAGTCCAAGGGGCGGATCGACGACCAGGACATGGAGGCGACCTTCAACATGGGCGTCGGCATGTTCGCGATCGTGTCGGCCGAGGACGCCGACCGGGCGCTGGCCACCCTGGCCGGTCGCGGCGTGGACGCCTGGCAGGCCGGCGAGATCATCGAGGGCACCGGCAACGTGCAGATGATCGGCCAGCACACCCGGGGATGATCACGATCGGGTGATCATCCGACCACCTGATGGGGGGTTCACCCGAGTGGCCGTCGCCGCCTAGCCTGAAGGGCACTTCGAGCCGGGCGGAGGTGGCGGATGGCCACTGGTACGGGCAGCGGGATGCGCGGCGTCGCCGCCGTCCCCTCGTACGTGGTGATGCAGCCGACCACCCTCTGCAACCTGGACTGCGCCTACTGCTACCTGCCGATGCGGGCGGCGGACCGGCGGATGCCGGTGGCCGTCGCCGAGGCGGTGGCGGCGTCGGTGAACCCGTGGGCGGCCGCCGGCCGGTTCTCCGTGGTCTGGCACGGCGGCGAGCCGCTGGCGACCGGGCGGGAGCACCTGGCCGCCCTGATCGCCCCGTTCGGTCCGGCGGTGGAGCACCACGTGCAGACCAACGCCACGCTGATCGACGACGCCTGGTGCGCGTTCTTCGTCGAGCACGGGGTCCGGGTCAGCGTGAGCGTGGACGGGCCGCGGGAGCGCAACGGCGAGCGGGTCACCCGGGGCGGGCGGCCGGCGTACGACCGGATCCTGGCCGGGGTGGAGACGCTGCGCCGGCACGGGCTGCCGTTCTCGGCGCTCGCGGTGGTCTCCCGGCCGGAGCCGGGCCGGGCGACCGAGCTGTACGACTACTTCCTCGAGCTGGGCTGCGAGGTGCTGGGGGTCAACATCGAGGAGACCGAGGGGGTCAACACCCGCAGCAACGCCCGGGACGCCGGCGCGGTGACCGGGTTCTGGGCGGAGCTGGTGGCCGCCTGGCGGAGGGATCCCCGGATCCACCTGCGCGAGGTGGAGTGGTCGCTGCGCTACGCGGGCGCCGTGCTGGACGGCACGGCGGAGGGGCTGCTGCCCCGGCAGCTCGACCCGATCCCGACGGTCGGGCACGACGGCTCGGTGGTGGTGCTCTCGCCCGAGCTGGCCGGCTTCACCGACCCGGCGTACGGGGATTTCAGCAGCGGCAACGTGCTGGCGACCCCGCTGGCCGAGATCCTGGCCGGCGCGGCGGGCACCCCCTGGGTGGGCGAGTTCCTCGCCGGGGTGGAGGCCTGCCGCTCGTCCTGCCCGTACTTCGGCTTCTGCGGCGGCGGCCACGCGGCGAACCGCTACTTCGAGCTGGGGCGGTTCGACGGCACCGAGACCGACCACTGCCGCAACAGCAAGATCCGCCTACTGGAGGGAGTGTTGGAGCATGCCCGAGACCACGAGTCACCGGCAGCCTGAGCGCGTCGACGCAGGTGTCCCCGAGCCGGTCGTCCACCGGGTGCGGGAGGCCGCCGCGGGGCTGACCGTGCTGCTGCGGGAGGCCGAGGCCGCGCGCCGCTCCCGGGCTGAGGTGTCGGGCGACGGCGCCGGCGCGGTGTGCGCCTGGAACCACTTCGAGAACATCCCGACGTTCTACAACTGGAACAACCGGCCGCGCTGAGCCGGCCGGAGGGGGACGCGCCCACCGCGATCAGGGACCTGCCGACCGGCCGGCACGCTGGCCGGCCCTGCGGGGTCCCTGATCATCGGTGGTGTGGCGCCGCTTGGTCGGGCACATACGTGAGCACGCGGGGAGTTACCGCGTGCTCAACTGTGACCGGAGGTCAGCGGGTCGGAGGAGCCCAGGGGTCCGGGTCGTCGTCCGCATGATCCTCATCATCGTCGTCGACATACTCTTTGTAGTCGTCGTCGAAGTGCTGCTCAGACTTCCCACCAGCACCCGCCAACTCGCGCTGCAAGGCGGTGAGGTCGGTGTTCGGGGAGTGGTACTTCAACTCCCGGGCCACCTTCGTCTGCTTGGCCTTAGCACGGCCGCGCCCCATGGCTCGACCCCCTCGCACAGAATGCGGGGCAGCCCGAAGGCGGGCCCCGATGACGTCAGGCATCTCTCGTGGCTCTTACGGTACATGGGGATGCCGCGGTTCGGCACCTCGGGTTACCGTTAGCCGGCCCTGCGCGTCGCAGTCATCCGGCCGTCACCGATTGTACCGGGTAAGGGGCACCGACCGGGGGTGCCCGTGACACCGGTCAGCCAGCCCGGAAACACCCCAAAAGCCCCGGCGCGTCCCCCGGGGCGCGGGCGGGCCCGCACCCCGGGAAACGGGTCAGCGCAGGTGGATCGTGCGCAGCCGGCCGACGTCGGCCATCCGCCGCTCGGCCAGCCGGTCCGCGGCCACCGCCGGGGGCACGCCCTCGTCGTCGGCGAGCCGGAGGATCTCCCGGGTGGTGTCGTAGATCTTCGTGGCGCGCAGCTTGGCCCGGTCGAAGTTGAAGCCCTCGATCTCGTCCGCCACCTGGATCACGCCGCCCGCGTTCACCACGTAGTCGGGGGCGTAGAGGATGCCCCGGTCGGCGAGCAGCTTCTCGATGCCGGGGTGGGCGAGCTGGTTGTTGGCCGCGCCGGCGACCACCTTGGCGCGCAGCGCCGGCACGGTGTCGTCGTTCAACGCGCCGCCCAGCGCGCACGGGGCGTACACGTCGATGTCGGCGGCGGCGAGCGCGGCGGCGTCGTGCACCAGCTCGACCTGCGGGTGGTTGGCGCCCACCCATTCCACCGCCTTCGGGCTGACGTCGGTGGCGACCACCTCGGCGCCGTCGTCCAGCAGATGGCCGGTGAGGTGCTTGCCGACCTTGCCCAGGCCGGCCACGCCGACCCGGCGACCGCGCAGCGTCGGGCTGCCCCAGACGTGCTCGGCGGCGGCGCGCATGCCCTGGAAGACGCCCCAGGCGGTGAGCACCGACGAGTCGCCGGCGCCGCCGTGCTCGACGCTGCGGCCGGTGACGTAGCTCGTCTCCCGGGCGATCACGTCCATGTCGGCGACGTACGTCCCGACGTCGCAGGCGGTGTAGTAGCGCCCGGCCAGCGACTCCACGAAGCGGCCGTACGCGCGCAGCAGCGCCTCGCTCTTGAGCTGCTCCGGGTCGCCCCAGATGACCGCCTTGCCGCCGCCCAGGTCCAGCCCGGCCAGCGCGTTCTTGTACGCCATCCCGCGGGACAGGTCGAGCACGTCCGCCAGCGCCGCCTCCTCGCTGGCGTACGGGTAGAACCGGGTGCCACCGAGCGCGGGGCCCAGCGCGGTGGAGTAGATGCCGATGATCGCCTTCAGCCCGGACTGCTTGTCCTGGCAGAACACGACCTGCTCGTGACCGGTGGATCCCGGGTCGTCGGTACTCGCGAATACGCCCATGGCTTGCTCCTGGAGTCGGTGGCGTCCTTGTGGGACGCGGACCTGGTGGACGCCGGCGGGATGCTGCCGGTGTCGCTGAGCCTAATATCGTCCGGGCTCGCGCTGTCGTCCACGTCACTGCCCACGCGGGGAGGTGGGGGCGGGCCGGCCCGCTTTCGTGGGAGGATCGCGCGGTGCCGTCGCTCTTCGCTTCTTACCTGCGCGTGTACGAGCCGCTGGCCGCCTTCGACCGGGAGCGCCAGTCCTACTGGCGGCGGTACGTCCGCGAGGGGCGGGCGGTCGCCCCGCTGGAGGGGCCCGGCCGGCAGCGAACCGCGGTGATCGAGGCGCTCGGCGCCGGCTGGACCCGGCTGCCGGACCTGCCCGAGGAGGCGTACGTCGTCGAGGCGGACGACACCCTGCTGGTCTGCCCGTGGAACCTGCGGATCCGGGTGGCCGAGGCGGCGTTGAGCGCCCGCGAGGGGGTGCCGCCGGTGCTCGCCGACGCGTTCGTGCCGCCGGTGCTCGCCGGGCAGGCCAAGGCGGTGGTGGACGACTGGCGCAGCGGGGCCCGGGTGCTCGAGCACGGGGTGCCCCGGCTGCACGAGCAGACCGCCACCTGGGGGGTGCCGCTGCGCTGGTTCGTGCTCTTCGAGCCCGCCGAGCGCGACCTGGTGACCCAGCCGGGGCGGCGGGCGCTGCGCTACCGCACCGAGATCTCCAAGGCCCGGCGGCGGGCCTCCCGGGCGCTGTCGGTGCTGCGCAAGTCGGTCGGCGAGGCGCCGATCACCGAGGCGGTCGAGGAGGCCGCCCGCTGGCTGGAGGAGTTCCACCCGCGGTCGGTGCTCGAGCTGGACTACGGCGGCCTGGTGCAGCTGCTCTCCGACGAGACGCTCACCGCGGACGACTCGACCGAGCTGGTCGCGACCGGGCTGGCCGGGCTGTCCCGGGGCGAGGCCGAGGAGGCGTCGGCCGCGTACGACCGGTTGGTGGCGCGGTGGCGCGCGGTGCAGCTGCTGGAGCGGTGCAACTGACGACGAACCGCCCGGAACCGGACGGCGATTCGAGGAGCGTTCGTAATCTACGCATCACGAACCGTGATCATGAGTCCGAATAAGGTACTTTCTGGCGTGTGAAAGTCAGATAAATCGGGCATGGTTCATCCGTCCGTCTAGGGACCTTCGGCCGTTCGGCCCATGTCGGACATCGGGGACTAGCCGGACCATGGGAGACGCGTCGGCCGGCGGGACCCCGGCCGATGTCTATACATGTGGAGGAGTGACCGATGGCATCGCGAACGCACGAACCAGAGCCGCTACTCACGCCGGCCGAGGTGGCGTCGATGTTCCGTGTCGACCCTAAGACGGTGACCCGGTGGGCCAAGGCGGGGAAGCTCAGCGCGATCCGGACCCTGGGCGGCCACCGTCGGTACCGCGAGTCGGAGGTGCGGGCCCTGCTGCAGGGGCAGATTCCCCAGCAGCGTCAGGGGGACTGACCGGCCGACAGCGCCGAGAGTTTCGGTCTTCAGGGGCGGGCGGGCGTCGCGACAGCGACGGACCACCGCCCCTGAACCGTGTCCGGGGTCAGCCGCGCACGGTCACCCGGATCCCGATGGTGCCCTCGCTGCCCCGGCGCAGCCGGCTGCCGAGCAGGGTGAGCCGCCCGAGCATCCGGTACTTCTGCTTGATCAGGCCCCGCACCCGGTCGCTCTCGGCGGGGTCGCAGAGCACGGCGTGCCCGGGCACGGCCTCGCCGTGCGGCCGGCCGCGCACGTCGCACGGGGCCACCGTCACCGAGCCGTCCCGCCGGATCCGCTTGACCTTGCCCGAGTCGGCGGCCGTCCAGACCGCCAGCGTGTCGCCGTCGCGGACCGACCACACCGGGGTCGGCACCGCCCGGCCGTCCTTACGGAACGTCGTCAGCAGGACGTACTTCTCCGCCGCGAGGCGGTCCAGGTCGGTCACGCCGCCCAGGATACGGCCGCGACACGGCCACCGGAGGGCAAGTAGCGTGGCGTGGTGACCGGGGAACCCACGATCGGCGACGTGTTCGGCGAGCTGCTGCGCGACGCGTACGCGGTGCACACCGGGATCGGGCCCCGGCCGCTGGTCGGCGGGCGCCTGCCCCGGCCGGTCATCGAGATCATCGAGCGGGACGACGGCCTGATCAACGGCGCGCCCGCCGCACACTATCTGGACGGCCCCGAGCACTGGCAGCCGTACGACCACCGGGCCGTGGCCCGGGCCCGCGGCCGGACGCTGGACGTCGGCGTCGGCGGCGGCCGGATCGCGCTGCTGCTGCAGGAGCACGGGGTGCCGGTGACCGGGCTGGACACCTCGGCCGGCGCGCTGCGGGTCAGCCGGCACCGCGGGGTGACGGACCTGGTCCTGGGCACCGTCGACGAGCATGTCGCCGACGGCCGCCGCTACGACACGTTCCTGCTGCTCGGCAACAACCTCGGGCTGATCGAGGGGCGGGAGCGGGCGCCGGGCTTCCTCGCCGCGCTGGCCGCGCTGGCCCGCCCCGGCGCGCAGGTGATCGCGCACGGCACCGACCCGTACGGCACCACCGACCCGGTGCACACCGGCTACCACGAGCTGAACCGGCGGCGCGGCCGGCTGGGCGGCCAGCTCCGGCTGCGGCTGCGCTACCGGGAGCTGGGCACCGAGTGGTTCGACTACCTGGTCTGCACGCCGGACGAGCTCGGCGAGCTGGTCCGCGGCACGCCCTGGCGACTGACCGACGTGGACGACCGGGACGCGCCGTACTATCTGGCCACCCTGCGGCTGGTCGGCTGACCGGGGCCCCCGGGAGCGGGGACCCCGGCGCGCCGGCTCAGACCTGGACGGTCGGGGGCAGCTGCTCCGGCGGCAGGCCGCCGTCGCCGTCGACCACCTCGTCCGGCGTGCCGTCCTCGTCGAGGTCGACCATGGTGATGTCGACCTTGCCGTCGCCGTCGGTGTCGAACTGGAACAGGTCGGCCTTGCCGTCGCCGTCGGTGTCGACCACCCAGACGTCGGTCTTGCCGTCGCCGTCGGTGTCCGCGCGGAGCAGGTCGACGCGCTCGTCGCCGCGCGTCTCGACCGTCTCCGTGCGCTCGGTGGTGCCGTCCACGGACTCCGGTGCCTGGCTCATCTCGACTGGTCCTTCCCTCGGTTGACGCCCGCAGTACCCGATCGCGGTCCGCGCCACGCCTCGGCCCGGCCCCGCGTGCCGGCCGCGTCCGATCACGGCCGTCGTCCCGGGCGGTTCAGGCTGCCACGTCGGCGGTGCGACCGGGATCCGCCGTCCCGCCCTGCGGGCCGCACCGCATGGACGGTCGTGCGGGCCGCCGCCGCGCGACCCCTGGCGTGCCGGCGGGCGCCGCGCTGCATAGGGTCGGCGCATGAACGATCGTTTCGTCGTCGTCGGGGCCGGCACCATGGGGCTCGGCATCGCCTACGTGGCGGCCGGGGCGGGCCATGCCGTGGAGCTGGTCGAGGTGGATCCGGACCGGGCGGCGGACGCCGTCGACCGGCTCGGCGAGCTGTGGGACCGGGCGGTGCGGCGCGGAAAGCTCGACGCCGACCTGGCCGCGACCAACCGGGCCCGGCTCACCGTGCGCACCACCCTGGACGAGGTCGCCCCCGAGCCGGACGTGGTCGTCGAGGCGGTGCCCGAGCGGCCCGACCTCAAGCGCGCCGTGCTGGGCGCCGCCGAGCGGCTGCGGCCGGCGCTGCTGGGCAGCAACACCTCCAGCATCCCGATCGCCGAGCTGGCCGCCGGGCTGGACCGGCCCGAGCGCTTCCTCGGGCTGCACTTCTTCAACCCGGTCTGGGCGATGGCGCTGCTGGAGGTCGTGGTCGGCCCGGCCACCGCGCCGGAGACCACCGACGCGGCCGTCGCGCTGGCCGGCCGGCTGGGCAAGGACCCGGTCGTGGTACGCGACCTGCCCGGCTTCGCCACCTCCCGGCTCGGCGTGACGCTCGGCCTGGAGGCGATCCGGATGGTCGCCGACGGCGTCGCCGAAGTGGCCGACATCGACAAGGCGATGGTGCTCGGCTACCGCCACCCGGTCGGCCCGCTGGAACTCACCGACCTGGTCGGGCTGGACGTCCGGCTGGACATCGCCCGCACCCTGCAGGCCGCGTACGGGGACCGCTTCGCGCCGCCCGCGCTGCTGGAGGAGATGGTCGCCGCCGGCCGGCTCGGCAAGAAGACCGGCCGGGGCTTCTACACCTGGGTCGACGGCCGCAAGGCCGAGGGCCCGGCCGGCTCGGAAGGGGCGGCGGCGTGAGCGGGCTGCGGATCGAGGAGCGGCCGGACCGGCTGGTGGTGACCCTGAGCCGGCCGGAGAAGCGCAACGCCATCGACGCCGACCTGATCGCCGAGCTGCATGCCGTCTGCGCCGAGCTGGAGGCGCGGCCCCGGCTGCTGCTGCTCACCGGCGGCACCGAGGGGATCTTCGCCGGCGGTGCCGACATCGGCCAGCTGCGCGAGCGCGGGCGGCTGGACGCGCTCGCCGCGATCAACCAGGCGGCCTTCGCCCGGATCCGGGCCCTGCCCATGCCGAGCGTCGCGGCGGTGGACGGCCCGGCGCTGGGCGGCGGCGCCGAGCTGGCGTACGCCTGCGACCTGCGGGTCTGCACGGCCCGGGCGGTGTTCGGCCAGCCGGAGGTACGGCTGGGCATCCTGGCCGGGGCCGGCGCGACCCACCGGTTGCCGGCGCTGGTCGGCGAGGCGCGGGCCAAGGAGCTGCTCTTCACCGGCCGGCGGGTGGACGCCGACGAGGCGTCGCGGATCGGCCTGGTCAACCGGGTGGTGGCCGAGCCGGGGGAGCTGCTGGACTGCGCGCACGGGCTGCTCGACGAGATGGCCAAGGGCTCCGCGCTGGCCCTGCGGCTGACCAAGCTGGCGGTGGACGCCCCGGCCGCCGCGCACCCGCAGGTCGACCTGGTCAGCCAGGCGGTGCTCTTCGAGGACGAGGAGAAGCGGCGGCGGATGACCGAGTTCCTGGAGCGGCGCGGCCCGCGTTGACCACCGTGGACGAGCGCGACGGCCGCACCGGCTCACCGGTGCGGCCGTCGTCGGACCTGGCGCGCTGTGGCGCCGCGGTCAGTGCCGGATCGGCACGCCGGCGTCGGCCAGCGCGTTGATCAGCCCGGCGCTCTCGCCGAAGCCGATGATCAGCACGGCCTCCGGCCCGTACGCCTTGATCTCCTTCGCGGTGCCCGAGAAGTCCACCGGCGGCGCCTTGGGGTTCGCCGGCGGCTGGTAGGTCATCAGCTTCACCCGGTCGGCGCCCACGCCGGCCCGCTCCAGCTCGGCGCGCACGGTCTCCTGGAGGCCCTCGCCGTACGAGTCCTTCCGGGCCACCAGCGCGATCTTGCGCGGCCCGTCCCGCAGGATCACGTCCGCGAGCGCCCGGCCCTGCAGGCCGTCCGGCGGCGAGGTGCGGAAGTAGAGCCCCTTGTCGTCGGCCTCGGTCAACGCGGCGTCGGTGTTGGACGGTGAGAAGAGGATGCGGCCGGCGGCCACCACGTCCGGCAGCACCGCGCTGGAGATCCCGGACGCGCCGGCGCCGATGATGACCTGCACCTTGCGGCGGATGTGCGAGGCGACGGTGGCCTTCGCGACGGTCGGGTTGGTGCCGTCGTCGCCGTCGATCCAGACCATCGGCTCGCCGAGCACGCCGCCGGCGGCGTTGATCTCGCGCACCGCCAGCGTGGTGCCGGCCGCCAGCGGCGGGTTGGCCAGCGCCAGGTCACCGGTCTTGGGCAGCAGGCCACCGAGGATCAGCGGGGAGCCGTCGCTGCGGTCGGTGCGGCCGGGCTTCTCCTTCTTGGGCTTCGGCGGGGTCTTGGTGCTCGCCCCGGACTCGTCGCCGGCGCCCACGAACTCGGTCTTCGCGTCGTTGATCTTCTGCGCGTCGAAGTGCAGCGTGGCGTAGCTGGCGGTGGCCGGCTCGCCCGCGTCGGTGAAGCCGGCCCGGGTCAGCGACGGGCCACGGTACTCGACGTCCTGCCCGTCCCGGGCCAGCGCGAGACAGCTCGCCGGATCCGTGCACCGCTGCCCGTTGTTGGTCACCCCGACGATCTGCTTGGCGATCTCCGACGGGTTGGTGGTGCCGGCCAGCTGCGCGGCGATCGCGCTGATCACCACCGCGTCGTACGACTCCGCCGCGTAGAGGAAGTCGGTCAGCTTCGGGTCGACCGCCAGCAGCCGCCGCTTGAAGTCCTCGGTCAGCGGCGTCAGCGGGGTGGTGCCCTTCATGCCGTCGACCAGGTCGGCCCGCCCCTTCAGCTCGGCGGCGTAGGAGTTCAGCATGTTGCCGTCGGTGCCGTAGAGCCGAAGCTGCGGGGTGGCCGCCGCCTCCGGCTCGTCGGTCGTCCCGCAGGCGGTGGTGGCGAGCAGGAACACCGCACTGGCCGCCAGGATGGCCGCGCGCGGGCCGCGTGTTACGAGCATGGTCTTCCTTCCTCCGGGGGAGGTCCGCTGGGCACCTTAGCGTGCCGCCGCGCCGGGTGGGAGCGTGGAGCCGGCCCTCGTCGGAGGCCCGTGGACCCGCCCGTACGCTCCGTCACCCGGTGTGCGGCGCGGGTCACCGCTTGACCGGCGGTCCTACTGTTCCGCGGGTGACCGACGTACCGGAGCAGACTCTCGACGACGCGGCCGCCGTGCTCCGTTCCGCCCTGGACGGTGACGGCGCCGGGGTGGTGGGCACCTTCGACGCGGTGGTGGACCGGGCCGGTCTCACCGGGGCGTACGGGGTGGCCTGGTGCCTCGCCGCCACCATGGTGGGCGATCCGCCCCCACCCGGCGCCTGCGCGCTGGACTTCCCCGGCATCGACGAGGCCGGCTACGACGCCCGGTGGGTGGCCCGCTTCGTCAGCGCGTACGCCAACTGCGACGCGGACACCGGCGAGGCGCTGTTCGGCGCGGCCGTTGCCGACGGTCAGCTGCCGGACTGCCTGCTCACCCTGGCCGGCTCCACGGTGGCCACCCTGCGCGACCGGGCCGGCTGACGGCGCGGCGCCCGGCCCACCGGCCCGGGCGCCGCACCCGACGGATCAGAACGCGTGGTACGCGACCAGCGACTCGTACTCGAAGCGCAGGTTGGAGAAGCGCACCTTGAATCGCACCCCGTCCCGGACGTCGGTGGCCACCGTCGTCCAGCCCGAGCCGGCCTTCAGGTACGTGATGTAGTTGCAGCGGTCGGTCTTGTCGATGAAGATCACGCAGGCCTCGGTGCCGAAGTTACTGGCGTTGCGGACGTTGATGTCGCCGCACCGGCTGGTCGTGGTGTACGGGCCGGCGTCGCCGCCCCACCCGCCCTGCAGGAAGTACGAGCGGACCGCGCCGCCGTAGCAGGTGGCCAGCGGCGCGGCCAGGTTGCCGGGCGAGACGGCCACCGGGGTCGCGGGAGCGGCCTGGGCCGGTGCGCCGAGCGCGAGCAGCGACAGCGTCGCCGCCCCCGCCGCCAGGCGCGCGGGGTGTGATGCCATGGGGACCTCCTGGGAAGGGTGAACCCTGCGTTGCGGGCAGGAAGCCGAGCGTAGCGACGATCACCGTCGATGTCAGCCCGGTGGTGGGCCGGCCGGGGACGAGTTGTGGTAGCTCTGGTGTCATGTCCGAGGCGATGCTCAGCAAGGTCCGCAAGCTGCTGGCCAAGGCCGAGGACCCGGCCTGCACCCCCGCGGAGTCCGCCGCCTTCACCGCCAAGGCCACCGAGCTGATCGCCCGGTACGGCGTGGACCGGGCCCTGCTGGCCGCCCGCGACCCGGCCAGCGACCCGGTCGGCGACCGGGTGGTCGACCTGCTCGCCCCGTACGCCCGGGACAAGGCCGCGCTGCTCGCCGCGGTCGCCGACCCGTTGCGCTGCCGCTGCGTACGCCGTCGGCAGGGTGCCGGGTTCGCCATGCACCTGTTCGGCTTCGCCAGCGACCTGGAACGGGTGGACCTGCTCTTCACCTCGCTGCTGGTGCAGGCCGCGCACGGGCTGGCCGCGACCCCCGTACCGGCCGGCGACCACCCGGCCGCGTTCCGCCGCTCCTGGCTGGCCGGGTTCGCCGGGGTGATCGGTGCCCGGCTGCGGGAGGCCGAGGCGGGGGCGGTCGCCGAGCGGGGTGCGCCGTCGGTCGCGCTGGTGCTCGCCGACCGCTCGGACCGGGTGGCGCACCGGGTGACGGAGGTCTACCCGCGGCTGCGCACCGCGCCACCGCGCCGGCTGGCCGGCACCGGCTTCGGCGCCGGTGCGGCGGCGGGCCGCCGGGCGGATCTGGGCGGCGCCGGGGCGGTCGACCGCTCCGGCGCGCCGGCCGGCATCGAGGGCTGAACCGGCCCGCCCGGACCGAGCACGTCGGCGTCCGGGGTGACGCGCCGGCCCAGTCCGGCACGGCGGGCGGTCAGGGCTGTCGCTCGACCGTGGCCAGGTAGCGGCTGAGCAGCTCGTGCCAGCCGGCGGTGAGCGCCTTGCGGTAGCCCTCAGCGGCGTCACCGTGCCGGTCGAAGTGCCGGTGTTCCACCTCGACCCGGGTCTGCCCGGACGGATCCGGCAGGAACAGCACCTCGACCTCGCTGGCCAGCGCCGGATCCGGCACCGGCACCCGGTCCGGGCCGATCTGCCAGGTGAAGACCAGTCGGCGGGGCGGATCCCAGGTGAGCACCCGACCCCAGTCGTTGCGGAACCCGTACGGCCCGAACTCGTAGAGCATGCCGCCGGCCCGCGGCTCGATCCCCAGCTCGGCCAGGGCGGCCGGCCCGGACCAGGTGTACTCCGGCACCCACCAGTCGGTCAGCGCCCCGGTGAACAACGCGAAGGCCCGCTCGGCGGTGGCTGGGGCGAGGAGGGTGCTGCGGAGCGAGTAGCGCCCGACGTCCTGACGGACACGATCCGGATCCGCCATCTCCTGTCCCATAGGCCCGGACAGTACCGGCTCATGCCGCGCTGTGCAGCTTCGCATTCTGCCCCGTTGCGGACAGTCGGGTACCGGCAGGGCCGACACGTACGGCAATACCCAGGTCACGGTGGGTCGAGCGGTGGGGTGATGGTTACCGGCAATTCGGGTAACCGCGCCGGACGGGGCCGGTCGGCCGGGTCGAGCGTCGGGGAGCGGAGAGCATGGGCGAGAGCGCAGCGGCACGGCAGCCGGACCGGGTCGGTCCCGACCGGGAGGACGAGCCGGACGTCCTGCTCGACATCCCGAACGTCTCGGTCGACTCGATCCGGCTGGAAGTGGAGGAGCTGGACGCCGACGTCTCCCTGCGGGTCCGGCTGGCCAACCTGCTCCAGTTGGACGCGGGGGTGCGGGTGCACCTGGGCCGGGTGGAGCTGGACATCGAGGGCGTGCAGGCCGAGGCGCTGCTGAAGGTGCGACTCGAGCGGCTGGTGGAGATCCTCGACCGGGCGCTGACCACGCTCGACCGCCACCCGGAGATCGTCCGGTCACTGGCCCGGACCACCACCCACGCCCTGGACGACGTCAACCGGGTCACCGACCGGGTCGGCGAGGTGGCCGAGCCGCTCGTCGGTCAGGTCGGCGCGCTCGGCCAGCAGGTCGGCGGGCTCGGCCAGCAGGTCGGTGGAGAGGTCGGTGGGCTGGGCGAGCAGGTCGGCCGGGCCGGCGAGCGGGTCGCGGGTGCGGCGGACCAGGCCGGTCGGCGGCCGGACCGGCAGCTGGGCTCGATCAGCGCGAGCGCGTGGCAGGACGGGGAGCGGATCGCCGGCACCGACGTCGGGGCGGACGTGCCGAGCGGCCGTCCCCAGCCGCCGACGGCCCCCGACCGCCCGGTCGGCCCGAAGCCGGAGTCCCCGGCCGGTCCGCTGCCGGTCGGCTCGCCGCCGGAGCCGCCGCTGGGACCGGTCGGCCCCGAACGTGCCGCCGGGGCGAAGGAGTCGCCCGCCGGCACGGAGCGCGACGACAGCTCCGGCAACCACCGGCCCGAGAAGGCCGCCCCCGGCGGTACGGACCGGCCCGAGGGCGTCGGCGGTGCGGGTACGGGGCCGCGCGAGGGCGCCGACGGTGGCGGGGATGCGGGCCGGGCGGAAACGGGTGACCGGCCGGGCGACGGTGCCGAGGGTGGGGTGTCGCAGCAGGCGTCGCAGCTCGCCGGCCAGGCGGGCGAGACGCTGCGTCAGGCCGGCCGCAGCGTCTGGGAGGCCATCCAGAACGGGATGGCCCAGCGCCGCCAACGCCCCGACCGCTGAGTCGACCGACCGGGACGTGACGGGGATCTCGCCGGGACACAAAGCAGAGCGCCGACCGGCGTTTCCGCTGGTCGGCGCTCAGGTAGCCCGGCGAAAGGCTATGTGGCCAGGGGCGGGGTCGAACCGCCGACCTTCCGATTTTCAGTCGGACGCTCGTACCAACTGAGCTACCTGGCCGTGGTGCTCCGGCACATGCTACCGCAAGGCCGATACGCAGAACGCCGCGCATGAGGTGCGCGGCGCAAGCGCTTGCGGTCCTGACGGGACTTGAACCCGCGACCTCCGCCTTGACAGGGCGGCGAGCACTCCAACTGCTCCACAGGACCTTGCTGATCGTGCATCCGACCGGAGTCGGACCGTGCCCCCAACGGGATTCGAACCCGTGCTACCGCCTTGAAAGGGCGGCGTCCTGGGCCGCTAGACGATGAGGGCGGCCCCGCCATCATTGCACACTCGCAACATCAAGCGGACTTGCTCCCATCCGGCCCCGCCGGAGGCATGAGAAGCATATGTCATGCCCCGTCAGCCGTCCAAACCGGTATGGCCGGCAGCACAAACCGCAGCTCAGCGGGCCTGTCAGTGGAGGCGGGCGATGCCGAACCGGTGCTTGAGGTCGGCGAGCAGCCGCGGGCAGGCGGCCAGCGTCCCGCCCCGGTCACCCCCGCCGTCGTGCATCAGGATCACCGCGCCGGGCCGGGCGTGGCCCTCCACCCGGTGGACGATCATGTCGGTCGGAGGCTTGGCCCAGTCCTGCGGGTCGACGCTCCAGTGCAGCGGTCGCATGCCGAGCTGCCGGGCGACGGTGATCTCCTCCGCCGTCCACCGCCCGCCCGGCTGCCGGAAGTAGGGCACCTTGGCGCCGGGCACCGCGGCGCGGATGGCCTGGTTGGTCCGCTCCAGGTCGGCGCGGATCTGGGCCACCGGCCGGCGGCCGAGGTCCATGTCGTGCCGCCAGCTGTGGTTGCACAGCTGGTGGCCCTCCCGCACGATCCGGGCGACCAGCTCGGGATGCGCCCGCACCTGGACGCCGACCAGGCAGAAGGTGGCGGTCACGTGCGCCGCCCGCAGCTGGTCGAGCAGCTTCGGCGTCCACACCGGGTGTGGGCCGTCGTCGAAGGTCAACGCGACCCCGCGGGCGCCGCTGGTGCGGCTCAGCCCGGCCGGCAGGGTGGCCGGCAGCGGACGCAGCGGCGGCACGGTCGGGGTCGGCCTGGCCGACGCGGGCGGGCGGCTCGGCGTGGCCGACGGGGTCGGTGCCGGCGTCCCGGTCGGCGCCCCCGGGCGAGGTGTCTCGGCCTGTGGCATCCCGGTTGTCCGGTCGCCGCAGCCGGCGACCAGGAGGAGCAGACCGAGGGTGATCGCCAGGACATGGCGGGGACGCATCGCAACTCCGAGGGATCGGGTACGCGGACGCCCCCGACCGTAGTGGACGGTGGCACGCGCCGGGTGACCCGGTCAGTCCGTGGTCGACTGGTCCAGCGAGTCGCGGACGGCCACGGCGAGCGACACCGCCTCGGCCAGGTCCACCGGCCGGACCACCCCGGCGGGCAGCGTCTCGGCCCGCCAGCCGGGCCCGGCGGCCAGCACCAGCAGCGGCCGCCGGGGCACCGCGAGCAGGGCGCTGAGCTGGCGCGGGTCGGCGGTGGCCCGGGTGTGCGACCAGATCACCACGGCCGCCGGCCCGGTCCGGTTCACCGCCTCGATCAGGGCGGCCACCGGCACCCGGGCGCCGAGGATCCGGTACGCCACCCCGGCCTCGGTCAGCGCGGCGGCCAGCGCCTCCAGGGGTAGCGTGTGCTGCTCCTCGTCGGCGCAGGAGAGCAGGATGCGGGCCGGCCCGGTGGCGTGACCGGTGCCGGCCACCGCTGCGAACGCCTCCGACACGCAGCGCGAGACGACGTGCTCCACCTCGATCAGCCCGGCGGTGGCGACATGTCGCTCGCCGATGCCGGCGAGCACCGGGCGCAGCAGCCCCTCCCAGGTCGCGACCACCCCGTCGGTGGCCAGCGAATGGTTGATCGTCTGGCTGATCGCGGCCGCGTCCAGCCGCATGGCGGCCCGGGCCAGGCCGCGCGCCGCCGGGCCGGCCCGGCCGACCGGGATGGTCTGCCCGCCGCCGTCCCGGCCCAGCCCGGAACGCAGCCGCAGCTCGACGCCGGGGGCGATGGTCGGGCCCTGTTTCGCCCAGCGGGCCGCCTCGGCGGGGGTGACCCCCTCCGCGGTGAGCTTGCGCATGATCTCCAGCCGGGCCAGGTCGGCCGGCGTGTACCGCCGGTGGTGACCGGGGGTGTGCTGGCTGGGGCCGAGGCCGTAGCGCTGGTGCCAGGTGCGCAGCGTGGTGACCGCGACGCCCAGTCGGCGTGCCACGGCCCCCGCGCTCAGCGCGTCATCGGCCACCCGACCGCTCCGACGCCTCGTCCACCCGCGGCAGCGCGGGGGTGGTTTCACCGGCCGGCCGGGCCGGGCGCAGCAGCCGGCTGACCACCCCGCCGAGCCAGGGGGCGTACGCGCGCGGCTCGGCGTCGATCTCGGCCATCAACCGGACCGGGTCGGTCCAGCGCAGCTCGGAGACCTCGGCCGGGTCGGGCCGCAGCGGCAGGTCGGCCGGTACGTCGGCGCGCAGCACGTGGTCGTACTCGAACTCGACCCGCCCGGTGGCCGGGTCCTCGGCGTAGTAGAGGTAGACGCCGACCTCGGTCAGCTCGACCGGCCCGGCGCCGAGCTCCTCGGCCAGTCGCTGGTTGGCGGCCTCGGCCAGCGACTCACCCGGCCGGGGGTGACCGCAGCAGGAGTTTCCCCACCGCTGCGGGAACCGGGTCTTCACCGCTGCCCGTCGCTGCAGCAGCACCTGCCCGGCGGGGTCGACGAGCAGCACCGAGAAGGCGCGGTGCAGCCGCCCCGGGGCCTGGTGCGCGGCGGCCACGCTGGCCTCGCCGAGCACCCGGCCGCCGTCGTCGACCAGCTCGACGAGGTGTCCTTCGCGGGAGGTCACGTCGTCACCGACCCAGGCCGGTGACCCGGTTGGCGGCCAGCTTGCCCGAGATCAGCACCATCGGCACACCCACGCCGGGCTGCGTGCCGGAGCCGGTGAAGACCACGTTGGACAGCGTGCGGTGCAGGTTCGACGGGCGGAACGGGCCGGTCTGGAAGAGGGTGTGCGCGGCCGCGAACGGCGTACCGGCGGCCATGCCCTGCTCCTCCCACTCGGCGGGGGTGATCGTGCGCAGCACCTCGACGCCGGCGCCGAAGCCGACGTACCCGCGCTCCTCCAGCGTGCCGATCAGCTGGTCGGCGTAGCGGCGACTGAGGTCGCCGCGCCAGTCGAACGGGGCGCGCTCGAGGTTGGGCACCGGGGCGAGCACGTAGTAGGTGTGCCGGCCGGCCGGGGCGACCGAGGGGTCGGTCCGGCTCGGGTTGGTGACCAGCAGCGACGGGTCGGTCATCAGCTCGCCGCGGCGGATCACCTCGTCGAAGGTGCCCTTCCACTTCCGTCCGAAGTGGATGTTGTGGTGAGCGATCTTCTCATACCCCTGCGTCGATCCGACGTGCAGCACCACGCAGGACGGCGAGTAGGTGAGCTTCCGCTGCCGGCCGGAGGGCAGCAGGTCCCGGTAGGCGACCGGCAGGTCGGGGTTGAGCACCACCACGTCGGCCGGGATCATCTCGCCGTCGGCGGTGAGCACGCCGGTGGCCCGGCCGTTGGCGGTCTCCACCCGGGTCACCGTGGTGCCGTACCGGAACTGGACGCCGTGCTTCTCGGCGGCCCCGGCCATCCCCTTGGAGACCGCGTGGATGCCGCCGCGCGGGAAGAACACCCCGGCCACCGAGTCGAGGTACGCGATCACGCTGTAGATGGCCAGCGCGTCGTGCGGGGCCAGCCCGGCGTACATCGCCTGGAAGGAGAAGATCCGCTGGGTGCGCGGGTCGGAGAAGAACTGGTTGATCTTCGTCTGGAGCCGGCCGAAGGCGCCGTTGGCCAGCAGCTTCAGCAGGTTGGCGGTGAGCAGGTCGGTCGGGGCGTCCAGGTTGCGGTCGATGAAGTCCTTGCGCTCCCAGTTCCACAGGTTGCGCGCGTAGTCGACGAAGCGCAGGTAGCCGTCGGCCTCCCGGGGGCCGCAGACCCGGGAGATCTCGGCCGCCATCCGGGTGGTGTCGGTGATCACGTCCAGCGTCGAGCCGTCCGGGTAGTAGGCCCGGTAGGCCGGGTCGACCGGGGTGAGGTCGAGCCAGTCGTGCAGCTCCTCGCCGACCGCGCCGAGCGCCTCGGCGATCAGGTCGGGCATGGTGAGCACGGTCGGGCCGGTGTCGAACTCGTACCCGTCGACGCTGAGCCGGCCGGCCCGGCCGCCGGGCACCGGCTCGCGCTCCACCACCGTCACCTGCCGGCCGCTGCCGGCCAGGTGCAGCGCGCACGCCAGCCCGCCCAGGCCCGCGCCCACGACCACCACCCGGTCCGTACGTCCGCTCACGGTGCGCACGAGACCACCTCCTTCGCAAAGTCGCTCATCATGCCCGCCGACTGGTGGCGGCGGTGGCGAGGCCGGTCAGCGCGGTGCGCGCCGTCTCGTCCATGGACGTGGTCTGCAGTGCGGTCAGCGCCTCGGTGACCCGGTCGGCGATCATCCGCTCGATCCGCTCCACCGCGCCGGTGTCGACCACCACGTCGGCGAGCCGGGCGACGTCCCGCGGTGAGGTGACCGCGCCGGCCCGCTCCAGCGCCCGGCGCTGCGTCGGGTCGGCCAGCTGCCGGGCCAGCATCAGCAACGCGGTCGGCTTGCCGGTGCGCAGGTCGTCGCCGGCCGGCTTGCCGGTGGTGGCCGGGTCGCCGTAGACGCCGAGCAGGTCGTCGCAGAGCTGGAACGCCTCGCCGACGGCCAGGCCGTAGCGGGTGTACGCGGCGATCTGTGGCGCGTCGGCGTCGACGCCGGCCAGGCAGGCGCCGAAGAGCAGCGGCCGCTGGACGGTGTAGCTGGCGGTCTTGTACCGCGCCACCCGCAAAGCCCGGTCGACCGACCAGCTCGCCGGGTCGTTCTCGCCGAGCACGTCGAGGTACTGCCCGGCGACCGTCTCCACCCGCATCTGGTCGTAGCAGCGGCGCACGTCCAGCAGCCGGGAGGGCGGCACCGCGGCGTGGCTGAGCAGCCGGTCGGCCCAGACCAGGCAGAGGTCGCCGACCAGCACCGCGACGGCCTCGCCGAACCGGTCCGGGTCGCCGGTGTGGCCGGCCGCGACGTGCCGGGCGGCGGCGGCCCGGTGCGTGGTCGGCCTGCCCCGTCGGGTGTCGGAGGCGTCCATCACGTCGTCGTGCACCAGGGCGAAGGTGTGCAGCAGCTCCAGGGCGGCCAGCGCCGGCAGCACCGACGGCAGCGGCTCGTCGGAACCGACGATCCCGCGCCAGCCCCAGTAGGCGAAGGTGGGCCGGACCCGCTTACCGCCGGCCAGCACGGCGTCGCGGGCCGTAGCGGCGAAACCCCCCATCGCCGCGTCGATCTCAGTGAGTGAGTCGATCTCGGCGGCCAGGAACGCCGCCAGCGTATCGTCGACCCCTCCGATCAGGTCTTTCGTGAACGCGGCCAGCACGCCGCGGACCGGGTCGTCGGTCGCTTCCGGCTGCGCCGGCGCGACGCGGAGCGCGTTACCCGCAACTGCGTCGTTGGCCATGTGGGTGAGCGTACCCTAGGCTTACGAATTGCGTCGATTGCTGCGTCGAATTTTGAGGAGGGCCGGTGGACACCGATCTCACCGCGGCCTATGCCCGCTGCCGGGAGCTGCACAAACACCACGGGCGTACCTACTATCTCGCCACCCGGCTGCTGCCCGCGTGGAAACGGCGACACGTTCACGCCCTGTACGGATTCACGCGCTACGCGGACGAGATCGTCGATCGCACCGAGGACCTGCCGCCCGCCGAGCGCGCCGCCCGGCTGGACGAGTGGTCGTCGCGCTTCGTCGCCGGCCTGCACGGCGAGCCGGTGGACGACCCGTTGCTGCCCGCGGTGCTGCACACCATCGCCGTCTTCGATCTCGACCGGGACGACTTTGCGTCGTTTCTGCGCAGCATGGCGATGGACCTGACGGTCATGTCGTACCCGACCTACGACGACCTGCTCGACTACATGGAGGGCTCGGCGGCGGTCATCGGCACCATGATGCTGCCGATCCTGGGCAGCTCCGACCCGGTGGCGGCCCGTGAGCCGGCCCGCCAGCTCGGCTTCGCCTTCCAGCTCACCAACTTCATCCGGGACGTCGCCGAGGACCTCGACCGGGGCCGCACCTACCTGCCCGACGAGGACCTTGCCAAGTTCAACGTCACCCGCGAGGACCTGCTCGCGGCGAAGGCGGCGGGCCGCACCACGCCGAGGATCCGCGAACTGATCGAGTACGAGGTGACCCGCGCCCAGGCCCACTACGCCGCCGCCGCGCCGGGCATCACCATGCTCGCGCCCGCCTCGCAGGCCTGCATGCGCACCGCGTACGCGCTCTACGGCGGGATCCTCGACGAGGTGGCAGCGCAGGACTTCGACGTCTTCGTCCGCCGGGCGCTGGTGCCGCAGCGCCGCCGGATGGCGGTGGCCGCCCGGGCGCTGGCCACCCGCACCGGCACCCCGGTGGTGGTACCCGGACCGGCGCCGGCCGCCCGATGAGCGCGACCGGTGGGCGTACCGCGGTGGTCCTGTTCACCCGCGACCTGCGGGTGCACGATCACCCGGCGCTCGCCACGGCCTGCGCCGCGTTCGACCGGGTGGTGCCGCTCTACGTGCTGGACCCGGCGCTGGCCGATCGGTCGCCGAACCGCACCCGGTTCCTGCACCAGAGCCTCGCTGAGCTGCGCGAGGCGCTCCGCAAGCGCGGGGGTGACCTGGTGGTCCGCCGGGGCGACCCGGTCGCCGAGACGATCAAAGTGGCCCGCGCGGTGGGCGCCGAGGGGGTCGGCCTCTCCGCCGACGTCAGCCGGTACGCCGGCCGACGCGAGCGCCGGCTGCGCGAGGAGTGCGAGCGGCACCGGCTCTTCCTGCGGCTCTTCCCTGGCGTCACCATCGTCGAGCCGGGGGCGCTCAAGCCGGGCGGGGGCGACCACTACCGGGTGTTCAGCCCGTACCACCGGGGTTGGCTCGGGGTGGACCGGCGCGAGGAGCTGGCCGCGCCGAAGCGGGTCCGGCTGCCGGACGGGATCGACCCCGGGAAGCTGCCCGCGCTCCCGAAGGGGGAGTCGCCGGACGCCGCGGTGGGCGGCGAGTCCGTGGGGCAGCGCCGGCTGAAGGGGTGGCTGCCCACCGTCGGGCGGTACGACGACATCCACGACGACCTGGCCGGCGACCAGACCTCCCGGCTCAGCCCGTACCTGCGCTTCGGCTGCCTGTCCCCGCTGGCGGTGGCGAACCGGGCCGACCGGGACGGCCCGTTCGTCCGGCAGCTGTGCTGGCGGGACTTCTACTACCAGGTCACCGCCGCCTTCCCGGACATCGCCACCAAGGCGTACCGGCGCGGGGCGACGGAGGACTGGCGGTACGACGGGGACGCGATGGCGGCGTGGACCGAGGGGCGCACCGGCATGCCGATCGTGGACGCCGGGATGCGCCAGCTGGGCGCCGAGGGCTGGATGCACAACCGAGCCCGGCTGATCACCGCCGGCTACCTGACCAAGGTGCTCGGCCTGGACTGGCGGCCCGGGCTGGAGGTCTTCTCCCGCTGGTTGCTCGACGGGGACGTGCCGAACAACTCCGGCAACTGGCAGTGGGTGGCCGGCACCGGCAACGACAGCCGGCCGTACCGCGGCCTCAACCCGGTCCGCCAGGCCGAGCGGTACGACCCGACCGGCGGCTACGTCCGACGCTGGGTGCCCGAGCTGGCGTCGGTCGAGGGCAAGGCGGTGCACCAGCCGTGGCGGCTGCCCGACGAGGTACGCCGCAAGCTGGACTACCCGCCGCCGCTGGAGGTCCCCGGCGCCGACCCGGTCTGGATGCGCTGACCCGCCAGCCGCCAGCCGCCAGCCGCCAGCCGCCAGCCGCTCGACGCTCTCGGCGCGGTGCTCGGGCTGCTCGGGGCTCCGTGCTCCGCGCCCGGGCTCCCGCGGCTCGGCCGCGCCGTCGGCTCGGACTCGGGGGCCGCCCTCGCGCCCTCGCGCCTCCGCGCCACGCGTTGGTCTCCGCATCGGCCGATCACGTGGCGTGATTTCTCGGCGTCCTCTGATGCACCCCTTCGCAGACTTTGCTCTGCTGCCATATACGCGACAGGCACTGATAGTCACCGTCGTGACCTTGACCTCCGGTACTCGCCCGCGCCAAATTCCCTGCTCAGTGCAGTGATGCGTTGGTGGCAGCAGAGCAAAGCGAGCGAAGGGGGCAGTTGGTGCCTAGCGGCGGTGGCAACCCAGCGTGATCGGGGCGACGATCACGGAGAGTGCTAGCATCGCGGGCCCCGGGCGTATCTTGCTGGCCGGGCCGGCCAGGTCGGGCCACGCTTGACCCATGCGACCCGAGATTCGTGCCATCGACCCCGCCGACGTTCCCGCCGTCGTGGAGTTCTCGCTCCGCGCCTGGGCGCCGGTCTTCGCCTCGTTCGGCGCGGTGCTCGGGGAGCCGATCTACCGAGCGATCTATCCCGACTGGCGGGAGAGCCAGGCGCGGGCCGTCGCCGAGGTCTGCCAGGACCCCGGCAACGACGTCCACGTCGCCGTGGTGGACGGGCGACCGGTCGGGTTCGTGGCGATCCGGGTCGCCGAGGACCGGACCGAGGGCGAGATCTACATGCTCGCGGTCGACCCGGACCAGCAGCGTCGGGGGATCGGCTCCGCGCTGACCGGGTACGCCGTCGAGTGGCTGCGCGCCGCCGGGGTCACCCTGGCGGTGGTCGGCACCGGCGGCGACGACGGGCACGCCCCGGCCCGCCGGACGTACGAGAAGGCGGGGTTCGTCGGCCTGCCGCTGGTCCGCTACTACGCCCGCCTCGACGGCTGACCCGTCACAGGCAGGAGTGCAGCGCCTCCACCAGCTCGTCGACCCGGTCGTGGTCGGCGAGCCGGGTGGTCGCGTACGCGAAGGTGTAGCCGCGCTCCGGGTCGGCCCAGGCGCTGCTGCCCCCGATGCCGCCCATCCCCCAACTGCCGTCCGGCTCCCACTGCATGCCCAGCGTCCAGTGCGCCTCGCGGTCGAGCACCAGGTCCGGGCCGGCGTACTGCACCCGGGTGGCCTCGGCGACCAGGTCGGGGCCGAGCAGTCGTACCCCGTCGAGGGTGCCGCCGGCGAGCAGGCCCGCGTAGAGCCGGGCCAGCGCGGACGCGGTCGCGTGCAGGTTGACCGCCGGGATCTCCGCGGCCCGCCAGCCGTCGCTGTTCACCACCGCCAGGTCACGGCCGCCGGGCGGGTTGTCCAGCGCCCGGGCGCGCAGCGACCCCGGCTCGCCGCCCGTCCGGTCCGGCCAGCCCGGATCGCCGTACGACAGGTCGGCGCACCGGCGCCGGTCGGCCGCGCTCAGCCCGAAGCCCAGGTCGAGGCGCCAGGGACCGGCGATCTCCTCGGCCAGGAAACGCCCCACCGACCGGCCGTCCACCCGGCGGACCAGCTCGCCCACCAGGTGCCCGTACGTCCAGGCGTGCTCGCCCGCGACGGTGCCCGGCGCCCACTCCGGGTCGGCGGCGGCCAGGTCGGCGCAGAGCAGCGCCCAGTCGAAGACCGCCTCGGCCGGGCGGGGCACCGGGAAGGCCGGCAGCCCGGCGGTGTGACTGAGCACCTGCCGCACGGTCGCCGGGGCGCGGAACCCCGGCCAGTACGCGTCGACCGGGGTGTCCAGGTCGACCCGCCCGCGGTCGACGAGCGTGAGCAGGCAGAGCGCCGCCACCGGCTTGCCCACCGAGTAGACGTTGATCAGGGAGTCCGGCCGCAGCGCATGCCCGCCGACCAGGTCGACCACCGGGCTGCCGTCGTACCAGATGGTCAGGCCGGCGCCGGTCTCCCGGCCGTCGGCGAGCAGCTCCCGGAAGCGGTCCCGGACGGGAGCGAAGCGCGCGTGCATCGGGCCACGGTAGGCGGTGGGAATGATTACGGCCACGGGAATTCCGGCGGACAATGGTGGCCGGCCCCGGGCCGGTGCGTAATGCTGGCCCAATGGCGGAACCGGAACTGGTGGACGTGGTCGTTGTGGGGCTGGGCGTGGGCGGCGAGGAGGTGGCCGGGCGACTCGCTGAGGCCGGCCTGACCGTCGTCGGGGTCGAGCGCGACCTGGTCGGCGGGGAGTGCCCGTACTGGGGCTGCATCCCGAGCAAGATGATGATCCGGGCGGCGAACTCGCTGGCCGAGGCGCACCGGGTCAACGAGCTGGCCGGCTCGGCCCAGATCCAGCCGGACTGGGCGCCGGTGGCGAAGCGGATCCGCGAGGAGGCCACCGACACCTGGAACGACCAGGGTGCGGTGGACCGGTTCACCGGCAAGGGCGGCCGGTTCCTGCGCGGCAGCGGCAAGCTCGACGGCCCGGGCCGGGTACGCGTCGGCGAGCGGGTGTTCCAGGCCCGGCACGGCATCGTGCTGGGCACCGGCACCCGCCCGTCCGTGCCGCCGATCGACGGGCTGGCCGACACCCCGTACTGGACGAACCACCAGGCCATCGAGGTCGAGGAGCTGCCGGAGACGCTGCTGGTGCTCGGCGGCGGCGCGATCGGGCTGGAGCTGTCGCAGGTCTTCGCCCGGTTCGGCGTCCGGGTGACGGTGATCGAGGCGTCCGACCGGGTGCTCGCGGTCGAGGAGCCGGAGGCCTCCGCGGTGGCCGACGCGGCGCTGCGCGCCGACGGTGTGGAGATCCACACCGGGGTCAAGGCGGAGCGGGTCAGCCACGACGGCACCACGTTCACCGTGCACTCCGGCGACCGGCAGTTCACCGGCGAGCGGCTGCTGGTGGTCACCGGACGGCGGGCCCACCTGGAGGAGCTGGGCCTGGACAGCGTCGGGGTGGACGCCTCGCAGCGCTACCTGCCGGTGGACGACCGGCTGCACGTGACCGACGGCATCTGGGCCGTCGGCGACCTGACCGGTGAGGGCGCCTTCACCCACATCGCCATGTACCAGGCGGCCATCGTGATCGCCGACCTGCTCGACCGCGCCCGGCATGCCGAGGGCGGCGCGGACGCCAGCGGCACCGCCAGCGTGACCGGCGGGGCGATGGGCGCGGCCAGCGCGGTCGGCGGGGCCACGGCCGGGGCCGGCCCGACCGGCGCGGCCGGCACGGTGCCGCGCGCCGACTACCGGGCGCTGCCCCGGGTCACCTTCACCGACCCGGAGGTGGGCGCGGTCGGCCTCACCGAGAAGCAGGCCCGTGACCGGGGCATCAACGTGCAGGTCGGCTTCGCCGAGCTGTCCTCGTCCACCCGGGGCTGGATCCACAAGACGCCGAGCGACGGCTTCATCAAGGTGATCGCGGACGCCGACCAGGGCGTGCTGATCGGCGCCACCTCGGTCGGCCCGGCCGGCGGCGAGGTGCTCTCCGCGCTGGTGGTGGCGGTGCACGCGGCCGTTCCGGTCAGCCAGCTCCGGCACATGATCTACGCGTACCCGACCTTCCACCGGGCGATCGAAACCGCCCTCAAGGACCTCAGCTGACGGACCCGTGGCGGCCGGCGCCCGCGGTGAAGCGCGCCGCGCCGGCCGCCGCGTCGGTGGCCAGCGAGTCGATGCCGTACGCCAGCTCGGTGGCGAGCGCGTCGGGCTCGGTCAGGCCGGCCGTGGCCAGCACCGCGGCGCGGTCGTTGCGCAGGCAGGTCTGCGGGTGCCGGGCGATCTCGGCGGCCAGCCGCTCGGCCGCCGCCCGGGCCTCACCCGGCGGCACCACCCGGTTGACCAACCCCATCGCGTACGCCTCGTCGGCGCCGACCGCGCGGCCGGTGAGGATCAGGTCCATCGCCCGGCTCTGACCGATCAGCCTGGGTAGGCGTACCGTGCCGCCGTCGATCAGCGGCACGCCCCAGCGGCGGCAGAACACCCCGAGCGTGGCGTCGGACTCTGCGATCCGCAGGTCGCACCAGAGCGCGAGTTCGAGGCCGCCGGCCACGGCGTACCCGGAGATCGCGGCGATGACCGGCTTGGACAGCGACATCCGGGTGGGGCCCATCGGGCCGTCGCCGTCGGGCTCGACGCGGTTGCCGCTGGGCGTACCGATGGCCTTGAGGTCGGCGCCCGAGCAGAACGTGCCGCCGGCCCCCCACAGCACCGCGACGGCGGCCGCGTCGTCGGCCTCGAAGGCGCGGAACGCGTCGGCGAGCGCCCGTGAGGTCGGCCCGTCCACCGCGTTGCGGGACGCCGCGCGGTCGAGGATCACCGTGGTCACCGGCCCGTCGTGCGTCACGTGTACGGCCACCGGCACAGCATGCCGGGGTGCTGCGACGCGCGCCAGCTCCATCGTGGCGATTCCGTCACGCGGCGCCGAGCGAGGCCCTCACGTGTTGGCGGGCGCGGTGGACCTGTGACTTCACCGTGCCGACGGGCAGGGCGAGCTGGGTGGCGATGTCGTCGTAGTCGAGCTGGCACAGATCCCGCAGGACCAGCACGGTCGCCAGGTTGGACCGGTGTGCCTCCAGGCGTTCCAAGGCGTCCAGGAAGTCGAGCCGGGAACCGGCGATCACGCTCGTGGTGCGCGGGTCGGGACGGTCGGCCGCCGCTTCGGCATCCACCCGCTCGGCCGCACGACGCTTCAAGGACCGGTAGGTCTGCCGAGCACAGTTGGTGGCCACCACGTACGCCCAGGTGGAGAACGCCGAGCGCCCCTCGAAGCGGTCGATCCTGCGGGCCACCTGGAGCAACGCGTCCTGGCATGCCTCCTCGGCGTCCTGGGGGCACGGCAGGATCCGCCCGCAGTGCCGCAGCAGCTCCGGACGAATCGCGGCCAACAGCGCGTCGAGTGCCCCCGTGTCGCCGGCGGCGGCCCGCTGGGCGAGAGCCTCGGTCTCGGGCCTGAACGCCATGGTGGATCCTCTCGGATGATCGCGGCGGTGCGACCGCAGGCTATCGTGACGTGGTGTCGGTGCCGGAGCAGGTCGGTCGGTATCGCATTCGTCGTCGCCTCGGCTCCGGCGCGTTCGCCACCGTGTGGCTCGCCGACGACGAGGAGTTGGAGACACCGGTCGCGATCAAGGTCCTGGCCGACAACTGGACCCATCAGCTCGACGTCCGGAACCGCTTCACCGAGGAAGCACGGATCCTGCGGCGGGCCGAGTCGGAACGGCTGGTCCGCGTGCTGGACGTCGGCGAACTGCCCGACGGTAGGCCGTACCTGGTGATGACGTACGCCTCCGGCGGCACCCTCGCAGAACGGCTGGAGAGCGGGCCGATGCCGGTGCAGCAGGCCCTGCGGATCGCTGCTGACCTCGCACGGGCCGTAGCGGTTCTGCACGAACTCGGCACCCTGCATCGTGACCTCAAGCCGTCCAATGTGTTCTTCACCGGCGAGGGCGCGGAGGAACGGGTGCTCGTCGGTGACCTGGGCCTGGCAAAGGCCCTCGCGCACGGCTCCGGCTTCACTGTGGTCGCCGGGTCACCCGGATACATGGCGCCGGAACAGGCGCAGCCCGGCGGTGGCCTCGACGAGCGCGCCGACGTCTACGCCCTCGGCGCGCTCGCCTACCACCTGCTCACCGGTCGGCCACCCACCGCGCCCGTCTCGGTGCAGGCCGTCGCGGCGGCGGCTGCGGAGCCCCTGGCCCGCCCGTCGAGGGTCCGGCCGGAGGTTCCCCCGCACGTGGACGGCGTGGTGCTGCGGGCACTGCACGTCATGCCGGCCCGGCGTTGGCCCTCGGCGACGGCCTTCGCCTCCGCGCTGGCTGCTGCCGCCGCCGGACCACCCGCCCGGCGGCCGGTGCCGGCGGGCCGGCTGACCGCGCTGTCGGCGCTCGCGGTGGTGGCCGTCCTCGTGGGTACGGCCTCCGGCGCCGGACCACCACCGCAGCCCCAATGGACCCGCGTGTCGGACGCCTCCGAGGCCCTCTCGGTGGCCGTGCCGTCGACCTGGGCCAAGGAGGTGCGTCGTTTCGGCTGGAACCCCCGGTCGGTCCTGCTTCCCGCGGAGCGGGCTCCGGGTCTGGTCGTCGCCTCGGAGCTGTCGACCTGGTCGGACGCGACGAGCGCCGTTCCGGGGGTGTTCATGGGCGCGGCCAGGTCGCTGCGGAAAAGTGCCCCCGCCCTGCCCGACCACTCCGGGTGCCGACTCCAGGCCGATCGAAGGATCGTGATCCCCGCGGGGGGCACCTTGGTTCGCCGATGGACGAGGTGCGGCGACACCGGCCTGTCCTTCTCCGAGGTGCTGCTGACACCGAACGCGGGCGACTACGGCGTCTACCTGCAGATCCGGCAGGTCGGCGGGGCCGACCACACGGAGGAGATCCTTCGCGGCATCCAGCTCGGTGCCGCGCTGGCCCCGGGGGCTCAGGATCGGGTCCAGGTGTCGCCGCCGTCGTTCCGGTAGCGGCGGACCTCACTGCCGCCGTCGGCCTTCCGGACGGTGGTCACGATCGTGCCGCCCTCGACGCGGTACGAGGTGAACGTCATCCGTCGGTTCGGCCCGGGCGTCGGATCGGCCACGATGAGGCCGCGGGCTTGCCGGGTCCGCTGGTCGAATCCGACCTGAACCGGAACGAGTGCCTGCTCCATGGCGTCGCTTCCGCACTCGATGAGGATCAGCGCGTCCTCGGTGACCGGGCTGCTCGCCGGCTCCTCGGTCAGGTACTCCGCGTAGACCGGCTGCGCGCCGCCGGGCAGCATGGTGCAGTTGTTGGCACCGGCGGACGCCCTGCCGTCACGGAACGTGGCGTCGGTGAAGCCCATGTAGCTCAGTGACCGGAGCGTCATGTTCGCCCAGTCGGTCTTGCGGATCACACTCGTCCGACTGGAGCTGGGCACACCCGTGGGCTTGGGGCGCGCAGTCGGAGCTGTTGGTCCGGCGCCGGTGCCCGCCGTCGACGAGCCGGCGGGGGCGCCGGTTCCCCTCTGCCTGGGCGAGCCGACCGACGCGTCGGGGCCGGCAGGGGTCGACGCGGTCGGGCCGGAGACGGTGGCCACCGGGACACCGGCGGGGCCGGCGTCTCCGGTGACGTTCTGCGGCCCGGTGGTGCAGGTGGTCAGCAGCGAGAGGCTGAGAGCGGTGGTCGACAGCAGTAGCGAACGCATGGAAGAGCTCCGTCCGTGGAAGTTCGTCGTCATGCTGTTCGATGCAGCTTCACGGCAACCGGTTCGGATGATCGCGGGAATTTCCTGGACCAGTTTGCCCCCACGGCCGGCCCGCTCAGCGCCCCACTTCATACCTGATGTGGGTGACCGTCGGCGCGGCCACCACTTTGACCGGCCGCAGCGCCACGTCCAGCTCGTCGTCGAAGAGCGGGGTGCCGCCGCCCAGCACGATCGGCACCACGTGCAGCCAGAGGCTGTCGAGCCGGCCGGCGGCGAGGCACTGCCGGACCGCGCTGGCGCCCCCGGCGACCGCCACGTCCGCGTCGCCGGCCGCCTGACGGGCCGCGTCCAGCGCGGCGTCCAGCCCATCGGTGACGAAGTGGAAGGTGGTGCCGCCCTTCATGACCAGCGGCTCGCGCGGGTGGTGGGTGAGCACGAAGACCGGGGTGTGCCACGGCGGGTCCTCACCCCACCAGCCGATCCACTCCGGGTCCCAGTCGCCCTCGCCGCCGCCGAACATCCGACGCCCCATCACGTACGCCCCGATGCCGGCGGTCAGCTCGGCCACCACCTCGGCGTCGACGTTGCGCTCCCCGCCGGTCTCGCCGTGCCGGCTCCCCCAGCTGTCGGTGGCGAAGAGCCACTCGTGCAGCCGCAGGCCGCCCCGGCCGAGCGGATGCTCCCGGCTCTGGCCGGGCGCGGCGGCGTAGCCGTCGAGCGATACGGAGATCTGCGCGGTGATCTGCTTCATGTGGGGTGGACGGGTTGCCGCCTCGAAACTCATCGCCCGCCTTCGCCCGCCGTTCCGGCCGGTCGCTCGTGGCGCTCGGGCGGTCGGCCGCCGGTGGGATGTGGAGACGCTATGGACCTAATGTCGTAAACGATTCAGGCTCGGGCGCGGGTCGGGGGCTGGGATGCGAAGGCGCGCCAGGCAGTGGGGGTGAAGGTGAGCGCGGGGCCGGCCGGGTCCTTGGAGTCGCGGACGGCGACGACGCCGGGCAGGCTGTCGGCGACCTCGACACAGTCGCCGCCGTTGCCGCTGCTGCGGGTGCTCTTGCGCCAGCGCGCGTTGCTGGTGTCCATGTCGACTCTCCCTACCGAGGCAGGCCGCCTGGCCCGTGATTCAGCGACGCGACGGGGGCTGAGATACGAAAGCGTGCCAAGTGGCGGGGGTGAAGGTAAGCGTTGGACCGTCCGGGTTCTTCGAATCCCGCACGGCAACCAAGCCGGGAAGGTTGTCAGCGACCTCGACGCAGTCGCCACCGTTGTTGCCGCTCTTGCTGCTCTTGCGCCAGCGAGCGTTCGTCAGGCCCATGATTGTGTCGCTTCCCGGAGCAGATCGAGAGAGTTGGCGCGAGGCAGGGCCTCACCCCGTATCCGTTCCCACCGCAGATCAAGGGTAGCAACGTCCGTCGCTTGGTCCAGGATCTGAGCCTGCACCTGACTGTCGACGTGCGCCACCCTGCCGCCGCCGCTCAGTTCGGCGATGGTGAAGGGTCCTCCAAGCCCCGAGTAGATGCCGGTGGTAGCAGGGACGATGTGGATCTGAACCGAGGGAAGATCGGCGCAGGCGAGCAGATGAGCGCACTGTTCACGCATCAATCCGCTGTTACCATCGGCCGTCCGACGGAGAACCGACTCGTCGATGACAGCAACCAGCAAGGGCGGTCGCTCCCGATGAAGAAGAGCCTGCCGCTCCAGCCGGCCGGCGACAAGTTCCTCGACCTCGTGTGAGGTGAGCGCCTCGTTCGCAAGTGTGGCACGGGCGTAGGCGTCGGTCTGTAAGAGCCCGGGGACCCAGGCGAGTTGAAACGCCCGGAGTGCAACCGCCTCTCGTTCGATGTCGGCCCACTGACGGAACCATGCCGGTTCACGCCGCTTGAGGATGTCCGGCCATAGGTCCTTTACGTCCCTCTGCAAGATCGCCGCTACCTGTGAACGATGGCGGGGTTGCGGGACCCGTCCCGGGTTTACCCAACGCTGGGCTGTCTTGGGGTCGACCCCGATCTGGCCTGCGAGGGAGTCCGCAGTCTCCCCCGCCTCCGTCATAGCCGCGATCAGGCAGTGATTCATTCCGCTCCTCAGTGGACGTCCTCGACACCGACGCGCCATATCTTAACGCTGTGTGTTTGTCCTGTCGCTAGCCGCGAGGGTGGTCTGCAGATACGGCGCGGTCGGTGGAGGTGCAGAGCCCGGCGACCGCGTCAGCACGGGGCCGTCCCGCCGCCGGGGCGGCCCCCTCCACCCGAGCGAAGGGAGCCCACGTGCGAATCCGGTTCTGGCGCCACCGCGAGCCCGCCCCCACGACCCTCGTCCCACGGCAGCGAACACCGCTGAACGACCGGCCGGCCTGGTCGGACCGGCCGACCGCCGTCTACCCGACCTCGACCCCCGGCCGGGCCGGCAACCTGACGCCCGCGCAGCGCTGGCGGGCCGGCGGCTGGCGCCGCAACGGGGGTACGCGGTGAGCCGGGTCACCCGGCCGCACCTGCCGATGCGTCCACTGTGGCGGTGCCGGGGCTGCGGCGCGGAGTGGCCCTGCCAGCCGGCCCGGTTGGCGCTGCTGGTGGAGTACCGGGAGGACCGGACCGCGCTGCTGGTCCACCTGAGCACCCTGATGGCCGAGGCCGGCGCGCAGTTGGCCCAGCTCAACGGGCAGGTGGCGCCGGAGCGGCTGACCGACCGCTTCCTCACCTGGGCCCGCGCCCGCTGATTCGTTTACGACATCAGCGCCCTGATGGCGAGGTCGGCGCGCAGTTGGCCCAGCTCAACGGGCAGGTGGCGCCGGAGCGGCTGACCGACCGCTTCCTCGCGTGGGCCCGCGCCCGCCGATTCGTTTACGACATCAGCTCCAAAGGGCACGCCGGCACCATCCCCGGCCGCCGGCAGCCGCGCCCTGATTCGTCCACGACATCAAGTTCGTAGCGTGCGCCGGCACCGCCTTCGGCTGCCGGCAGCCGACGCCCTGATTCGCCCACGACATCAAGTTCGTAGCGTGCGGTGGAGCGTCCGGCGGCTGCCGGAACGGCGTGCGAAGAGGCGTCGCGGACCGCGCCGGGCGTGGGCGCCGGCCCGCGGCCGGCTCAGCGTACGGCGATCTTCTCCAGGCCCAGCCAGGACGCCAGCGCCGCCAACTCGGCGTCGACGGCGGCGGTCATCTCCGGGGTGAACGGCACGTCCCGGTGGATCGCGTCCACCCGGAGCACCGACGCCTTGCGATCGGCGGTGGCGTCGACCTTGCCGACCAGTCGGTCGTGGTGCAGCACCGGCAGGGCGAAGTACCCCCACTGTCGCTTGGCCTTGGGGACGTACATCTCGAGTTTGTAGTCGAAGTCCCACAGCTCCAGGGCGCGCTTGCGGTCGTGGATCAGCCGGTCGAACGGCGACAACAGGGCGGTACGCCCGGCGAACGGCTGGTCGAGCGCGGTCGGGTCGACCCGCCACTCGCCCCGCGTACCCTCGATCGTCGCCGGCTCGCCGGCGTCGCCGACGGCGGACGGGCGGGCCACACCCAGCGCGCGCAGCCACCGCTCGTCGCGTCGCCGGCGGGCCTCGGCCAGCGGCACCACGACGGTGTCGGCGGGAAAGACCCGCTCGGCGAGGTCCCACAACCGCTGCCGGCCGGACCGGCCGGAGATGGCGATCTCGCCGCGGGCCGCCAGCAGCTCCAGCATCTGCGTGACGTTGCGGTTGTTCGTCCAGCCCGTCGAGGGCCAGGCGACCACGCTGGTGTCCGGCACGTCCCGGGACAGCAGCGGCCCCGCGTCCCGCAACCGCGCGAGTACGTCCCGACGGAACGGCTCGTTCGCCACCAGCCACTGCCGGCGGCGCGCGTCGTCCGGCAACTCGGCCATCTCGGCCAGGTGCAGACCGAGGTCCGCCATCGGGCGGATCAGCGCGCGGTGCTCGAACGCCGTCCGGTGCTTCCCGATCGCGTCCAGCAGGTGCGCCGGGCGGTGGCCGGCGCCGAGGCGGGACCAGGCCACCAGGTCGGCGCTGGGCGCCACCGCCGCCGTCGGGTCGAGCTGCAGGAAGGTCAGCCGGTCCAGCACCGTCGCCAGGTCCGCCGGGCGACGGGCGTCGAGCAGTTGGGCCCGGACGGCGATCCGCCGGGCCGCACCGCGATCGAGCCGATGGGTCCGCATGCCCCGAGGCTAGTCAGAACTCGTCGTCCAGGCTGACCTCCCCACCCACCGCGACCTGGTACGCCGACACCCGTCGCTCGAAGAAGTTGGTCAGCTCCTGCACGTCCTGCAGCTCCATGAACGGGAACGGGTTGCTCGACCTGTACGCCGGGGGAAGGCCGAGCCGGGCGAGCCGCGCGTCCGCGACGTACTCCAGGTAGCGGCGCATGTCGGCGGTGTTCATCCCCGGCAGGCCGTCCCCGCACAGGTCCCGGGCGAACGCCAGCTCGGCGGTCACCGCCTCGTCGAGCATGGCGCGTACCTGGTCGGCCATCTCGTCGTCGAACAGCGACGGCTCCTCGGCCCGGACGGTGTCCACCACCGAGAAGGCGAACTCCATGTGCATCGACTCGTCGCGGAATACCCAGTTGGTGCCGGTGGCCAGCCCGGAGAGCAGCCCACGGGAGCGCAACCAGTAGACGTACGCGAACGCGCCGTAGAAGAACAGCCCCTCCACGCAGGCGGCGAAGCAGATCAGGTTGAGCAGGAAATTCCGTCGCTGCCCCCGGGTCTCCAGTTGGTGCAGCGAGCCGATCGAGTCGATCCAGCGGAAGCAGAACTCCGCCTTGTCCCGGATCGACGGGATGTGCTCCACCGCCGCGAACGCCTTCACCCGCTCGTCGTGGTCGGGCAGGTAGGTGTCCAGCAGGGTCAGGTAGAACTGGACGTGCACCGCCTCCTCGTACAGCTGGCGGGACAGGTACAGCCGGGCCTCCGGGGCGTTGACGTGCTGGTACAGGTTGAGCACCAGGTTGTTCGCCACGATCGAGTCGCCGGTGGCGAAGAACGCCACCAGGCGGTGCACCAGGTGCCGCTCGCCGTCCGACAGGGTCGCCAGATCGGGTACGTCAGAGGCCAGGTCCACCTCCTCCACCGTCCAGGTGTTGCGGATGGCGGCCCGGAACCGCTCGTAGAACTCCGGGTACCGCATCGGTCGCAGGGTCAGATCCATGCCGGGATCGAGCAGCGTCGTCACTGGCAGGCCTCGCAGATCTCGGGGTTCTCCAGCGAGCAGGCGACCGCCTCGCCGTCGCTCGCCACGGACAGGGTGACCAGGGCGGGTCCCGGGCCGGTCGCCCGCCGGGCCGCCGGGACCGGGGCGGCGTCCGGAGTCGCCGCGGCGACCGTGGTCTGGGCGATCCGGGTGGCCGGGCGGGAGCGCAGGTAGTACGTGGTCTTCAGGCCGGAGCGCCAGGCGTACGCGTACATCGAGGAGAGCCGGCCGATTGTCGGGCTGGCCTGGAACAGGTTCAGCGACTGCGACTGGTCCACGTACGGCGCCCGGGCGGCGGCCAGGTCGATCAGCGCCTTCTGCGGCAGCTCCCAGGCGGTGCGGTGCAACGACTTCAGCTCCGCCGGCAGGTCCAGCTCCTGCACCGAGCCGTCCGCCCGCTTGAGCGCGTCCCGGGTCTGCGGCGTCCACCGGCCCAGCCGCTTCAGGTCGGCCACCAGGTGCCGGTTGACCTGGAGGAACTCGCCGGACAGCGTCTCGCGCTTGAAGACGTTCGAGACCAGCGGCTCGACGCACTCGGCGCAGCCGGCGATCGAGGCGATGGTGGCCGTCGGGGCGATCGCCACCAGCAGCGAGTTGCGCAGCCCGTACCGGCCGATCTTGGCGCGTACCGCCGCCCACGCCTCGGGGCGGGTCGGCCGGGCGTCCGGCCAGTGGTCCGGGTGCAGCACCCCGCCGGCCGCCCGGGTCAGCGGGTACGCCGGATGCGCCCCGCGCGCCGCGGCCAGGTCGGCCGACGCGTCGTACGCGGCCAGTGCGATCTCCTCGGCGATCCGGGTGGACAGCGCCAGCGCCTCCGGCGAGTCGAACGGCAGCCGCAGCGCGGCGAACACGTCGGCCAGCCCCATCACGCCCAGCCCCAGCGGTCGCCAGCGCCGGTGCGCGGTGGCCGCCTGCTCGGTCGGGAACCAGTTGCGGTCGATCGCCCGGTCCAGCGCGCCCACGGCCAGCCGTACCGTCGCGCCCAGCGTGGTGAAGTCGATCCCGGCGGCGCCCCTCCCGCCCCCGCCCCCGACGGACCCCGGGGCCGCGCTTTCCGGCAGCAGGTGCGCGGCCAGGTTGATCGAGCCGAGGGTGCAGACCGCCGTCTCGTCGTCGCTGGTCACCTCCAGGATCTCGGTGCACAGGTTGGAGTGGTGCACCACGCCGCCGCCGTTGCCCACCTGGTTGCAGGTGCGGTTCGCCGCGTCGGCGAAGGTCAGCCAGCCGTTGCCGGTCTGTGCCAGGGTGCGCATCATCCGGGCGTACAACGTGCGGGCCGGCAGGGTGCGCACGGCCCTGCCGGCGGCCTCCGCCACCCGGTATGCGGCGTCGAACGCGTCGCCCCACAGGTCGACCAGCTCCGGCACCTCCTTCGGGTCGAAGAGCGACCAGTCGGCGTCCGCCTCGACCCGGCGCATGAACTCGTCCGGCACCCAGTTGGCCAGGTTCAGGTTGTGGGTGCGCCGGGCCTCGTCCCCGGTGTTGTCCTTGAGCTCCAGGAACTCCTCGATGTCGGCGTGCCAGGTGTCCAGGTAGACGGCGGCCGCGCCCTTGCGCCGACCGCCCTGGTTGACCGCCGCCACGCTGGCGTCCAGGGTGCGCAGCCAGGGCACGATGCCGTTGGACCGGCCGTTGGTGCCCCGGATCAACGAGCCGCGCGAGCGCACCCGGCTGAACGAGATGCCGATCCCGCCGGCGAACTTCGACAGCTTCGCCACCTGGGTGTAGCGCTCGTAGATCGACTCCAGCTCGTCCTTCGGCGAGTCGACCAGGAAGCACGAGGAGAGCTGCTGGTGCCGGGCGCCGGCGTTGAACAGCGTCGGTGAGCTGGGCAGGTAGGCCAGCCGGGCCATCGACGCGTACAGGGCGGCGGCCTCGTCGACCGTGTCGGACAGCCCGGTCGCCACCCGCAGCCAGAAGTGCTGCGGCCGCTCCAGCACCGCCCGGGTCTCCGGGTGGCGCAGCAGGTACCGGTCCCGGACCGTCTTCAACCCGAAGTACTCGAACGCGTCGTCGTGCGCGTGGTCGATCAGGCCGTCGAGGGCGGCGGCGTTCGTCGCCACGAAGCCGGCGAAGCCCGGGTCCAGCAACCCCCGCGCGTACGCCCCGGCGACGCTGTCGCTGAACGTCACGATGCCCTGTGCGGCCGTCTCGTGGGCGATCCGCCCGGCGAGCAGCCGGGCGGCCAGCGCGGCGTACGCGGGCTCCTCGGCGATCAGCCCGGCCGCCGCCGCGACGGCCAGCTCGGCCAGCTCCGCGTGGTCCGCCCGGGCGGTACGCCCCGACCCGACGAGCGCGAGGATCCGCTCCGGGTCGGTGTCGGGCAGGTCGCGGTGGTGCCGGTGCAGCAGCTCCCGCAGGTCGTCGAGGGTTCTCTCGGCTGGTGTCTCGCTCGCGGCGAGGATGGGTGACGCCGTCACGTGCTCTCCCGTGGTCGGTGTGGACCGTGGGTGGGCACGACGGCACGCCGGAACCCCGCCGGTCAGTGTGCCGGCGGTGCCCGTACGGCTCGACAGCCCTCCCACGAGGCCTCGAGGTGGTGCGGCGCACCCGGTCGAGGTGCGCCCTGCTGGCAGGTCTTCGGACTCGCGGGCCGGCGCATGTCGCGCTTGCCTACTAGCCGTCGCTTCCCGGGCCCCGTCGGGCCCAGTGCTTGGTTGACGGCGGTCGTTCCCGCTCACCGCTGCGGGGCAGCCCCGGATTCGCACCGGGTTCCCTGTTCGGCCCGACGCCTGGCGGGCGCCGGAGCCTGGCGGACACGTACGTGTCACACCAGCAGTGAAAGTGATCCTAGATGTAGTGGCTAATGAAAAGCCAGCACACCAGATGCTGTGGGCGTGTCGGCGCAAAGGGGAGCGGTTCGGGTGGGCGGCCCGTCATCGCCCGGAGGGGCGGCGGTGGGCCGCGCGGCCGGCGGGTGGGTCCTGTCGGACGGCGCGGATGAGCAGCGCGAGTCGTTTCGGGCGCTCACGATCGTTGATGACCCAGCCGAGCAGGGCCGCCGTCAGGCCACCGGCGGCAAGGAGGAGCACGACGGCGGGCCAGCCGGTCACGGCGATCGCGGAGGCCACGCCGCCGCCGGCGGCGAACGCGCTCAACCTGCGAACGGCCACCGTCATTCGCCCCCCTCCGTCAGTGGGTCCTCGCGGAGGCTGCGCCGTAGTGCAGGGGCGGAGAGCAGCAGCCTGACGGCGTAGGCCACCTGGTTCGGCCCCTGGAGCTGCGCCAGCTCGGCGCGGAACTCCTCGCCGTAACGGGGTCGTTCGACTGCCGGTACGAACCGCAGGGCCACGGTGATGATGCGGCCCGCCGCAGGCCTCCAGCGTTCCCGCGCCGGGTGTGCCGCCGCCTCGATCCGAGTGGTGGTCGGCGGACCGGCCGCCGAGTCCGCGGCCGATGGGTGAGCTGCCCGCACCTGCGCCTGTCGGGCCCTCCTACCCACGAAGTAGCGACGGGTGTTGACGGCGATGGCGGCCGCATCGCGCGACACCCGCAGTGACGATTCCTGCTCGGCCCGGGACGGCCGTCGAAGCACGTTGCCGTCGAGTGTCCGTCGCGGCAGCGGGTCACGAGCGAGGTGTGATCGGGGTCGTGGAAGCGGGGTGGTCGCTCCGGCAGACCGTCGGAGCCCTTCCAGCACTCGGACCATTACCTCGTCGGTGGACTCCATCGCGGGCTCGGCACCCGTTGCCGGGGTTGCGGGCTCGTCGCTTTGTGGCCTGTTCACGCAGGTCCTCCGGCCAGCCCCGGGCGCAGGGTCTTCAGTCGATGCACCGAGGAGGAGGCCCGGACGAGGGCGCGGTGCGCTTTCTCCGCCCCGTCAGGAGTCATCGAGTAGTAGCGACGGCGCGGCCGGCCCGCCTCGCGCGGGTCGAGCTGCTCCCAGCGGGAGCACACCCAACCCTGGCGTTCCAGCCGGGCCAGGATCGGATGGACCGTGCCACTGGCGAGGCCGGCGGCGGTGCACAACTCCAACCCGTAGAACTCCCGCTCAGGTTGATCGAGAAAAGCTCGCAGCACGAGTTGGGTGGGCAAGGTCATGCGGACCTCGGTAGGCATGCTTGAAATCTACCAAGGCTAGGTAGAGAAAGGCTATGCCCAGATCAGGCATCTACCTCCGGTTCGGGACGGAAGTCGGCGGCACTGCCGGTCGTCCGGTCCTGGCTGCACCACCCGACACTGGCGTCACCCGTACGGTGGATTCACACCTGCCGCCCGGTTTGCCGCCGCTGCTGCCGGGAAGTCCGACAACGTGCGAGAGCTGATGACCAAACTCGAGCAGACCACCGCGCTGGACAGTGTCGGCGACACGCTGCAGCGCGCCGTCGAGGCCGCCCTGCGCCCGCAGAAGGTCCGCGACCTGCTGCACGGCGTCTGGCTGGGCCACCCGCTGCACCCGGCGATGGTGCAGGTGCCGGTGGGTGCCTGGCTCAGCGCCGCCGTGGTCGATCTGCTGCCGGGGCAGCGCCGCGCCGCCACGGCGCTGGTCGCGCTCGGCACGGTCAGCGCCGTACCGGCCGCCGTGGCGGGACTCAACGACTGGGCGGCGCTCGCCCGGGACCAGCGCCGGGTCGGGCTGGTGCACGCCGCCGCCAACACCATCGGGCTGGCGCTCTACGCCGGGTCGCTGGCCGCCCGGCTCTCCGGCCGGCACGGTCGCGGGCGGATGCTGGCGTACCTCGGGCTGGGCGCGGCGAGCGCCGGGGCGTACCTGGGCGGGCACCTGGCGTACAAGCAGGGCGCGCAGGTCAGCCAGAGCATCTCCGAGCTGCACCTGATCGGCGACGAGTGGCAGGCCCTGGGCGACCTGGCCGCGCTGCCCGACCGCAAGCCGGTCACCCGCGAGGTGGACGGCGTGTCGGTGCTCGTCTACCGGCGCGGCGACGAGGTCACCGTGATGCTGGAGCGCTGCCCGCACCAGAGCGGCCCGCTCGGCGAGGGCGACGTGGAGCAGATCGGCGGGCATGCCTGCGTGGTGTGCCCCTGGCACGGCTCGGCGTTCCGGCTCGACAACGGCGAGGTCGTGCAGGGGCCGGCCGCCACCGATCAGCAGCTGCTGCCGACCCGGGTGGCCGACGGCGTCCTGCAGACCAAGCTCCCCTGACCCGAGTACGGTCCTACCCTTCGCGCCGCAGCCGATTCGTTCACGTCATCAGGTTCGTAGCGTCCGCGGCAGGGACGCCACCGCCGGCAGCTGACCGGACGTGCCGGTCAGCCTCTGCGGTGGCGGCCGCTCATCAGGTCCCGGGCGGCCGACGCCCGCCGGGCGGCGGCGCTGCGCGCCCCGGACGCCATGCCGCCCGACTGCCGGGCGGCCAGCGTGCGGGCGGCCGAGGTGCGGCCGGCGGTGACCCGGGCGGGTCGGCGGCGCAGCCCGAGCACCGCGCCGATCTGCGCGCCGATGATGCTGGCCACCGCGAGCACCGCGGAGACCGCCAGCGGCCGGTTGATCCCGTCGTCCTCGGTGGCCCGGGCGGCCCCGGCGGCCATCGCCGGTGGCGCTCCCGCCGGCCGCTGTGCCGGCGGCTGCGCGGTCTGCGGCCGGGCGGTCTGCGGTGCCCGCGGCCCGACCTTGTGGCCCGGCGTGGGCGTCGGATCGGCCGCCCGGGACGTCGCCGGGCCGGGCGTACGGGCGCCGGGCGTCACCGAGCCGGGCGCCGACGGCTGCGGCGTAGGCCGGCCCGAGCCCTCGTCCGCGGGGGAGCCGGCGTGCTCGTCGGGGGTGGCCGAGGACCGGCCGGGCGCGGTCGGGCCGGGGGACGGCTTGCGCGGCGCGGGCGTCACCAGCCGTCCGGCGGCGTGCCGACGGGCGCCGGAGTCCGTGGCCTCCGCCGGCAGCTTGATCAGCTGGCCGGGGCGGATCCGGTCGGCGTCGCGCAGCTGGTTCAGCCGGGCCACCTCGGGATAGCGGTCGAAGTCGTCCAGGTACCGCTCGGCCACCTCGCCCAGGTAGTCACCCCTCGCCACCCGGTAGGCGGGGGCGTCGGCGGGCGAATGCTCCTGCTGGCCGGTCAGCCCGGGCGCGGTGGCCAGCACCGGCTGGGCCACCAGGTCGGTGCCGGCGGCGGTGGCGTACGGGCCGGTGGTGGCGGGCTGGGACATCGCCGCCGCGGCGCTCGCCGCGGGGCTGGCCGCGATGATCAGCGCGACCGAGCCAACCAGCGCCGCCGCCGCCCGCTGCTGCCGGCTCATCCCGGGCAGCCGGGGCGCCGGTCGCCGCGCCACCTGGGCGCCCAGCTCCACCAGCACCGAGAAGGCGAACGTCGCCCAGCCGAACCAGCCGACCACCGCCAGCGCGCGCAGGAAGAGCTGGCCGTCGTCCCGGCTGGTCAGCGTGCTGCCCACCTCGGCCAGCGTGGGCAGGTGATCCGGCAGCGGATTGCCGGCGAAGGCGAGCAGCGCCACCGGCGCCCCCGCCACCAACGCGACCAGTACGACCAGCGAGCCGAAGCCGGTGAGCAACTGCCCGGCCCGCCGGGTGGCGGTGCCCCGCGAAGCGGTCATGGCGGCCTTCCCTTCCTACGGTCGGTCGGTGAGCGCCCGGGCGGTGGCCTCGCCCGAGACGGTGACGGTGCGGCTCATGCCGAACAGGCCGACCATCTGCCGGCGGTGCACGACGGTCACCCGGACCTGGATCTGCTTCTCGCCGGCCACCACGGGGAAGTCCACCCGGTAGCCGGAGACGTCGTCGTTCCCGTCGAGGTACTGCGCGACGGCCGAGCGGGCGGCCCGCTCGTCGATCACCTTGGGGCGGCCCTCGATGGCGGCCTTCCGGTCGATCATCTGGCCGCCGCTGCGGGCCGCCTCGGCGGCCAGGTCGTCGGCGCGTTGCAGGCTGCGCAGCTGGCCGGCCCCGTCGTACGCGACGCCGATGATGGTCAGCACGCCGAGCATGGCGACGGCCAGGAACAGGCTGATCCGTCCCTCGTCGCGCGGCCGCCGGGCGGTCATCCCCGGCTCCGGTAGGCGTCCAGCGGGGAGGCGAAGGTGGCCTCGACGCGCCTCGTGCCCGCCGTGGACAGGCCGGGGAAGCGCAGGTCCCGCAGCGACACGGTGCAGCGCACCCGCACCCAGATGCTCACCGGCTCGCCGAGCAGGTTCGGGTCGTACGCGTCGGCGAGGCTGACCTTCCGCGCCGCCCGGGTGGACCCCCAGACGGCCACCTCCGGCGGGCCGGCGCAGTTTAGTCCCCGCCAGTCGAGCTGTCGGCGGGCGGCGTTCCGGGCGGCCGCGTCGGCCGTCGGGGCGTTACGGGAGATCGAGGCGGCCCGGGCGGCGTCGTGCGCGGCGGCCTCCACCGCCTCGTCGGCCACCGCGACCCGGCCGGCCACCCCGGCCAGCAGGATCAGCACGATGAACGCCGGGGCCAGCACGGCCACCTCCACCGAGACCGATCCCCGGTCGCGCCGGCTCACGGCCCGACCCACCGTTCGGCGGTGCCGTGCGCGGTCTGCCGGACGGCGAAGCTGACCCCCGGGATGACCGACAGGGAGTGCCCGGTGACCGTGCAGGTCACCTCGGTGCCACCATCCACACAGGACGAACTGGCGCCGACCAGCCAGCCCCCGGCGGCGCCGAGGAACTTCGCGGCGCGGGCCTCGCCGGCACCGCTCGGCGCCTCCAGCACCCGCTGCGCGTTCACCCCGCTCTGCGCGGCGTTCAGCGCGGTGGAGCGGGCCACGAACCAGCTGGCCACCTGGACGGAGGCGAAGAGCAGCACCAGCACCGCCGGCATCACCACCGCCAGCTCGACCGGATTCGCGCCCCGGTCCGTACCCCCGGTGGTGAGGCGTCGGCGGACGGCCCGCAGGGCGCGGGCGAAGGGCCGGCCGGGCGGGCCCCCGGGCCGGGCGGTCGGGACCACCCGGCCCGTGGGGTCGACGGCCCGACGGGTACGGCTCACTTGTCGGGGATGGCGTTCATCCAGGTCTCGGCCTTGGTCATGACCAGGGCCGTGACCGCGACCCCGGCCGCCACCAGACCGGCGATGATCACCGCGGTCGGCACCGGGCTGTCGCCCCGGTCGGTCTCGCGGCGCAGGTCGGACAGGCGCGCCAGCATGGCGACATAGAGGAACGTGACGACGTTCACGGGGGTCTCCTTCTCGGGCGGGGTGCATCAGAGTCGGGCGACGAACGGATAGAGGACGAAGCCGAGCAGGACGAAGACCAGCAGCGCGCCGGGAATGTCCAGCCGGCTGGTCACCCCCTCGGCGCGGGCCAGGTTGTCGGTGCGGATCTGGTCGCGCAGCGAGTCGGCGCGGCTGCGCAGGGTCTCGTGCACCTGGGCGCCTTCACTGCCGGACGAACGCATGATCGCGCCGACGTCGCCGAGCTCGACGATGCCGATCCGGTCGGCCAGCTCCTGCAGCTCGTCCCAGGGGGAGTGCATCTGCATCTGGGCGATCCGCAGCGCCTCGCGGATCCGGTCGAAGACCCAGCCGTCGCAGACGGCGGCAGCCCGCTCCAGCGACTGCACCGGCCCGTGCGCGGCCGACAGCTGCAGCGCCACCAGGTCCAGGTAGGTGCAGACCGCCTGGCGGAACTCCTCCCGGGCGGCGTCCGCCTTGGCCAGCATCGACCGGTGCGCGAGCAGCGCGCTGACCAGCGCCAGACCGAGACTGCCCAGCACCGGGACGACCACCGGCAGCGGCGAGCCGGCCAGGAACAGCAGCGCCCCCAGCACGGCCGGGGTGGCCAGCCCGACCAGCGCGGAGAGCAGGATCGACCAGGCGTACTGCTCCGGGGTCCGGTCGATCAGGGCGAGTTGCCGGTGCGGCGGGCTCAGCCAGCGGGAGAAGCCGCCCAGCCAGTCCAGCCGCCGGGAGACGGCCACGGTGCCCGGCGGCTGGTGCAGCCGTTGCAGGGCGGGGCCGAGCGCCGGGGACGCCGGCAGCGCCTCGCGGACCACCAGGAACAGGCCGAGCCCCACCGCGGCCCCGCCGACCACGGCGACGGTCAGCTGCCAGTTGCCGATCACGCGATCACCTCCGCCGGGTCGGGCGGGGGCAGGAAGCGGGCCGGCGGCGGGGGCTGGCTCATCGAGCGCACCCAGACCAGCAGCACGACGAAGGCGGTGCCGAGCAACGCCATCACCAGCTGCCCGAAGAGGCTGCCGTACGGCTGGACGTAGTCCCGGTTGAGCAGCCCGTACGCCAGCACGGCCAGGGTCATCCCGGTGAGGAAGCGGACCGCGAAGCGGGGTTGGGTCCGCTTCGCCTCCACCTCGCGTCGGGTCGCCACCTCGGCGGCGGCGGCCGCGGCGATCGAGCCGAGCACGTCGCCGAGGCGTTCCCCGCGGTCGCTCAGGTGCAGGATCAGCGCTGCCACCACCTGGTCGCAGACCGGGTCGCCGATCTCGTCGGCGAAGGCCAGCAGCGCGGCCCGGGCCGTCCAGCCGGCCTGGAGGCGGGCGGCGAGCAGCCGTACCTCCTCCTGGATCTCGTCCGGGACGGTGGCGATGGTGCCGATGATCGACTGTTGCAGGCCCTGGCCGGTGGAGGAGACGTCCTTGAGCCGCCGGGTCCACTCGCCGACCGCCTCGATCCGGGCGATGGCCCGCTCCTCGGCCCTGCCGACGGCGAACAGCCACGGCACCCCGGGCACCGCCGCCGCCACGATCAGGCCCACCACCGGCAGGCCGGTGAACAGGAACGCCAGCGCCCCGGCGACCAGCGCCACCACCAGCCGCAGCTGGTGGGTGCGCCGCTCGGCGCCGGTGCCAGAGCCGAGCCAGAGCCGGCTCAGCCCCCGCCCGGCGCCGGGGCGGGCGGTCGGCGGCGCGGTGGTGCCGACCAGCGCCACCACGGCCAGCACCAGACCGGCCACGCAGGCCGCCCCGGACACCATCGCGACCAGCTCGATCTCGCTCATCGGCGCACCGCCGGGGCCAGCCGGCTGTGCAGGGGCCGCCGCCAGGCGCCCGCGCCCGCGTCGATGAACCGGGTGAGCAGCCGGGCGTCATAGCCCACCCGCAGCAGCTGGGTGCGGACCCGTTCCGGCAGGTGCCGGGGGATCGCCCGGCCGTCCGGGCCGGGGCCGAAGACGGTGGTGGTGATCATCCGGTTGCCCTCGCCGACGCCGACCACCTCCTCGACCTGGGAGACGAACCGGTGCTTGCGCCCGCCGATCGCGGTCTCGTCCTCGACGGTCACGTAGACGATCAGGTCCAGCGCGTTGCCGGCCATCCGGCGGGCCTGGTCGACGGTCATCTCCCGGCCGTGGGCCAGCGCCAGCTCGATGATCCGCTCGCTCACCCCGGCCGGGGTGCGGGCGTGGATCGTGCACATCGACCCGCGGCTGGTGGTCATCGCCTGGAGCATCGGCACGATCTCCCGGGACCGCACCTCGCCGACGATGATCCGCAGCACGCCCATCCGCAGCGACACCGGGATCAGGTCGGCGATGCTCACCTCGCCGGCCGGCCGCCCGTCCATGCCGCGCTCGCCGTGCCCCTCCCGGGACTCGAAGCTCATCACCGCCCGGTGCCGGTGCCCGCGGCGGGCCGGCAGCAGCTCCCGGCTCTCCTCCAGCAGGACGTACGGCTCGTCCGGCGGGATCTCGTCCATCAGCGCCCGGATGACGGTGGTCTTTCCGGCCCCGGCCAGCCCGGCGACCATGATGTTCAGCCCGGCCCGCATCGAGGCGCGGAGGAAGTCGCGCAGCAGCGGGTCGATCATCTCGTCCAGGTCGGGGCGGCTGCCGGCGATGTCCTCCAGGCTGACCTCGAGCGTGTTGTGCTTGCGGATCACCGCGTACGGGCGGTGGCTGACCAGGAACACCGCGGCGAGCCGGCTGCCGTCGGGCAGTTGCAGATCCAGCGTCGGCTTCGAGGTGGACAGCGAACGCTCGGTGGCGCCGGCCCGGCGGGCCGCCGCCTGGAGGATGTCCACCAGCTCCTCGTCGCTGTCGGCGATCGGCTCGGCCCAGTCGACGCCGCCGCCGTGCCGGGTGATCCGCACCTGGTCGCAGCCGAGGATGTGCACCTCCTCGATGGTGTCGTCGACCAGCAGCGTCTGCAGCCGGCCCAGGCCGACCAGCTCGGCGGTCACCTGGTCGAGCAGGACGCGTTCCTCGTCGGCGGTGAACGGGGTGCCGGCGCGGCGACGGGAGTCGGCGTAACCGGAGACGACCTGGACGGCCAGTCGGGCCCGCTCGACCTCCTCGGCGTTCGCGTCGAACTCCCGGCCACGCTGCCACTGGGTGAGCCGTTCGCTCAGCTCCCGGCGCAGCTCGCGGACCACCGCGAAGTCCGCCCGCGGCCGGGCCGGCGGGGCCGGTGGCGCGGCCGGCAGGGAGGGGCGCGGCGGCTGGTGGTGCCGGCCGTTGGGCGACGGCGGCAGCGGCGGCGCGGTGGAGGTCGCGCCGGGCTGCTGGCCGCGCGGGTCGGTGTGCACCGGCTCAAACCGCACCGGGCACCCCCTGCTGCGCGGGCCAGGCCAGCCGGGCCCGGCGGCGCTCCAGCAGCGCGCCGACCGGCACCTCCAGGCCGCCGGCCGCGCGCATCAGCGGCCGACCGGTCTTCACCGTGCCGCCCAGGCTGAGCACCTCGGCGGTACGCCGGTCCTCGGGCAGTTTCGCGATCACCGGCACCCCCAGCGCCTTGCCGATCTCACCCCGGCCGTGGCCGTCGCCGACCACCAGCAGCCGCAACGTGCCCGGCGGCACCCGGTGCTCGGTGAAGTCCCGCTCGATCGCCCGAATGGTCGACCGGGTGGCCGACAGGTCGGGCAGCTGCGCGCGGGTGACCAGCAGCACCACCGCCGCGGCCCGCAGCACCGGCCACGGTGGACCGGGCACCTGCAGCCGCCCACAGTCGACGATCACGTCGTACGGCGGGCGACCGCGCTCCAGCGCGCCGAAGTAGTCGGCGAACCGCTGCCAGAGCGGGGCGACGCTGCCGGCCTGCACCGGGTCGACCACGCCGGGCAGCAGCAGCCGCTCCCGTCGGGGCGCGTCCAGGTCGACCAGCTGGGACCAGAACGACGACTCCAGGCTGCCGTCGCGCAGCTCGCCGACGGCCAGCTCACCGATGCCCCGCGGCCCGTCCAGGGCGCCGCCCAGGTAACCGGCGAGGATCGTCCCGCCGGACGGGTCACACTCGGCCAGCACCAGCCGGCGGTGCCAGCTCAGCGCGCAGGCCAGCGCGGTGGTGGTGACGCCGGGCGAGCCCTTGGCCGAGACCAGCGCGATGATCGCCATGCTCAGGCCGCCTCGGCCAGCACGAGGGCGATCCGGTCCTGCGCGGCCAGCACCACCACGGCCGGTACGTCCCGGACGGGCAGCGCCAGGTAGACCACCACGTCGTCGTTCTCCGGGGTGGCGGTGTCGATCACCGTGCCGGTGAACCGGGTGCCCGGCGCCTGGCTCTCCGCGTCCTTGTCGGGGGTGCTGATCAGCAGCACCTTGTCGCCGGGGTGCAGCTTGCGGGCGGGCACCTTGGCCGGCTCCAGGCCCAGCGCGATCTGCTGCTGCCCCTTGACCAGCAGCGGCGCGTCGGTGAGCTGGTTCAAGCTCAGCAGGGTGCCCTCGGTCAGCGAGACGGCGGCCCGCTTGCCGACCACCTCGTTCAACCGCCGGGCCGGCACCGGGGAGAGCCCCTGCCCGCCGGAGACCTGCACGCTGACCAGGTCGTCGGCGGAGAGCTGCCGGCCCACCTCGACCGGGCGGGCCAGCGCCAGGTAGCTGCCGGTGGCCTTGACCGAGGTGACCGCGAACGCGGCGCCCAGGCCGCCCAGCGCGATCAGCAGCACCGCCAGCCCGAGCAGGCCGGGGCGGGTACGCCGTTGCCGCAGCACCTTCGGCGGCGCGACCGGCGCGTCGACCGGGGTTCCGTTACGGGTTGCCAGGCTCACCGTGCCACCACCTGTAGCTCGTCGATGTCGATCGGTACCGCGTTGCTGGTCCGGGTCTGCGGGATGTCGCCGCTGTCGCCGCCGCTGGAGGTCCAGTGCACCGACCAGTACGTGGTGGCGCTGATCCGGTAACTGCCGGCCTTGGTGTAGCCGGTGTCGTAGCCGCAGGTGGGCGAGGTCTTCCCGGCGCGCCGCCCGGTGGCGGAGTACGGGGTGCCCGCGCCGGGGCAGGACTTCTTGTCGCCGTTGCCCATGTTCCAGAGGATCCGGTCGACCTTGGCGGTGATCGTCACGGTCAGCCCCCGGTCCGAGGCGTCCGCGCTCTGCGGGCCGAAGTACTCCGGCCCCGGGCTGGCCCACATCCAGACCGGCAGGCCCACCAGGCCGGCACCCTCGCGGCGGCGGGGCGCGACCGACGCGCGCGGCGCCCGCAGGGTGAGCTTGGCGAAGGCGCGCCGGGCCAGCTCCTCCGGGTCGGGCGGGGCGCCGAACCCGGGCGGCGGGGCGTCCCGCAGCTCCTCGCGCTGGTCGCCCAGGTTGCCGCCGTTGCAGGTGACCAGGTACCACTGCTTGCCCTCGGGCGTGCCCGCCGGCTGCGGCTCCTCCAGCTTGTAGTAGCAGCCGTCGCCGTTGTTGAACCAGCCGAGGAACTCGTTGTAGCAGGGCAGCGGCGCGCCGTTCCACTGGCACTTCGCGGTGGTGCCCCCGCCGCCGGAGTCACCGGGGCCGCCTCCGCCATCCGGGCCGCCTCCGCCGCCGGGGTCGCCCGGGATGCCCGGGTCGTCGTCCCAGACGCTGCAGTCGTCCTGGCCGGGCGGGCAGTTGCCGCCGGGGCCGCCGGCGTACGCGACGGGCGGCGCGACGGCGACCACGAGCAGCGCCAACAGCGCCCCGGCGAGCAGCCGGCGGGGCGTCCCGGCCCGGGTCGGCCAGGCCGGGGCGCGCCCTCCTCCCCAGGTCAGCACGGCTGGTCCTGGTGCGCGGCGCCGGTGTTGATCAGCCAGCGGCCGTCCGGGTACCGGGTGGCGGTGGCGGTGGCCAGGTAGCGCCTGCCGGTGGAGCCGGGCACCACCCGCTTGTCCCGCGCGTAGACGAGGCGGTAGCCGGTGGCGTCCAGGCAGTCCTGGATCTCCACCGTCTGCGGGTTGGCGTCCAGGCTGACCGCGGTGACCGTGGGCGCCGAGCGCAGCGTGCCGGTGCGTACCGCGCCGTGCCGGCGGGCGTCGCCGATCGCCACCCGCACCCGGGTCAGCAGGGGGTCGGCGAGGTAGCGGGTGAGCGCGGGGTGCCGCGGGTCGCTGGTGCGGTTCGCCTCGCGGGAGGCGTCCAGGTAGCCGGCGTACGCGGCGAGCGCCGCCTGCTCAGCGGCCCGTTCGGCGGCACTGGGGGTGGTCGGGGTGGCGTCGGCCCGGCCCACGGCCGGGCCGACGGTGTCCGGGGCGCCACCGCAGCCGGCGGTCGCGCCGACCACGATGACCAGGCAGGTTGTCCAGCGCCGGTGCTGCCCTGTGCGCAACGCCATGCCCTCCTCGGTACGCCCCGGCGCCGCCTGCGGCGGCTTCCGGGCATGCGGCAGCGCGCCCGGAACCGGTGCTGCTGGCCGGGATTCCTGCTGTCGCACCTACCTGTGCGGAATCTTGCGAGAGGTGTCTCGGTCGGGTCGACGGTTACTGGCCGGGGTTGCGTCGTACCCAAGGGGCGAGCATAGGCTGACGTCCGCCGATACAACAGAGGCAATTGAATCGAACACTCTGAGTGACTGACGGTGGGTGAGGGGCATGGGCGAGGTGGCGTCCGGGGCGCCGGTGCGACCGGGGTGGCCCGATCGGACGGCGCCGGCCGGCGATCGTGCCGTCGGGTCGTCCGCGCCGGCACCGTGGCCCGGGGTTATGGGGTCCGTCGATGGGCCTCGTCCGATCCGTCCCCCGGCCGGCACGGCCCCCACCGCGTCGCCCGCCGGCACCGCCGCGTCGACCGGGGCGAACGCCGTGGACACCGGATCGTCGCCTGGGCGTCACACCGAGCCGTGGCTCACCTCACGCTCCGTGTCGGCCCTCGCCCTGGCCCCGGTGCTGCGGCGCGCGGTGGCGCGGTACGCCGTACCCCCGGGGTCGCCGCCGCGGACCGGCTGTGCCGGCTGCGGGGCGCCGCTCGCCCGGTGGCCCGGCCCGGCCGGTCGGTGCCCGGGCTGCCGGGCCCGGATCGGCGCGCCGCCGGGCGGCGTCGAGCTGACCCTGCTCGCCGCCCTGGCGGTGCTGGTCGCCGTCGACGGCGGCCTCGCCGAGCGGGCGGCGCTGGCGTGGTGGCTGGGCTGGGCGGTCCCGCTGCTCTGGGTGGACCTGGCCGTGCGCCGGCTGCCGGACCGGCTGACCCTGCCGGCCGCGGCGGGCGTGGCCGCGCTGCTCGGGGTGGCCGCGCTGACCGGCCCCGGCGGCGGGCCCTGGTTGCGGGCGGTGGTGGCGGGCGCCGGTCTCGGCCTGGCGTTCGCAACCACCACCGTGCTGCTCGGCTCGTGCGGCTTCGGCCTCGGCGACGCGAAGCTGGCGCTCGGCGCGGGCGCGCTGCTCGGCTGGTACGGCTGGCCGGTGCTGGCGGCCGGCCTGGTGCTCACCTTCACCCTGTCGGCGGTGGTCAGCCTGGCGCTGCTGGCGGCCCGTCGGGCCCGGTGGTCGAGTCACCTGCCGTTCGGCCCGTTCCTGATCGTCGGCACCGTCGGCGCGCTGCTGCTGGCCGGCTGACCGACGACTCAGCGAGTTCACAGCGGCACCGCGATTGGTGCCCCGCCAGCGCTGGGTAATCACGGTGCGTGCAGGCAGACGACAGCTGGCGGATCCGGCGGACTCACGCGGACCTCGACCGGCTCGGCGAGACAGAGTCGATCTTCGCGCTGAGCAACGGCTGGATCGGCTGGCGGGGCACCCTCGACGAGGGTGAGCCGTACGACATGCCGGGCAGCTACCTCAACGGCTTCCACGAGCGGCGGGAGCTGACCTACCCCGAGAACGGGTACGCGTTCCCGCAGCTCAGCGACGTCGTGATCAGCGCGCCGAACGCCGCGCTGATCCGGCTGTACGTGGTCGGCGAGCCGCTGGACCTGCGCACCGGCACGGTGCGCGCCCACGAACGGGAGCTGGACCTGCGTGCGGGTGTGCTGCGCCGGCACACCGAGTGGATCTCCCCGGCCGGGCACGGGGTGCGGATCCGCAGCACCCGGCTGGTCTCGCTGCCGCACCGCCCGGTCGCCGCGGTCCGCTACGAGGTGGAGCCGCTCGGCGACCACCCGGTGCCGCTGCGGCTCTGCTCCGACGTGCAGGCCAACGAGCGGGTGCCGGAGCGCGCCGACGACCCGCGGGCCGCGTCGATCATCCACGACCCGCTGACCGCCGAGCGCCACCACCGCGACGGCGCCGCCGAGGTGCTGGTGCACCGCACCGAGCGGAGCGGGCAGCGGGTCGCGGTGGCGGTCGAGCACCACGTCGAGGCGCCCGACGACCTCTCCATCGCCGCGGACCGCACCGACGACCGGCTCCGCACCACCGTCGAGGGCCGGCTGCGCCCGGGCGAACGGCTGCGGGTCACGAAGTTCGCCGCGTACGAGTACGGCCCGGTCGACGACACCTCGCCGGACGAGCTGGCCGACCTGGTGGCCGACGCCGCCGCCGATGCCCGACAGCGGGGCTTCGACGCGCTGGTCGCCGCCCAGCGGGAATCCCTGGACGCGCTGTGGCGGACCGCCGACGTCGAGCTGGACGGCGACCCGGAGCTCCAGCGGGCCGTCCGGTTCGCGGTGTTCCACCTGTTGCAGGCGGGCCGCCCGGACGGTGCCCGGACCATCCCGGCGAAGGGGTTGACCGGCAACGGGTACGACGGCCACGTGCTCTGGGACACCGAGAGCTACGTGCTGCCGGTGCTGACCTACCTGGCGCCGGAGGTGACCCGCTCCGCGCTGCGCTGGCGGCACGCCCACCTGGCCGAGGCCGCCGAACGCGCCGCCGAGCTGCGGCTGCCCGGGGTGACCTTCCCCTGGCGGACCATCGGCGGCCGGGAGTGCTCCGGCTACTGGCCGGCCGGCACCGCGGCGCTGCACGTCAACGCGGACATCGCCGACGCGGTGCTGCGGCACGTGGCGGCCACCGGCGACGACGACCTGCTGGCCGGGATCGGGTTGGAGCTGCTGGTCGGCACGGCCCGGCTGTGGGCCGGCTTCGGGCACTGGTCGGACGACGGGCAGTTCCACCTCACCGGCGTCACCGGGCCGGACGAGTACGCCGCGCTGGTCGACGACAATGTCTTCACCAACCTGATGGCCCGGCGCAACCTGCGCGGCGCCGCCGACACCGCGCAGCGGTTCCCGGAGCGGGCCGCCGCGCTCGGCGTCGACCCGGCCGAGGTGGCCCGCTGGCGGGCCGCGGCCGACGCGGTGCACCTGCCGTACGACCGCAAGCGCGGGGTGCACCAGCAGGCCGCCGGCTTCACCGAGCAGCCCGACTGGGACTTCGCGGCGATGACGGAAGACGACTACCCGCTGCTGCTGCGCTTTCCGTACCTGGAGCTCTACCGCAAGCAGGTGGTGAAGCAGGCCGACCTGGTGCTGGCCATGCAGCGCCGCCCCGGTGACTTCACCGCCGAGGAGAAGGCCCGCAACTTCGCCTACTACCAGGCCCGGACCGTCCGCGACTCGTCGCTGTCGGCCGGCCCGCAGGCGGTGCTCGCCGCCGAGGTCGGCCACCTGGACCTGGCGTACGACCTGTTCGCCGAGGCCGCCCTGCACGACCTGGCGGATCTCGGCGACAAGACCACCGACGGGTTGCACCTGGCCGCGCTGGCCGGGGCGTGGACGGCGCTGGTGGAGGGCTTCGGCGGGCTGCGCGACGACCGGGGCGGGCTCTCCTTCGACCCGCGGCTGCCGGCGGCCATCGACCGGTTGGCGTTCAGCCTGCGCTGGCACGGCCACCGGCTGCGGGTGACGCTGACCCGGGACGAGGCCCGCTACGAGCTGCCGGACGACCCCACGGCCACCGTCGAGCTGACCCACCACGGTGAGCCGGTCCGGGTGACCGGTGCGGCGCCGGTGACCCGGCCGATGCCGCCGGTGCCCGACCCGGGCCCGGAGCCGCCGTCGCCGCACGGCCGCCGGCCCGCCCGCCGCTCCCGCGCCGCCTGACTACGTCGGAATCGGGCGTACGTAGAGCAGCGGACCGCCCTCGCCCGGCGCCGCGCCGGCGTGGAAGAGGTACAGCCCGACCACCAACGCGGGCTCTCCGGCCGGAGTGGTCAGCGCGGTGACCCGTGGGTTGGCGAAGGCCGTGCTGCCGGCGTGGGTGCGGATGGCCAACGGGTGGGCCGTTCCGGTCGACGGGTCGTAGAGGAAGGTCCGCCAGGACTGCCACACCCGTCGGCGGTGCTGGCCCTCGATCAGCAGGTACGGGCGGTCCCGCCAGACGAACCGGTCCCGGCCGCCGATGTTGCCGCGTACGCCGAACCGCTCGATCGCCGCGTCGAGGTGCGGCTCGGCGCTCGCGGTCCACCGGTCGAAGTCCACCAGTCGGCCGCGCCCCTGCCGGTCGACCCGGCCCCGCCGGAAGTAGTGGAAGCCCACGTCGACGACCGACGGGGCGAGGACGGGATAGATGTTCGGGGTGCCCTCGGCGTACCGGCCCGGCGGCACCAGGGTGTGCGGGGCGTCGAACACCCGGTCGGGCGCGCCGGTCAGCAGCCGTTCGAGGCTGTCGTAGCGCTGGAACCGCAGCCACGCCGGCTCTCCACCGCCGCCGGCCTCCACGACGAGCAGGAAGCCGCCGTCGGGGAGGGCCGTGACGGTCGGTTGGGACGCGGGCCGGTCCAGCGTGGCGCGCCACGCCCAGGTCAGCAGGTCGTCGGAGGTCGCCACCGCCACCTCGAACAGGCCGTCGCCGACGCCGACGTGGTAGACCGCCAGATACCCGCCGGCGGGATTTCCGATCACCTTGATCGTGTCCATGCTGCGGCCACGATCGTCCCGGATGTCGTACCGGGCGGTCGTCGCCGGTACGTCCTCGAGAAACGCGATCAGCTCGTGCGTCGCCGCGTGGGTCAACCCGGCCACCTCCGCGACAGCTGTACCCGGATGTTGGCCCGGCGTCACGTCGGGGGAGGCGCGTGCTCAGTCGGCCTCCGGCGGGCGGGCGGTCATCTGCTCGCGCACCGCCTCCAGCGCCTCGAAGGCGTACGCCCAGTTGTGGCACTTGAAGCTGCGCAGGCCCTCGATCGGGGTGTGGCAGTCCAGGCAGTACACGCCGGCGATCCCGTCCGGGACCTCGGTGTTGACGTACTTGCGGTCACCGAGGATCACGGTGGCGATCATCGCCGGGTCGTGCACCCCCTTCAGCGCGGACGACACGATGTCCAGCCAGCTCATCCGCCGGCCGCACTTCGGGCAGTCCGGCTGGTCGCCGCTGACCCAGAGCGGCGCGCCGATGCTGCGCGCCGGCATGTTCAGCAGCTTCTCGATCCGGCGTACGTCGTGCTCCGACGTGGTCCAGCGGTGCTCGCCGGGCAGCGACGCGGGGGAATCGTAGACGGCCCGGAACAGGGCGGGATCGACCTCGACGGTCTCGCGTCGACCGGTCATCGGCGTGCCTCCTCGTCGCCTCGGGCCCCCACCGTCGTCCCTGGTGGCGGGCCGCTTCAACCGGATCAACGACACGGCGGGTCAGCGGATCGTGGCGCGGGGTGCTAGACATCGAGTCGCGCCCCGCCGCCGTCGATCCCCGGAGCCTCGCCGTGACCCAGCCGTCGGACACCGACACCCCGAACGTCGCCCGGATGTACGACTACTACCTGGGCGGCTGCCACAACTTCGCCGCCGACCGGGCCGCCGCCGAGCGGGTGCTGGAGATCTTCCCGGACACCGGGGTCGCCGCCCAGACCAACCGGCACTTCCTCGGCCGGGCGGTGCGCTACGCCGCGCAGCGGGGTGTCCGGCAGTTCCTCGACATCGGCGCCGGGCTGCCCACCCAGGGCAACGTGCACGAGGTCGCGCAGGCGGTCGCTCCGGACGCCCGGGTGGCGTACGTGGACCACGACGAGGTCGCCGTGGCGTACGCCCGGCGGTTGCTGCCGGCCGACCCGCGCACGGTGGTGGTCCGCGGCGACCTGCGCCGGCCGGCGGAGATCCTCGACCACCCGGACGTCCGGTCGACGATCGACTTCGACCGGCCGGTGGCGGTGCTGCTGGTCGCGGTGCTGCACTTCGTGTCGGACGCCGACGACCCGTGGGCCGCGGTGGCCCGGCTGCGCGACGCCACCGTCCCCGGCAGCCTGCTGGTGCTGTCCCATCTCACCCTGGACGGCGCGCCGCCGGCCGCCGCCCAGCAGGGCGCCGCGGTCTACCGGCGCAGCAGCGCTCCGCTGGTGCCGCGCCGGCACGCCGACATCGCCCGCTTCCTCGACGGGTACGACCCGGTCGAACCGGGCCTGGTCCGGCTCGCCGACTGGCGGCCGGACGGCGCGCCCGGAGCCGGGGTGTCGCACGGCTACGGCGCGGTGGGCGTGCGCCGCTGAGCCGATCACCGCGCCGGTCGGTCACCGACGCGCGCGGCCCGCGGGAGCCGGCCGGTCAGTCCGCAGTGAGCAGGCCGGTGAGCAGGCCGCGCAGCGTCCGTTCGAACAGGTTCCGGCGGGGCGCCGGGGAGCCGGGCGCCGCGAACGCGGCCACCAGATGCGGGTACGCCGCCAGGTCCACGCCGTCGAAGCTGAGCGACCCGGACGCGGCCTCGTTGCGGGCGAAGAGCGACACCACGCCGGTCAGCATCGCGATCGCCTCGAACTTGGCGGTGACCGGGCACTCGACCGGCGTCAGCACCGCCAGGCAGGCGTCGAAGTAGCCGAGCGCGTGCGGCCCGGGCGCCCCTGATCGCTGGGTGGCGTCGATCAGCCAGGGGTGCCGGCGGTACAGCGCGAGCTGCCGGCGGGCGATCGCCAGCAGGCCGGCCAGCCAGTCGTCACCGCGGTCCGGGTACGGCGCCAGCTCGCCCACCGCCGCGTCCGCCATCAGGTCGAGCAGGTCGTCCCGGGAGCTCAGGTAGCGGTAGAGCGAGCCGGCGCCGGTGCCCAGCGCGCCGGCCACCGCCCGCATCGACACGGCGTCGAGCCCGGCGGAGTCGGCGAGCGTGATCGCCGCCGCAACGATGGCGTCCCGGCTGTGGGCGGGGGCCGGCCCCCGCGCGCCGCGCTCGGGCCGGGCCCAGATCGGCGGCCGGCGGCCGGAATTCGAGGCTGCGTCGGTCACCGGTCTACTGTAAACTGCAAACGGTGTTCGCGGTTTCGGCTCGCGGTGTGGTGGCGATCCGGGCCCGCGGTGTCGGTTCGACGCGACCTCGACGGAAGGAGCAGCCATGGAGCGGATCACCGCGCCCGACGGCGCGCAGCTCGCCCTGCACAGCACCGGCGCCGGCCCGGGCCTGGTCCTGGTGCACGGCGGCGGGATCACCATCCACGAGTACCGCCGGCTCGTCGCGGCCCTCGCCGACCGGTTCACCGTGCACAGCTACAACCGCCGGGGCCGGGCGGACGCCCCACCGAGGCGGGAGCCGTACACGGTCGACCAGGAGATCGACGACCTCGACGCGGTGCTGACCCACACCGGGGCGCGCAACGTCCTCGGGCACAGCTCCGGCGGTTATCTCGCGCTCAGCGCCGCGCTCCGGCTGCCGATCGAGCGGCTCGCCCTCTACGACGCCGCGGTCAACGTCGACGGCCTGATGGCCACCGACTACCTCGAGCCCGCCGAGCGGGCGGCGGCCGCCGGCGAGACCGCCCGGGCGCTGGCGATCGTCGGCGCCGGGGTCAACAGCCACACCGCCGCGGCGCGGCTGCCGCTCGGCGTGCAGACGGCGATGACCCGGGCGTTCCTGCGTACCCCGATCGGCCGGACCATGGGCGACCTGCTGGTCACGACGCTGGCCGAGACCCGGATGATCGCGGAGGACGGCGGCCCGGCCGCCCGGTACGCCGGGGTCGCCGCGGAGGTGCTACTGGCCTGCGGCTCCGAGGCCCCGCCGTACTTCGCGAAGATCAACGAGGCGCTGGCCGGGGCCATGCCCCGGGCCCGCACGCTGGTGGTGCCGCGCAGCCGGCACGACGCGATCGCCATCGCCCGGCCGCGGCTGGTCGACCCGATCGCCGAGTTCTTCGCCGCTCCGGTGTCGACCCAGCGGTAGGGGTCGCCGCCCGTCGTTAGACTCGTCGATGTCGGCCAGTCAGGGACGGTGAAGCATGCGCCACCGGTCGCGCTCCGGTCGTGCCGACCACGGGGCGGCTCGGGCGGTCGTGACCCTGGCCGTGGTCGCCTGCCTGGCGGCCTGCACGCCGCCGGGCAGGCCGACGCACGAGAGTGCGGCGCCGACTCACCCCGTCTCCACCGGTGCCGCGCCGGTCGACGGCTGCGGACAGCGGGCGACCGGCGGCGCCGACCGTACCCTCGACTTCGCGGTGGACCCGGCCACCAGCGAGGGGCAGAGCCGGCGGACGGCGCTGGTGCACCGCCCGGCCGGCGTCGCGGCGGGTACGCCGCAGCCGGTGCTGCTGGTCTACCACGGCCACGGCGGCACGGCGGAGGGCGCCGCGGCCGCCACCGGCTTCGACCCGGTGGCGGACCGGGCCGGCTTCCTGGTGGTGTACCCGCAGGGCCTGCCGGACGGTCGCGGCGGGCCGCCGATGTGGGCCAGCGCCGGGCCGGTGGACCACGGCATCGAGGAGCTCCCGGCCACCCGAGCCCTGCTGGACGCGCTGACCGGCGGGTACTGCGTGGACCGGTCGCGGATCTACGCGACCGGCATCTCCAACGGCGGCGGGATGGCGAACTACCTCGCCTGCCACCTGGCCGACCGGATCGCCGCCATCGCCTCGGTGGTCGGCAACATGTACACCCCGAAGGACGGCGGCTGCCGGCCGAGCCGCCCGGTGTCGATCCTGGACATCCACGCCGCCGACGACCCGATCGTGCCGTACGACGGGGACCCCGGCGACACGACCTGGCAGCTGCCCGCCGTGGCCGACTGGTTGGCCGGCTGGGCCGCGCTCGACCGGTGCACGGGCTCCACCGGCCAGGCCTACCAGGGCACCGGCGAGGTCCGGCGCTGGCGGGGCTGTTCCGGCGGCTCGACCATCACCGCTTACCGGGTGACGGGCGGCCATCGGTGGCCCGACTCGCTGGCCGGCACCCCGACGGCCGAGGCGGTCTGGGACTTCCTTGAAACGCACCGGATCGGATAGCCACAGCAAGTGCGGAGCCGCCGGCACAGCCCGGATCATCCAGGTGCTCCGCCGTCAGGACGTCGCGAGCAGCCGAATCTCGCAGCGGACGCCGCTGGCCTTGGCGAGCCGACCGTCACCGGTCACGAGCGGGCAGGTCATCAGCTCCGCCACCGCTACGTATGCCGCGTCGTACGCCGTGACATTGCCGCGCAACTGCCACATCCGGTCGAGCAGTGGCGCGATCCCCACGTCGTCGATGACCAACATGGGCAGGGTGGTTATCGCCTCCTGAGCTCGGGTGGGACCAAGCTTCCCGCCGAGGACCTTGCCTCTGATGACGGACATGACCTCGACCAGCAGGTGGCTCGGCGCAGCCCAGTGCGGGTCGCGGGTCAGTTCCGCCCGAGCCGCGTCACCGACCGGACCGTCATCGACCAGAGCGTCGGCCAGGACCGAGGCGTCCACGACGATCACGCGGCGCTTCCCCACGGACCGCGCTGCTCCCGCTGGTCGTTCAGTTCGTCGGCGCTTTCCCCCGGTAGCGAGTGCGTGCCGTCCGACCGGCCGGCGAAGCGGTCGAGGACCGCAGTGTTGCGCAGCCGTCGAGCCTGAGTCTCCACCAGCTCGAGGAGATAGGCCTGGAGTGACTGCCCTCGCGCCTTGGCCTGAGCTGCCAGGGCATCCCGTACGTCTTCCGGTACATCCCGGATCTGAAGAGCGACCATGCATTCATTATGCATGCAATGCGGTCGGTGGTGATGAGCCTTGAAAGGGAGGCGCGGCGGCTACGAAGGCCATGATCCCCCGGCGGTCGGCCCGCGTCATCGCAGCGTCCGGCCGTCCGGCAGCGTACGGCCGCTCAGCAGGGCCACCAGAGACCCGCTGTCGGCCCGCACGACCCGTCCGTCGCCCCAGCTCCAGTCGGTGTCGGTGGCCTCCAGCCGGACCCCGGTCAGGTCGATCCCGAACAGGGCGCCGTCGGCGGCGGTGAGCTGGTCGAGGACGGCGACAACCGCCTCCGGCGCAGCGACCGGCGCCCGATCGAGCGCGATCGTCACGTCCAGGGAGTGGATGACGGCGTGGCTGAGCGCACCGGCGGCACCGCCGCCGGGCGGCTGCCAGCCGTGCAGTCGGGGTGACCGGAGCTGGTCGAGCAGGTCGGCGACGGGTAGCGCGGCGTCCCGTTCGGCAACCGCGTTCGACAGCACCGCGAAGTCGCCGTGGGCCGCCGCCAGCTCGGCCCCGAACCGCTCGTGGGTCAGCCGCGCCGGCATGGTGACGTGCGCGACCACGTGGCGAACGAGCCACTTGTCGCACAGCGTCGGGGCGTCCCAGATCTCGACGGGCGAGTCGGCGAGGAGGTCGGCGAACGCGAGGTAGGTGGGCGCCACGAAGGACTGCGGATCGGTCACTGTCGGTCTCCCGGTGCGAGGCGGGCCAGATGCTCTTCGAGCCTGTCGAGTGAGGTGAGGAAACCGGCGCGGGCCTCCGGCAGGCACATCAGCTCGGGCACGTGCCGCTGGTGGATGACCACGGCGGTGCCGCCGTCGCCGAGGTCGTCCAGGGTGCTGGTGGTGTGCATCCCGGTGGCCGGCTCGACCCAGGCGAGCCGCTCGGGCGGGACGACCTCGGTGAAGGTGGCCGTCATCCGGTGGCTACCGAGCTCGCCGACCATCAGGGTCTCGAAGCGCCCGCCGGGGTGCAGCTCCACGACGATGCCGTCGATCGGGGTCGACATGCCGCTCGGCCCCCAGAACCGGGCGAGCTCGGCCGGCTCGGTGAGGCACCGCCACACCAGCTCGCGTGGCGCGCGGAAGACCCGCCGGTAGACGAGCTCGTCGTCGCTCACCGTTCCTCGCCCTGCTGTACGCGGGCCAGGTGGCCCTCCAGCCGGTCCATCCGGTCGGACCAGGTGCGCCGGCTCTGCTCGATCCAGGACAGCGCGGTGTCGAGGGCCGCCGGTTCGAGCCGGCAGGGCCGGGTCTGCCGGTGCCGCCCCTGGCTGATCAGACCGGCCCGTTCGAGCACCCGGATGTGCTGCGAGACGGCCTGCAGGCTCATCGCGTACGGCTCGGCCAGCTCCTTGACCGTCGCCTCGCCCGTGCTGAGTCGCGCCACGATGTCGCGTCGGGTGGGGTCGCTCAGCGCGGTGAACAGGGCGTCAAGGCGGTGGTCCCGGGTGGCGGTCGGCATGGGGCTTACTCAAGCATCTACTTAATCAAGTGTCAACTGGAGCGCGGCGGTGATCTTCGGTGGCCATACTGGGCCCATGAAGCTGGCTGAGGCCCTGGCGCTGCGCGCGGACGCGGCGCGGCGCGCCGAACAACTCCGGGCCCGGATCACCGCCAGCGCCCGCTACCAGGAGGGCGAGGCGCCCGCGGAGGACGCGTCGGCTCTCCTCACCGAGGTGAGCGAGGTGCTCGGTGAACTGGAGTCGCTGATCCGGCGGATCAACCGCACCAACGCCGCCACCGGGTTGGAGGGGATCGGCACCCTCACCGACGCGCTCGCGCGTCGGGACGTACTCCGGCTGCGGCACGGTGTGGTCGCGGCCGCGGCGGACGCCGCCGCGGGCGACGGCCAGCGCGGCTACCGTCAACTGCGCTCCGAGTTGAAGATGATCCCGGCGCTGCCGGTGGCGGAGCTGCGCCGGCAGGCGGACGACCTCGCCCGGCAGCTTCGCGAGGTGGACACGTTGATCCAGCGGACGAACTGGGAGGTCGAGCTGCTGGACTGAGGAGTCGCGGAGCAGGTAGCCGACGTGGAGGCGTGCACGGAACCCCCGAGCCGGGGGGATATCCGGCTCACCCGTCGCGCGCCGAGGGCAGGCGCCGGGGTTCGATTCCCCGATTAACATCGCACGCCCAGCACACCTCACAGGTGACGGCGCACAGGGTACGGCACACCACCAGGTGCAGATCCACGACGGCGAGGGTGGGACAGGGGACCTCCGCGACCCTCCAGCAGATGGCCGAGCGGTTCGGCGTTGGGGCAGACTGTCGACGATGACCATTCAGGTGTTGCCCGCCAACCAGCCCGAGACGTTCTACCGCGGTGCCGGCCGGATCGCCGAGTTCCGTGCCCTGCCGGCGCTGCCCGACCGCCCGGAGGACTGGGTCGGCTCGGTGACCAGCCGGTTCGGGCTCGCCCCGTCCGGCCTGTCGACACTGACCGACGGCCGGGAGCTGGCCGAGGCGATCGCCGCCGACCCGCGCTGGTGGCTCGGCCCGGACCGCGCCGACACCGGGGTGCTGGTGAAGCTGCTCGACGCGGGGCAGCGCCTGCCGTTGCACGTGCACCCGGACCGTCGCTTCGCCACCGCGCACCTCGCCTCGCCGTACGGGAAGACCGAGGCCTGGGTGATCGTCTCCGCGCGGCCCGGCGCGTACGTGCACCTGGGGTTCGCCCGGGACGTGCCGGCCGACGAGCTGGCCGGCTGGGTGGGCGGGCAGCAGACCGAGGCGATGCTCGCCGCCACCAACCGGATCCCGGTCGCGGCGGGTGACGCGATCCTCTGCCCGGCCGGCCTGCCGCACGCGATCGGCGACGGCATCCTGCTGGTCGAGGTCCAGGAGCCGACCGACTTCTCCGTGCTGCTGGAGTACGAGAGCTTCGGCCTCGCCGACGGCCACCTGGGCCTGGGCTACGACCTGGCCCTGCAGTGCGTCGACCGGAACGCCTGGACGCCGTCCCGCCTCGCCGACCTGCGCGGCAGCGCCGGCCGACTGCTGCCCGAAGCCGCGGACGACTTCTTCGCCGCCCATCGCCTGCGCGGCGGTGACCGGCTGGACCAGGGCTTCTGCGTGCTGGTGGTAACGGCCGGCGCGGGCCGACTGGTCGGCGAGCACGACGACCTGCCGGTGCGCCGGGGTGACACCCTGCTGGTGCCGTACGCCGCCGGGCCGCTGCTGCTCGACGGCAAGGTCGAGGCGATCCGGCTCGCCGGGGCCGCCTGAGCGTCAGGCGCCCGCCGGCCCGGATTTCCCCGGCGGCAACCGTCGGTCGGCGCGGCGGCCACCTGCGTACCGCAGGGTCCTGGGGCATGATGCGCACCCTGAGCGCCGCGATGACGGTGAGCGCCGTCGTCGCCGCCCTGCTCGCCCCGCTGCCGGCCGGCGCCGCCGGTGGCCGGCCCGCCGTGGTGACCACCGACAACGAGACCCCCGTCCTGTACGACGACGAGGCCGGCGGCAACGCCTCCGGCGACGACCCGGCGATCTGGGTCCACCCCACCGACTCCCGCCGGTCCGTCGTGATCGTGACCGCCAAGGAGGGCGGCCTGCGGGTCTACGACCTGCGCTCGCGCGAGCTCCAGTCGCTGCCGGCCACCGCCGCGCCGCGCGCCGACGGGGTCGCGGGCCGCTACAACAACGTCGACATCGCGTACGACGTTCGGCTGGGCGGTCGCTGGGTCGACGTCGCCGTCGTCTCGGACCGCTACAACGACCAGCTGCGGTTCTTCGTCATCGACCCGGCGGGCGCGGCGGCACGCACCCCGCTGACCGAGGTCACCGCGCCCGACCAGCGCTTCCTGTTCAACCCGGACCGGGCGGCGGTGGACGACGAGCAGACCGCGTACGGCCTCGCCGTCTGGCAGCCACGGCCGGGTGAGACGTACGCCGTCGTCACCCAGGAGGGCACCACCAAGGTCGCCACCGTGCGGATCACGGAGACCGGCGGGAAGCTCGGCTACACCGACAACCAGCAGCTCGCGCTGCCGAGCAGCTTCCGGCTGCCGGACGGTACGAACTGGGTGCCCTGCGAGGAGCCGGGCGTGCTGCCGCAGCTCGAAGGTCTCGCGGTGGACCAGCGCTCGGGCGTGCTCTACGCCGCGCAGGAGGACGTCGGCCTGTGGCGGCTGCAGCTCCCGCTCGGCCCGCGCAGCCGGCCGACCCTGGTCGACCGGGTCAGGGACTACGGCATCCACGACGCGTACGACAGCGAGACCGAGGAGTGCGAGCCGGTCGACCCGAACGCCAAGGGGTACGGCGGCAACCTGCTGACCGCCGACGCGGAGGGCGTCGACATCTACTACGGGCGGGGCGCGACCGGGTACGTGCTCGTGTCCAGCCAGGGCGATGATACCTTCGCCGTCTACCAGCGCCAGGGCACCAACCGGCCGGTCGGCAGCTTCCGGGTCAAGGGCGTCGCCGGCGCCGACGACATCAACGGCTCCGATGGACTCGCCGTGACCAACCGGCCGGTCGGCAAGTACCGCGAGGGCCTCTTCGTCTCGCACGACGAGCCGGAGACCGGGCCCGACGTGGACGAGGAGCGGGACGCCACCAACTTCTCGTACGTCTCCTGGGGCGACATCGCCCGCGCCCTGTCCCTGACGGTGGACACCCGGGCCGGCAACGACCCCCGCTTCCGCTGACCCTCGAACGACGGCCGGCCGGCTCGTCTTCGGGCCGGCCAGCTGTCGTTCGCCGCAAACGTAGCCCGAATGACGGTAGGAGCTAGGAGGGTAGAACATTTAGTTCTACACTCGTGCCCATGGAGCGCATCGGTGTCCGGGAGCTGAACCAGAACACGAGCCAGGTGTTGGCGCGGGTGAGTGGTGGCGAGACTGTTGAGATCACCGACCGCGGACACCCGATCGCCCGACTCGTTCCGGTGGGCGATGACAGGTCGGTGTTGGCCAAGTTGGTGGCGGCAGGGCGAGCCGTCGCACCCACTGGCGGCGGCTCCGTGCCGCTTCCTCCGAAGCTCGGTGACGAGAACGTTGATGTGGCGGCCTCGCTCGCTGCGATGCGGGACGAGGAGCGCTGGTGATCTATCTCGATTCCGCAGCCGTCGTCAAGCTGGTGCGGCAGGAGGCGTGTAGCGCGGACCTTGTCTCCTGGCTGAATACGCACGACGACGTGCCGCTGGTCTCCTCCGCTCTTGTCGAGGTGGAGGTGCCCAGGGCGCTGCGCCGATCAGCCCCGCAAGCCTTGATCGGGGTGCCGGCTGCCGTCGGACGGCTGTTCCGGCTGGAGATCGACAGCACGATCCGCGCGACCGCAGCCGCGTTCGCCGAGCCGATGCTCCGCAGCCTCGACGCCATCCACCTGGCCACCGCCCAGGTGCTGACCAACGAGTCCGGCACGGCACTGACCGCCTTCGTCACCTACGACCGGCGGCTGCTCGAATCCGCCAAGGCGGCAGGACTGCCTGTAGCGAGCCCCGGGCAGAACTGACGCGAATCCGTCACCCATAGTACGAGGCCCGTCAGTTCATGCGTCCGGGCCGGCTTATGCGTAGTCGCACTGCGGGTTCGGCCTCGACGTCATCTCGATGATGTCGTTGAGCCTGTCCCGGGCGCTCATCAGCTCGGCGATCTGCGCGTCGATCCGGTCCCGCTCCGCCGCCAGCCGCGCCCGCGACTCCGGCGTGCTCTCGTTGGCGTCCACGCACGGCATGAGCTCGGCGATCGTCCTGCTGGAGAGCCCAGCGCCGTACAGCTGCTGGATCAGCCGGACCCGGTTGACCGCCGCGTCCCGGTAGCGCCGCTGCCCGCTCTCGCTGCGGGTCGAGGTGAGCAACCCCTGCTCCTCGTAGTAGCGCAGCGCCCGCACGCTCACCTGCGCCCTCGACGCCAGGTCCCCGATCCGCACTGTGACCCACCTCGCAACACTTGCCTCTGACGTCAGCGTCAGGTCATACCGTAGCCGTATGCAGATCAACGGCACGAAAGCCCTGGTCACCGGCGCCAACCGTGGCCTCGGCAAGGCCTTCGCCGAGGCGCTCCTCGCCCGCGGCGCCACCACCGTCTACGCCACCGCCCGCCGACCCGACCTGATCGACATCCCCGGTGTCGTCCCGCTCCGGTTGGACATCACCGACCGGGAGTCCATCGACGCCGCGGCGGCCGAGGTGGGCGACCTCGACATCCTGATCAACAACGCCGGCATCTCCACCCACGCCCCGCTGCTCGGCCCCTCCACGGACAACATCCGTCGCGAGTTCGACACCAACTTCTGGGGCACCCTCGACGTCATCCGCACCTTCGCCCCCCGCCTCGCCGGCGGCGCCATCCTCAACGTCATCTCGGCCCTGAGCTGGTACGCCTTCGCCCCCGCCAGCAACGGCTACGCCGCCTCCAAAGCCGCGGAATGGTCGCTCACCAACGGCGTACGGCTCGAACTGGCGGGCCAGCAGACGCAGGTCACCGCCCTGGCCCTGGCCATCGCCGACACCGACATGATGGCCGGCGTCGACATCCCGAAACTCCCGCCGCACGAGGTGGTCGCCCAAGCCCTGGACGGGCTGGAGGCGGGCAGGTTGGAGGTCGTCGCCGACACCCCCACCGCGAGGGTGAAGGCGTCCCTGTCCCGCGACCCCGCCGAGTTCTACGCCGACATCCCCGCCGCCCTCTTCGGCTGACGCCACCTTGTGCACTGTCCGACGTCCAGCTCGGCGTAGTAGTCGACCACCGCCTCCGGGCCGGCCAGGTCAGACGAGACGTTGGATGCGGATCTTGGGACGCTCGTTCCTGAGGTGGCCGTGCTTGTGCTGGCGGACCTGCTCGTCCCAGACCTCTTGGTCGTAGTCCGGATCTGGCGGGATCCACTTGTGGGAGCCGTCGCTGTAGTGGAACTTCTCGTCCCCGGGCCGCAGGACACTCACCGGGTCCAGCCAATGAACCGGTGGTGCAGGTGACCGGCGGGGACGTGGCCCAGGTCCTGGGTGGCATCGACGAGTTGGGCGGCCAGGTAGAGGGCCAGCGACACCGGGGCGCGGTCGAATTCCGCTCGCAACTCCCGGCGTCGGGTCTGGCACGGCCAATCGGTCCCGCAGCCGCCGCACGTCCACGCCGGGCTCACCGGACCGTGAGCGGTCACCGCACGCCGCCGAGGAACCGCGCGGTGATCGCCCGGGCCGCGCGGCTGGTCGCCCACTCCACCTGCCAACAGGGGTACGGCGTCAGCCGCGACCACCATGCCCGGCAGCCGACGCACATGCCGTCGACTCCGCGAACGTGCACCGCGACGATCGCCTGCTCCTGGCTGTCGCTCACCGCGTACCCTCCCGCGGCCAGTGTCGACGCGCGACCGGTACGCGGTGAACGACCCGGCAGGGTAGGTCGGACCCGCACCGGCACACGCGCCGCCGGCTGCTCCGGGACCAGACGGGGCGGTGTCGCTGAGCCAGGGTCAGGGCGGTCACCGACACGTACTCGTCGTACGAGACGCGCAGCCTGCGGGTCACAGTCCGCTCGTCCAACTCGTCCGGCCAGGGTGCGGGCGGGATCTGCGGCCTCCGCAGTCGGGGCAGTTCAGTGCCGACCCGCACCGTCGGCACCATCGGGACTTGACCTTGAACAGGAACAGTCCGGCGGCGAAGCCGAGCATCGCGACCACCGCCAGGACGAGGGATGGAACCACTGCGTTGCCTCCCTGACTCGGCCTCTCGGCAGGGACGCAGCCCGCTTCGGGTGGCGGGCCGCGCCCCTGCCGAGAGGCGTCCGAGGCCGGACGGGCGGTGAGCCCCTGCGCTCGCGAGCCCCACCGCCGCACTGCGCGGCTTTCGTGTGCCGCACCGACCTGACATGCTCATGCCCATAGTGCCCATGCACTAGTGAGAATGCAAGCATTGCATCAGCATGTACGTCACTTGCCTGGCCTGGCTGTCGGTTGCATCCGCACGGCGGGCACACTCTGACTACGACAGGAGCGAAGGGGCATGGAGTTGTCAGCTCGACGGCAACCGCCCACCGTGCGCCTCCGGCGGCTCGCGGCGGAGCTGCGCGGCCTGCGCACCGCGGCCGGTCTCACCCGCGACGAGGTCAGCGAGCAGACCGGCATCAACCCCGCCACCCTCTACCGCATCGAGACGGCCAAGGTCCGCCCACAGCGCCGCACCCTGATGGCGATGCTCGACAAGTACGGCATCACCGACGAGGACAAGCGCACCGAGTTGATCGCCCTGTCGCGCCAAGCCGCGCAGCTGGGCTGGCTCCAGGCGTACGAGTCGGAGCTGCCGGAGCTCTACACCACGTACATCAGCTTCGAAGCCGAAGCCCGCTCGGTCCACAACTACGAGTCGCTCTTCGTCCCCGGCCTCCTCCAAACCGAGAACTACGCCCGCGCCGTGATCCGGGGCGTGTTGCCGCTGGCGACCGACGCGGACGTGCAGGCTCGGGTGGAGGCGCGCATGCAGCGGCAGGAGTCGCTCCTCAAGACGGAGCCGCTGCGCCTCTGGGCGATCCTCGACGAGGCCGTCCTGCACCGGTTGACCGGCGGGCCAGCCGTCATGGCCGAACAGCTCGACGCCCTGGTGACCGCAGCGGGCCAGCCGCACATCACACTCCAGGTCATCCCATTCACCTCGGGCGCGCACGCCGGCATGCCCGGCTCGTTCGTCGTCATGGATTTCCCCGACCCAGCCGACCCTGCCCTGGTGTACGTCGACAGCATGGCCGGCGACCTGTTCCTCGAACGGGAAGCAGACGTCCGCCGCTACACCAGCACGTTCGAACACCTTCGTGCCACCGCACTCGACCCGACCAGCTCTATCAAGCTGATCCAGGAACACGCCGCCGCGATCAGTCAGGAAGGAGGTACGGGATGACCTCGGTCGACCTGTCCCGTGCCAAGTGGAAGAAGAGCACCCGGTCCAGCGGGAACGGCCAGTGTGTCGAGGTCGCCGACCTCGCTGACGCGGTGGCTCTCCGGGATAGCAAGGACCCGACCGGCCCGGCTCTCCTGTTCCGCCGCGAAGGTTGGACCAGCTTCCTGGCCGGCGCCAAGCAAGGACAGTTCACTCAGCGGTAGCAACTACGACCGGTCCGGCAGTTCATCACCCGCGTCGACGCGGCCCTCGGCGCGCGAACCGCCCGACCATCGCCACCGGCGACCCGCTACCGGGACGTTTGGCCAGTTCAAGGGGTTCTCAGTCGGTCAGTTCGGCGCACGCCCACCGACACCCCTCGTCCCGACGTACGGTCAAACGTACGTTTGACCGTACGTTCTGCTCTTGGGGGGCCAAGTGAAGGTGCTGACAATCAGCGACGTTCGTAAGAACCTCGCCGCCGTGGTCGATGCGGTGATCGATGATGCCGAGGAGTGCATCATCCCCCGCGGCGGCGGCAAGGCCGTCGTCATGGTTTCGCTCGACGAGTGGAACGCTATGAACGAGACGCTGCATGTTCTCGGTTCCGCCTCGAACGCCCGCCGTCTGCTGGAGAGCATCGCCCAAGCCGATGCTGGCCTACCCGAGGAGCATCCGCTCGACTCGAAGTCCTACTCTCCGAAACCCGGCAAGGAAGCCGCATGAGCTTGCGCATCGTCTTCACTCCCAACGCATGGGAGGACTACGACGGCTGGTTACGCCGGGACGTGAAGATGGCCCGCCGCATCAGCAACTGATCCTCGACGTTCAACGGGATCCACACGGAACCGGTCTCGGCAAGCCTGAACTGCTGAAAGGCCCGCTCTCTGGATGGTCGTCCCGCCGCATCAATGACGAAGACCGGCTCATCTACCGCGTCCGTGGCGGCGACCTGGAAATCGTCGCCTGCCACGGCCACTACCTCGACAAGTAGAAGCGGCCCACCCCAGCATCCCCCTCATAAGGCGCAGTGGTTCGCATCCAACATCTCGGTGGGCCGGAGGTGCCACCACGCGAACCACGCCGCCACGATCTCGGGTAACCCGTTACCGCTGACTTTGCCCAGCTCACGAGCCTCGGACGATGCCCGATGAGCCAGACCCGGCTCGCCCGGGTAGCGCAGCATGTCCCGGCTGGGTGATCGTTCGCGGCGCTGTTCCGCCCGCTCTGCCTGGCTCCTGCGGCTCGGGTGTCCAGCTGGCGAGCATGGGCAGAATTTGTGCCGTGGGTGAGTCGGGTTCGACGGTGTAGACGACCAGGCGTTGCTCGGGATCGTGCGGCCCGATGAGGGACTCGATGCCGAAGCTGAGCGGTCCGGCCGTCGGGTGGGCCAGGTGCTTGGTGACCGAGGTGCGGAAGGTTACCCGCTGGTCGTCCCACCACTGCGCGACGTCGGGATCACCGCTGCGCAACTCCTGCACCAGGTCGACGAGTCGCCGATCGTCGGGGTGGCGTCCCGCCTCGTAGCGCAGCGCTCCGACCGCGGCGGCGGCGAAGTCTGCCCAGTTCACGATCCGCACCCGCGCGTCGGGATCCAGGAAAAGCCACCGCGCGAACGACGACCCCGGCTCGAGGGCAGTGCCCAGTACCGCGCTCAACAGCCCGTTGCGCGCCAGCACCTGCGTACGGCGCCCCAGCAGCAGCACCGGGACGTGGTTGAGCACCCCCATCAGGCGCAGCATCCCCGGGTCGGGCTGCTGAGCGACCTCCGGCCGCGCCCATCGCCGGCGCGAGGTCGGGGCGGCAAGATCCCGCAGGTGGGCGCGTTCGATCTCGTCCAGCTGCAGCGCCTGCGACAACGCCTGCACCACCTCGTCGGTGACGGTGTGCTGGCGGCCCTGTTCCAGGCGGCTGTAGTGGTCCGGGCTCAGCCCGGCGAGCACGGCGAGTTCCTCCTTGCGTAGACCCGGCACCCGCCTCGGGCCGGGAAAGGCCTTGATGCCGACCTGGGCAGGGGTTAGGCGGTCGCGCCGGGACCGCAGGAACGCCCCCAGGGCAGCACGGTCAGCAGGCACCCACCCAGTGTAGGAGCACCCCACGGCGCGAACCTGGTCATGACGTGACCAGGCACAACGCGTCCTGGTGCGTGCCGTACGCCTGCGGTGAGGTGGGGACCATGACCTTCACCCAGACTCCCGCCGAGCAGACCCGCACCGTCCTGATCACCGGCTCCACCAGCGGCATCGGCGCCGCCACCGCCCGGACCCTGGCGGCGCAGGGATGGTGCGTCGTCGTCACCGGCCGCGATCAGACCCGTGGCGCCGCCGTCGTCGCCGACATCGAGGGCAGCGGTGGACACGCCGTGTTCGTCCCCTCCGACCTGACCAGCCCACCCGAGGTGTTGCGGGACTTCGCCCGCGCCGCCGCCGAGGCCGCCGGTGGGCGACTGGACGCGGTGGTCCACAACGCCGCCCTGTGCCCGGCCGTCGACACGGTGAGCCTCACCGACACCGACCTGGAGGCCACACTCGCGGTCAACGTCCGCGCCCCCCACGTCCTAACCGCCGCACTGGCCCCGATGATGGCCGCACGCGGCCACGGCGCGATCGTCGTCATCGGCTCGTGGATGGCTCACGTCGGGCACCCCTTCGTCGGGCTGTACTCCGCGACCAAGGCCGCCGAGATCCAACTCGCCCGCAGCTGGGCCGCGGAGTTCGGCCCCCGCGGTGTGCGGGTCAACACCGTCTCCCCCGGGGCGACGCGTACCCCGATCAACGCAGCCGACGGCGACGTCATCGCTCAGATGACCGCCGGCACCCCCGCCGGACGCCCCGGAACCCCCGACGAAACCGCCGACGCGGTGGCCTGGTTGCTTTCGAACCACGCCGGCTACATCCACGGCGCCGAGATCGCCGTCGACGGTGGCATCACGGCAACCCGCTCCAGCTGAGGCCAGCCGCGCCGACCCACAGACGACAACGCTGTAGAACATTTAGACGGCACTCACCGCCTTCGTCACCTACGACCAGTGGCTGCTCGAATGCGCCAAGCAAGCAGGATTTCCCGTAGCGAGCCCCGGCCAGAACTGACCCACGAATCCACCACCCTGGCGCAAAGTCCCGGCCGCGGTAGGGCAGCGCGGCCAAGACATCGGTCGTGGCCTGCGTTTCTGCGACCTTGCACCCCTCCGTTTGGGTATCCGTTTCGGTGGGCCGCCAGGGACTCGAACCCTGAACCTATGGATTAAAAGTCCACAGCTCTGCCATTGAGCTAGCGGCCCGCCGCACCAGGCTACCGGACCCCACCCACTCCGGCCTCCCGCCTTCCCGCCCGCCCGGCGAGCCCCCGCCGCCCGCCGGCGAAGCCACCGACCCAGACGCTCACACATGCACGCGAGCCCCTCGACCATGGCCCACACCCCACCCCACCAGGTGGAATCGAGGGCATGAGGACGATCTCGCTGGCCGCCGCCACCATCGTCACCGGGCTGATGGCGGGGCTGTTCTTCGCGTACTCCTGCTCGGTGATGCCGGGCCTGGCCGCGGTCGACGACCGGACGTTCGTCGGGACCATGCAGTCGATCAACCGGCGGATCCTGAACGGCTGGTTCCTGGCCGCGTTCCTCGGCGCGCTGCTGCTGATCCTGCTGGCGGTGGCGCTGCACCTGGGCGTACGCGGGCCGGTGCTGGCCTGGACGGTCGCGGCGCTGGCGCTCTACGGCGCGACGCTGTTGATCACCATGGTGTGGAACGTGCCGCTGAACGACCGGCTGGAGGCGGCCGGCCCGGTGGACCGGATCGCCGACCTCGGCGCGGTGCGGTCGGCCTTCGAGACGGCCTGGGTGCGGTGGAACCTGGCGCGGACGGTCACCAACGTCGCCGCGTTCGCCTGCCTGGTCGGCGCGCTGGTGTCCCGGCGCGGGTGACGGGGGTGGTCGGCCCCGGGCACCCGGGGCCGACCGCGCGCGCCCCGGCCCCGGCCGCTTCGGGGTTGGAGTCCGGTTCACCGGGTACGGCAGCCGGTATGCGGATCGTCATCGTGGGTGCCAGCGGGAACGTGGGGACGGCGGTGCTGCGCCGGCTGCGGCAGGAATCCGGGCTGGAGCTGGTCGGAGTGGCCCGCCGGCTGCCCGGCCCGGACGCCGGTGAGCCGTACGACGGGGTGGAGTGGCACTCGGTCGACATCGGGGCGCCGGGCGCGGACGGCAAGCTCGCCGCGATCTTCGCGGGGGCGGCGGCGGTCGTGCACCTGGCCTGGCAGATCCAGCCCAGCCACGATCAGCGCACCCTGCACCGGACCAACGTCGGCGGCAGCCGCGCGGTGACCGCGGCCGTCGTCCAGGCCGGCGTTCCGGCCCTGGTGTACGCCTCGTCGGTCGGCACCTACGCGCCCGGCCCGAAGGACCACCCGATCAGCGAGCGGTGGCCGGCGACCGGGGTGCCCGGGTCGTCGTACAGCCGGGACAAGGCCGAGGTCGAGGCGCTGCTCGACGAGGTGGAGCGGGAACACTCCGCGCTGCGGGTGGTGCGGCTGCGCCCCGGGCTGATCTTCCAGCGGGACGCGGGCACCGAGATCACCAGGTACTTCCTCGGGCCGCTGGCTCCGGTGCGGCTGCTGCGCTACGGGCGGATCCCGGTCGTACCGTCCAATCGCCGGCTGCGGATGCAGGCGGTGCACGCCGACGACGTGGCCGACGCGTACGCCCGGGCGGTGCTGGGTGACGCGCGCGGCGCGTTCAACATCGCCGCGGACCCGGTGCTGACCCCGGAGCTGGTGGCCCGGCACTTCAAGGGCTGGACGGTCCCGGTGCCTTCCCCGGTGCTGCGCGTCGCCGCCGCACTGACCTGGCGGTTCCGCCTGCAGCCGGTGGACGCCGGCTGGGTCGAGCTGGGTCTGAACGCCCCGCTGATGTCCAGCGAACGCGCCGAGACCGAGCTCGGCTGGCACCCGAAGGTCGACGCGGTGACCGCCCTGCGCGACCTGTTCACCGGCATGGCCGAAGGCGCCCACACCCAGGGCCCGCCCATGTCCGGCGCCCCCGACCTACCCGGCCGCCCCGCCGCCCTCCTCAAGGCCCGCACCCCCGGCACCGGCAACCCCTACTGATCAACCGTCAGCTCAGGCGGGAGGAGGTGATGGTCGGGGGGCGGGCGCCGAGGAAGAAGATGCCGGGGAGGCCCTGGGTCTCGAAGGCGTCGCTCTTGTTTCGCCGGAGGGTGGAGTTCTCGATGGTCATGGTGCCGGTGCGGTTGTTGCTGACGAAGAAGATCGCGCCGCCGCCCTCGTTGGCGTGGTTGTCCTCGATGATCGTGCCGGCGATCCGCACGGTGAACTCGTTGCCGTCGCAGTAGATCGCGCCGCCGCTGCCGCCGCCCGCGGTGCCGGCCTTCGCCGGGTTCGCCCCGTCGCCGACCGCCTTGTTGCCGCGCAGCACGCTGTTGAGCACCACCCAGGACACGCCGATGCTGCTCAGCGCCGACCCGTTCGAGCAGACCCCGCCGGTGAAGGTGCTGTTCACCACGTACACCGGCTTGTTGTCGTACTGGCTGAGCACCCGCAGCGCGGCGCCGCCCAGGTCCGGGCCGAGCCGGTCGCAGCGGTTGTCGACGAACCGGGAGTTGACCACCTTCACCCGGCCGCCCCGGACGAAGATCGCGCCCCCGCCGCCGCCCTCCGTACGGTCGCCGGTGGAGTTGCCGTCGGCGAAGGTCAGGTTCTGCACGGTGAGCTGCGGGTGGTCCTGGTTCTGGCAGTGCGAGGTGGTCCAGCCCTGCGCGCCGTCGCAGGTGTTCATGTAGAGGATCCGCCGCTGGCCACCACCGCTGAGGGTGACCTTGCCGCCGCCGTCGAGCACGATCTTCGGCCCGTTGGCGTTGCGCACCTTCGCGGTGGCCTTCATCGTGATCGTCACCGGGGCCGGCCCGCAGTCGAAGGTGATCACCCCGCCGGCCGCGACCGCCTTCACCACCGCGTCCGACGTGCAGCTCGCCGGGGTGCCGGTGCCGATCGTCCTGGTCGGACGGGAGGTGTCCACCGCGCGCGCCTCGGCCGGCACCGACGCACCACCGCCCGGGTTGCCGGCGCTGAGCGCCTTGCCGGGGGTGGGCGCCTTCGGCGACGGACTGCGGCCCAGCCCGGCCCGCGCGGTCGGCGTCGGGGTCGCCTTCGCGGGGCTCGGCTTCCCGGTGGCGGTGGGGGTGGCGGTGGGGGTGGTCGCCGCGCCGGTGGCGGCGACGGTCACCGCCTCGTCGCCGGGCTGCCGGCTGCCGCAGGCGGGCAGGGTCGCGGTGGCGACACCGAGGACGAGCAGGGCGACGGCGGACTTCATGCGCACCCGCTGATGCTAGGAGCCGCACCCCCCGAACGACGAATCCCACGCCCGCTCTTAACCCACCCCTAAACCACACCCCAGCCGAGGCGCGCCGCCCCCGTACTCCGGGGGCCAGGTGCCGGGGTGAGCGGCGTTCAGGCGTGGGAGAGGGCGAAGGCGACCAGGAAGCCGAACACGGTGATCAGGCCGACCAGCAGGTGCGCGTCCTCGAACGCCTCCGGCACCATGGTGTCGGTGATCATCGCCAGGATGGCGCCCGCGGCAAGCGCGGTGATGGCGGCCAGCACCTCCGGCGGGGCGCCGCCCAGCAGGGTGTAGCCGAGCAGCGCGGCCACGCCGCTGATCACGGCGATCGCCGTCCACAGCAGGAAGACGTACCGGCGGGTGCGGCCGGCCTGCCGCATGCCGGCGGCGCTGGACAGGCCCTCCGGCACGTTGCTCAGGAAGACCGCGACCACGGTGACCAGGCCGACCTGCCCGCCGGTGAGCAGGCTCGCGCCGATCACCACCGACTCCGGAATACCGTCCAGCAGCGCGCCCACCGCGATCGCCGACCCGGAGCCGGGCTGCTCCTGCTCGGAGGGCTGCTCGTCGCCGGCGCGCTTGCGGTGCCGGGCGCCCCGTCGGGCGAGGAGGATGTTCGCCCCGGTGTACGCCAACGCGCCGACCGCCGCGCCGATCGCGGTCGGCAGCAGGCCGCCCTGCTCGTGCGCCTCGGCGATCAGCTCGAAGGAGACCGCGGAGAGCAGCACCCCCGCGCCGAACGCCATGATCGACGCGATGATCTTGCGGGGCACCCGGGCGAAGAACCCGGCGGCCGCGCCGACCAACAGCGCCGACCCGGCCAGCAGACCCCAGGCACCCGCTTGCAACCACTCCGGCATTCCGGGGACGCTACCCGCGTGCGCACCCGCCCAACCGTCCGGCGGCCCGCCAAACCGCCCCGGCCCCCGCGGGCCGGCGGGAGCGGGGGTCAGAAGTCGGCGAAGAGGTACGGCAGCGCGCGCGGGAAGAGCCGGCGCAGCTCGGCCGCCGCGTCCGGCGGCACGTCACCCAGCCCGCGCACGTGCACCTCGGCCGGGTCGAGCACCCCGTACGCGAGGGCGGAGAGCCCGGCCGCGGTGAGCGTCGCGGTGGGCGTTGGTGGGCCGTCCGAGGTCAGCTCCAGCTGCCCGGTGGCGCCGTCGAGCAGGTGGGTGCCGGCCAGCCAGCGGTCCTCGACCAGCTCGACCCGCACCCGGCCCGGCCCGGCGGGCAGCCCGGCGATGGCGTCCACGGTCAGCAGCCGGGCCATCGGGGCGGACGCGCCGGGGCGGGCCACCCGCGCCTCCACGTGCACGGCCAGGTCGGTCAGCCACAGCTCGGGCAGCTCGTCGGCGGGCACCCGGAAGCTGATCGACTCCACCTGGTCGACGTGTCGGGCGAGGAACTGCAACAGCAACCCCCGGGCGTACGGGTCGGCGGCGAGCAGGTCGTCGCCGACCAGCTCGCCGCCGTGGTCGTCGATCCGGTAGGTGAGCGCGCCGACCGTGCCGCCGTCGACGTGCGCGGTGATCAGCCAGCGGTCGTCCCGGTCGCGCAGCCCGGCCTCGCGAAAGTCGGGGAAGATCGAGAAGCCGTGCCGCTCGCGCAGGCAGCGCTCGGTGAACGACCGGTACCCGTCGTAGCCCGCCCCGATCCGCTCCCAGGTGACCGTGCCGGGCAGCTCGGCGCGCAGCAGCGGTGCCAGGTCGGCTGGGGAGAACCGGACGGTACGCGGCTTGGGCAGCCCCACGTAGCCGAACTTCTCGTAGAAGCTGGGCCGGAACGGGTAGAGCGCGGTCAGCGGGTGCCCGCAGTCGCGCATCTCGTCGAGCAGCTGGTGCAGCAGCGCCCGTACGTGCCCCCGCCGGCGGGCCAGCGGGTGGGTGGCCACACCGGCCACCCCGGCCATCGGCAGCACCGCGCCGCGCAGGTTCTGCCGCATCGGCACGGCGCTCGCCACGGCGGCGGTCTCCCCGCCCTCCTCGACCACGAGCGTCCGGTTGCCCTTGTTGTACGGCAGGTACCGGTGGAACGCCTCGACCCGCTCACGGTCGGGCGGGGACGCCTCGAAGGCGTACGCCTGGAGCGGAAAGCTGGTGGTCAGACGTTCCTCTGCGGCCAGGCGACGGATGAGCATCCGTCCATCCCATCCCGACCGGCCGCGCGCCGCAACCCGATCGGGCCGGTTCAGCCCTCGGCACCGGCGGGAACGGCCCCGCCGACGACGTCGGAGACGACCACCGTGACGTTGTCCGGCGCGCCGGACTGGTGGGCCAGCTTGACCAGCTGCTCGCCGCACTGCTGCCGGTCGTGGTAGGTGGTCAGCGCGGCGTGGATGTCCTGGTCGGTGACGTAGTCGGAGAGCCCGTCGCTGCACAGCAGCAGCCGGTCTCCGGCGAACACGGTGAGCACCCCGACCGCGGGCGGCGCGTCGGCGCCCTGCACCGCCCGGGTCACCAGGGACCGCTGCGGGTGGTGCCGGGCCTGGTCGGGGGAGAGCGCGCCCTGGTCGACCAGCGCCTGCACGAAGGTGTCGTCCCGGGTGAGCTGGGTCAGCTCGCCGTCGCGCAGCAGGTAGCAGCGGGAGTCGCCGACCTGCGCGAGCACCAGGGTGTCGCCGGCGAGCAGGCCGGCGGTGAGAGTCGTACCCATCCCGTCGCGCGCCGGGTCGGCGGAGATGGCGGCACGGATGCGCTGGTTGGCGGTGGAGACGACGGCGCGCAGCGCCTCGGCGGCCTCGTCCGGTACGACGGGCGGGTCCAGCTCGTCCAGGATCCGGATGACGATCTCGCTGGCCACCTCGCCGGCGGGCAGCCCGCCCATGCCGTCCGCGACGGCCACCAGGCGGTCACCGGCGAGGGCGGAGTCCTCGTTGTTGGTGCGGACCAGGCCGACGTCGTTGAGGATGGCCGAGCGGAGGATCATCGTCATGGGACAAGCTTGCCCGATGCACCGTCCATTCGTCTCTACGCAGTGATGCCCAGGGCCGGAAAATGATGCCGGTGTCGATGGTCGGGCGGCGCGGTCGCACGTCGCGGACGGGCGGGCGGCGCTGGCTAGGGTGACCGCGACGACGGCGGGAGGGGGCGGTGATGGGGGAGCGGCTGCAGCCGGTGCTGGCCGGGGTGGTGACCGCGCTGGTGGGCTTCGCCAGCTCGTTCACCGTGGTGCTGGCCGGGCTGCGCGCGGTCGGCGCCGACGAGGCGCAGGCCGCGTCGGGCCTGCTCGCGGTGAGCGTCGCGTCCGGGCTGTGCGCGGTCTGGCTGGGCCTGCGGCACCGGATGCCGATCGCGATCGCCTGGTCCACTCCGGGCGCGGCGCTGCTGGCCGCCACCGGGCCGGTCCCGGGCGGGTGGCCGGCCGCGGTCGGCGCGTTCCTGCTCTGCGGGGTGCTGATCGTCGCCGCCGGGCTCTTTCCGGTGCTGGGCCGGGCGGTGGCCGCCATCCCCGGCCCGGTTGCGGCGGCCATGCTGGCCGGGGTGCTGCTGCCGCTGTGCACCGCGCCGGTCCGCGCGCTGGTCGAGGTGCCGACGCTGGCCGCGCCGGTGATCGTGGCCTGGCTGGTGCTGCACCGGTTCGTCCGGCGCTGGGCCGTGCCGGGCGCGCTGGTGGTCGCGGCGGTGACGATCGCGGTCACCACGTCGGGTGGGCGGCTGGGCGGCCTCCGGCCGGTGGTGGAGCTGACCGTGCCGGCGTTCAGCGTGCCCGCGGCGGTCGGGCTCGGGCTGCCACTGTTCCTGGTCACCATGGCCGCGCAGAACGTCCCCGGCACGGCGGTGCTGCGCGGCTACGGCTACCGGCCGCCGCTCCCGTCGGCGCTGCGGGTCACCGGGCTGGCCACCGCGCTCGGCGCGCCGGCCGGCGGGCACGCGGTCAACCTCGCCGCGATCACCGCCGCGCTGGCCGCCGGCCCGGATGCCCACCCGGACCCGGAGCGCCGCTGGATCGCCTCGGTCACCGCCGGGGTGGGGCTGGCGCTGCTCGGGCTCGGCGCGGGGCTGGCCACCACGCTGGTGCTGCTCTCCCCGCCGGTGCTGATCGAGGCGGTGGCCGGTCTCGCGCTGCTGGGCGCGCTGGCCACCGCAATCGCCTCGGCCGTGGCCGAGCCGGACAGCCGGGAGGCGGCCGTGGTGACCTTCGTGGTCACCGCCTCCGGGGTGAGCCTGCTCGGCGTGGGCGGCGCGTTCTGGGGGCTGGCCGCCGGTTGGCTGATGCTGCTGCTCTTCCGCCGCAGCGCGCCGCGGAGCGGAGCTGATCCCGGTCCCGCGCGTGCGCCAGCTCCCGCGTCCGCGCCTGTCCCAGCTCCCGCTTTTGTCCCCGCGCCCGCGCCCGCGCCCGCGCCCGCGCCGGCTCCCGCGCCCGCGCCCGCGCCCGCGCCCGCGCCGGCTCCCGCTTCCGTCCGCGAGCCGGTCCCGGCTGCCGACTCCGCGCCCGTTCCCGGGCCGGCGGCTCACGAGCGGGTGCCCGGGCCGATGGCGACCGTCGAGGCGGTGAGCGGTTCCGAACGGGAGCAGGCACCCGACGGCACTGGTCGTTGAGGTGCCTCGCCCGGGTCGCGCGGTTCGTCCACCGGGACGCGCGGCCGCGAGGTGGGACGGCCGGCGCGCCGGGAGTGGGATGTCGACGAGGACCCTTTGGAGCTGATGTCGTAAACGAATCGGCGCTCCGCGCTCGGCGGGTTGAGGGCGGGCCGTGGGCGGTGGGCCGTGGCCGGTGCCCGTCGGCTCCCACCTCGACTGTCTGACGATCTGATCGGACCGACCTCGTCGATCGGGCCGGGACGGCGACCGCCGGTCACCGACGCGCGAGGAGCGGCGTGACCCTGCTCCAACCCAGCTGCCCGCCGGAGCAGGTGAATCGTTTACGTCATCAGCTCCAAAGCGTTCGCGACACACAGCACGGAGTCCGACGTGCCGGCACCTTGGCGGCATCGGAGCGGTCGGTCGTGCCGGGGCCATCGGTCGTGTGGGGCCGCCGGCTTCGGTCGGGCGTGTGGGGCACCGGTCGTGCGGGAGACCGTGGGCCGCCGGTCACTCCTCGGGCGGCAGGTCGCCGACGCCGACGGTGAGGCGTACCTGGTCGTCGGTGACCCCGGCGATCTGGTCGGCGAGCACGTAGACCGCGCCGGTGCGGGCCAGCTCGGTGGAGACCTTGAGGTAGCCGGTGCGGCGCAGTCGGGCGGCCAGGTCGGCCGGTACGTCCGGCTCCTCGACCGCGGCCGACTCGATCAGTTCGTCCAGGCTGCCGCCGGGGTCGGCGGTGGACGCCTCCACGGTCACCGCGTTCGGGTCGCCCCGCTGGACGAGGTCGACCGTGCCGACGTCGACGCCCACGGTGTCCACCACCCGCATGCCGGTGGTGACCCGGGAGATGGCGGCCTGCTGCTGCGCGATGCCCTGCTGCTCCATCTCCGAGCGGTTCCCGGGCCCGCCCGGCGCTAAACCGGCGGCGCGGTCGGCGGGAGCCAGCCGCCCGGCGGGCGGGGGGACAGCTCCCGCCAGCCGTCCGTCCCGGCCAGCAGGGCCCGGACGGTCTCCTCGGCCTCCTCGGCGCTGGCGTACTCGTAGAACTGGGAGACGCCCTCCGCGCCGCCGGCCCGCTGCTCCACGTGCCAGCGGTCCGCGTCCACCCGGAGGAACACGTCCCGCCGGGCCAACCGTCCCCATCTGCCGTTCCACCAGTGCCTGCGCTGCTCCATGGCCGGACTCTATCGAACATGTGTACGACACGCGTCGGCCCCCGTGAGATTCCCACGGGGGCCGATGTGCGGTGCGGTGGATCAGCGCTGCGTCGGCGGCTCCGTACGACGCCCCAGCACGTCGTCCAGCGCCCCGCGCTGCTGGCCCGGGGTGGTGTGGCCGGCCGAGACCAGGGCGTCCCGGATCTCGGTGAGCAGCTTGACCTCCTCGCTGGGCGCGGCGGGCGGCGGCTCCTCGCCCCGGCGCCGGCGCTCGGCCAGCTTGTTCATCGGGTAGACGACCAGGAAGTACAGCGTCGCCGCGGTGAGCAGGAAGGTGATCGCCGCGTTGATGAAACCGGCCCAGTCGATGTAGTTGCCCTTGGTGATCTCCCAGGAGCCGGAGAACTGATCCTTGCCTCCTCCGAGAGCCTTGATTAGCGGTTCCAGGAACGACTTCGTGAACTGGGTGACCACGCCCGTGAACGCGGCGCCGATGACGACACCGACCGCCAGGTCGACGACGTTGCCGCGCATGATGAAGTCTTTGAAGCCCTTGAGCATCCGCACTCCCGTGCTGTCCGGTTTTCGGTCCGGCACAACCTATGCCCCGGGAGGCGGCTCCAGAAAAGCGCCGGCCTCGATCGCCGCGCGCTGCGGATCGCCGGCCCTGATCGCGGCCACCAGTCGACCGTGGTCGACGTACCGGGCAGGTTCCAGGGCGTCGCCCATGGCGTGCGCGACGGTGCGGCGCAACGCCGTGCCGACCGAGGCGTAGAGCTCGGCAAGCATCCCGTTGTGGGCGGCGGCCACCACCGCCGTGTGCAGCGCCGCGTCCGCCTCGACGAACTCCGCCACCCCGCCCGAGCGCCAGGCGGCCTCCCGGGCCGCCAGCGCCGCGTCGAGCGCCGCCAGGTCCTCCTGGGTACGCCGTACCGCGGCCAACCGGGCCGCCTCCACCTCGAAGGCGCGCCGCACCTCGACCACCTCGGCCGTCGGCTCGTCGGTGAGCCGGCGGGCCACCACCGGGGCCAGCTCGTCGGTCGACACCACGTACGTCCCGGAGCCCTGCCGGCACTCCAGCACCCCGGCGTGTACCAGCGCCCGGACGGCCTCCCGGACGGTGTTCCGCCCGACGCCGAGCGCGGCGACCAGCTGCGGCTCGGTCGGGATGCGCGCGCCGACCGGCCACTCCCCGCCGAGGATCCGGGCCCGGAGCTGCTCGGTGGTCTGCCGTACCCGGTGCCCGCGCGGTGGCACGGCGACGGCGCCGCCCGTCGGCGGGCCGACGGAATTCGCCGGCGGTGTCATCGGTTACAGCCCACGCCGAAATTCATCCCATGATTGTAGGTTCGAGGTCATGACCCCGCCACCCACCGCCGCCGTGCGACCCGCCCCCGCCACGCCGCCCACCGTCGAACACGCGACCGGCCGGCGGGTGCACCCGGCCAGCGGCGGCGCGTTGGTGCTGGTCGGGATGCTGCTGGTCGCGGTGAACCTACGGGCTGCGGTGACCAGCCTGGGCGCCCTGCTCGACGAGGTACGCACCGGCCTGGCCCTCTCCGGCACGCTGGCCGGCCTGGTCACCACGCTGCCCACGATCGCCTTCGCCGGCCTGGGCGCGCTCACCCCGTGGCTGGTCCGCCGCTGGGCTGCGCCCCGGCTGCTGCTGGTGGCGATGTCCGTCCTCGCGCTGGGCCAGGTGCTGCGGGTGGTCACCGACTCCGCGCTGGTCTTCGTGCTCACCAGCGCGCTCGCGCTGGCCGGCATCGCGGTGGCGAACATCCTGCTGCCGATGCTGGTCAAGCAGCACTTCCCGAACCGCACCGGGCTGGTCACCGGGGCGTACACGATGGCGCTGACGGTGGGCACCACGGTGGCCGCCGCCTCCGCGGTGCCGGTGGCGCACGCCTTCGGCTCCTGGCGGGCCGGGCTGGGCATCTGGGCCGGGCTGGCCGCGGTGGCCGTACTCCCGTGGGTGCCGCTGGCGCTGCGGGCCCGCGCCGCCCGGCGGGCCGCGCCCGCGACGGCGCCGGTGGCCCGGCCCCGGGTCCGACCCGGGCGCACCCGGCTCGGCTGGGCGATGGCGGTCTACTTCGGCGCCCAGTCGCTCAGCGGGTACGCGATCATGGGTTGGCTGGCGCAGCTGTTCCGGGACGCCGGCTTCACCCCGGAGACCGCCGGCCTGCTGCTCGCCGGGGTGACCGCGCTCGGGGTGCCGATCGCACTGGTGATGCCCACGCTGGCCGGCCGGCTGCGCACCCTGCGCCCGCTGGTCCTGTCACTGACCGCGGCGTCCACCGCGGCGTACCTCGGGCTGGCCCTGGCCCCGCACGGCGCCGCGCTGCTCTGGGTCACCCTGCTCGCCATCGGCCAGGGCGCCTTCCCGCTGGTGCTCACCACCATCGGGCTGCGCGCCCGCACCGCCGAGGGCACCGTGGCGCTGTCGGCGTTCGCGCAGAGCACCGGGTACGTCATCGCCGCGCTCGGCCCGCTGCTGGTCGGCGTCCTCTACGAGGTGACCGGGGGCTGGACGGCGCCGCTGGGCTTCCTGATCGGCGCGCTGGCCGTGCAGACGGCGGCGGGCATGGTGATCGCCCGTCCCCGGTACGTCGAGGACGAGCGCTGAGGACGAGCGGTCAGGAGGAGGCCGGGGTGGGTTCGCCCGCGACGGCCTGCTCGACCGTCGGGTACGTGTGCAGCACCTCGACCAGGCCGCTGACCTCGAGGATGCGCAGCACACCACGCTGCGGGGCGGCCAGCCGGACCACGCCGCCGGCCTCGTCGCAGCTGTTCTTCGCGCGCACGAAGACCGACAGCCCGGTGGAGTCGCAGAACGACACGTCCGCCAGGTCGAACACCAGCCTGCTGCGACCCTTGTCGAGCAGGTCGGTGATCTGGTCCTGCAGCTGCGGTGCGGTGGCCATGTCAAGCTCGCCCGCGACCGACACGACGACCACGTCGCCGTGCTGCTCGGTGTGCACCGTCAAGGACATTCGGACCTCCTGTGTTCGGTGGAACGGTATCCCACGATGGGGGTGGCACGCAGAACGGGAGCGCGACCGGTGGGGACGATCATTCCTTTGCCGCGGGGCAACTACCCGCCGGTACCCCAGTGATAGAGTCCGGCCGGCCCAGCTCACAGGAGGTAGACCATGGCGTTGACCGCGGACGAGAGCAGTCGGCTCGCCGGCCTGCTGAGCGCCCATGCCGATCGGGTGGTCCAGCGCTGGACGGAGGTCGTGGCCGCCTCGCTGCGCGGCCGGCTGAGCCAGGCCGAGCTGCGCCTGCAGGTGCAGGAGCTGCACCGTAGCATGATCAATGCCGGTGAACGAGGGCTGACCGACGTCGCCTCGGAGAGCACCGGCGAGCTGCGCGCCGTGCTGGCCGAGCTGTCCCGCAACCGGGCCCGCCAGGGCTTCTCCGCCACCGAGACGGCGATCAGCATCTACGCCCTCAAGGACGTGCTGGTCGAGCTGATGGAGGCGGGCGAGATCGAGTTCTCGCTGCGCGACTACGTGGGCTTCACCGCGCTGATCGACCAGATGGGCCTGTACACCTTCGAGACGTACGTGCACGCCCGGGAGAGCCACATCGCCGACCAGGCGGAGCAGCTGCTCGAACTGTCCACCCCGGTGGTGAAGATCTGGGAGGGCGTGGTCGCGGTGCCGCTGGTCGGCACGCTCGACTCTGCCCGGGCCCAGGTGGTGATGGAGCGGCTGCTGCAGACCCTGGTCGACACCGGCTCGCCGTACGCGATCATCGACATCACCGGCGTGCCGGCGGTGGACACCCAGGTCGCCCAGCACATCCTCAAGACGGTGGTGGCGGCCCGGCTGATGGGCGCCGACTGCATCATCTCCGGGATCCGCCCGCAGATCGCCCAGACCATCGTCGCGCTCGGTATCGAGTTCGGGGACATCGCCACCAAGTCCAGCCTGGCCGACGCGCTGCGCCACGTGCTGCGGCTGACCGGCGTGGAGACCGCCCGTCGCCAGCCCCGCCGGGAGTCGTGATGGAACGGGTGCCGATTCTGAAGATCGGCGACATCCTGCTGGTCTCCATCCAGATCGACATGTCCGACCACACCGCCGTCGGTCTGCAGGATGACCTGGCCGAGCGGATCGTGGCGACGGGCTGTCACGGCGTCATCATCGACATCACCGCGCTGGACATCGTTGACTCGTTCGTCGGGCGGATGCTCTCCACCATCGCCGCCATCTCCAAGGTGCTCGACGCCGAGACGGTGGTGGTCGGGATGCGTCCGGCCGTCGCCATCACCCTGGTCGAGCTGGGTCTGTCGCTCAACGGCATCCGGACCGCGCTGAACGTCGAGCGCGGCATGGAGCTGATCGCGGCCAGCCGCGAGGACGACCTCGGGTACGACGAGGTGGACGCGGAACCCGGGACGGCGGCGACATCAGCATGACCGCGGGCGTCGACGTGGGCCGCCCACAGGCGCAGACGATCGGCAGCGACGAGGACGTGGTCCGGGTCCGGCAGCTGGTGCGTACCGTGGCGGTGGCGGTGAAGCTCTCCCTGGTGGACCAGACGAAGCTGGTGACGGCGGCCAGCGAGCTGGCCCGCAACACCCTGATCTACGGCGGCGGCGGCAGCGCCGAGGTGACCGCGGTGGAGGACGGCCGGCGCCGCGGCGTCCGGATCGTCTTCGCCGACACCGGGCCGGGCATCCCCGACCTGGCGTTGGCCCTGACCGACGGCTACACCACCGGCAACGGCATGGGCCTGGGCCTCAGCGGGGCCCGGCGGCTGGTCGACGAGTTCGACATCCAGACCGCCGTCGGCGAGGGCACCCGGATCACCGTCACCAAGTGGTCCCGTTGACCATGGAGGTGGTCCCGGACGCCGGGGTGTGGTTCCGGGTCGAGAGCGGCAGCGCCGCCAGCGCGGTCCGCCGGGCCGCCGAACGCCTCGGGCGGCAGCTCGGTCTCGCCGACAGCCGGACGGCCGACCTCGCCATCGTCGCCGCGGAGCTGACCAGCAACCTGGTCAAGCACGCCCAGGACGGCAGCATGCTGCTGCGGCCCGTCCGCGACGGTGACACGGCCGGCGTGGAGCTGGTCGCCGTCGACGCCGGCCCCGGCATGGCCGACCTGACCGTCTCGTCCCGGGACGGCCACTCCACCACCGGCACCCTCGGCATCGGGCTGGGCGCGATCACCCGGCAGGCCAGCTGGTCCGACGCCTGGTCCTGGCCCGGCAGGGGCACGGTCATCGCCGTGCAGGTCTGGCCGTCGCCGACCCCGCCGCCGGCGGCCTGGGTGGCCGGGCTGACCCGGCCGATCACCGGGGAGCAGGTCAGCGGCGACGGCCACGCGGCCCGGGTCGTCGACGGCCGGCACCAGGTGCTGGTCTGTGACGGCCTCGGGCACGGCGCGCTGGCCGCGTCGGCCACCGACGCCGCGCTCGCCGCGTTCCGGTCGGCGCCCGCCGGGCCGCCCGCCACGGTGGTGCAGCACCTGCACCGGTCCATGTCGCACACCCGGGGGGCGGCGCTGGCGGTGGCCGAGCTGGACCGGTCCGCCGGCTTGTTGCGCTACTCCGGGCTCGGCAACATCGCCGGCAACGTCCTCGGCCCGGACGGCGGACGGCGCGGCCTGGTCTCGCTGCCCGGCATCGCCGGCCACCAGCGCCCCACGGTCCGTGAGTACGACTACCCGTTCGCGCCGGGCTCCCGGCTGGTGATGCAGAGCGACGGCGTGGTCGACCGATGGCGGATCGAGGACTACCCGGGTCTGCTCGGCCGCTCGCCGCTGGTGATCGCCGCGACCCTGCTGCGGGACGCCGGGATCCGCCGCGACGACGCCTGCGTGCTGGTCGCGGAGCTGCCGGCATGACGCCGCCGGAGCCGCTGCTGCGGATGGCGCTGCGGGTGGAGCAGGACATCTTCCTGGTCCGCCAGCGTGGGCGCGAGGTCGCCGCCGGGGTCGGGCTGGAGCACCAGGACCAGGTACGCCTCGCCACCGCCCTCAGCGAGGTGGCCCGGGACCTCCTGCGGCTGGCCGAGGGCGCCGACGTCACCTTCCGTACCGCCGAGGAGTCGGACGGCCGGTACGCGCTGCGGATCGACCTGTTGCCGGTCCGCCCGCTCCCGGGTGACCGGTACGAGCCGCAGTCCGGTGCGGTTGCGCGTCTGGTGGACAGGTTGTCGGTGAGCACCGTCGAGGGGGATACCGTCGTGATGATGTCCCGACGTGTCCCGGCCACCGCCCAGGAGCTGACCGCGGCGCGGCTGGCCGAGCTGCGCGCCGAGCTCGGGCACAGCGCGCCGGCCAGCGCCCTGGACGAGCTCGCCACCCAGAACGAGCAGTTGATCGCCGCGCTCGACGAGGTCCGCAGCCAGCGCGACGAGCTGGCCGTGCTCAACGCCGAGCTGGAGGAGACCAACCGCGGGGTGATGGCGTTGTACACCCAGCTCTCCGAGGAGCTGGAGGAGACCAACCGCGGGGTGGTGGCGCTCTACGCCGAGCTCGACGAGAAGTCCGCGCAGCTGCGCGCCGCGAGCGAGTCGAAGAGCCGCTTCCTGGCCAACGTCAGCCACGAGCTGCGCGCCCCGGTGACCGCGATCATCGGGTTGGGGCGGTTGCTCACCGACTCCGCCTCCGACCCGCTCACCGAGGAGCAGGCGGAGCAGGTCGGGCTGATCCGGTCCTCGGCCGCCGACCTGCTGTCGCTGGTCAACGACCTGCTGGACCTGGCCAAGGCGGAGTCCGGGCGGATCGAGCCGGAGTGGGCCGAGGTCGACCTGCGGGCGCTCTTCGGCCAGCTGCGCGGGACGCTGCGCGCGCTCACCACCCGGTCGACGGTGGAGCTGGTGGTGGAGGAGCCGCCCGCGCCGGCCGTGCTCCGCTCGGACGAGGTGCTGCTCGCGCAGGTGCTGCGTAACCTGCTGCACAACGGGTTGAAGTTCACCGAGCGGGGCGAGGTCCGGATGCGCGCGGAGCGGGACGGCGACCGCTGGCGGATCTCCGTCTCCGACACCGGCTCCGGCATCTCCCCGGAGCTGCACGAGCGGATCTTCGAGGAGTTCTACCAGGTGCCGGGGACCAGCCGCTCCGGCGGCACCGGCCTGGGCCTGCCGTACGCCCGGCGGTTGGTGTCGTTGCTCGACGGCACCCTGGAGCTGACCAGCGAGCCGGGCCGGGGCAGCACCTTCACCGTCGTCCTGCCGGCGGGCGAGGGCTGAGCGTGGCCGCCGACCAGGCGACCGTGCTGGTCGTCGACGACAGCCGGACCAAGCGCTACCTGCTGGTCAGCTGGCTGACCCGGGCCGGCTTCCAGGTGCGCGAGGCGGAGACCGGCGGCGAGGCGTTGGCCCGGGTCGGGGTGGAACCGGTCGACCTGGTGGTGCTCGACGTCCGGCTGCCCGACCTGAGCGGCTTCGAGGTCTGCGAGCGGATCAAGGAGGCCCACCCGGCGATGCCGGTGATCCACGTGTCCGCGCACGCGGTGGACGTGCAGGACCGGGCGCAGGGCCTGACCCGGGGAGCGGACGCCTACCTGGCCGAGCCGATCGAGCCGGAGGAGCTGGTCGCCACGGCCCACGCCGTGCTGCGTTACTACCAGGCGCGGCAGCGGGCGGAGCTGCTCGCCGAGCGGCTCACCGGGCTGGCGGACACCACGGTCGCGGTGCACGCCGCCCCGACCTTCGCCCGCCTGCTGGAGGAGGCGGCGGCCGGCGCCGCGCAGATCTTCAAGGGCCCGGCCGCGGTGGTCGCGGAGACCTTCGACGGGGACTGCCTGGCCGGCGTCGCCGCCGGGCCGGACAGCCCACCGCAGGTGGTGCCGTGGGTGGTGGACGACACCGGCGTGCCGACCGGTTCCACCGTACGGATCGAGGAGCCGAGCGCCTGGGGGCTGGTGCCCTGGCCGGCGGGCGAGACGGTGACCGTGGCCGCGGCCAAGCTGCGGGAGGACCGCGCCCCGCTGTACGTGGTGGTGCCCTCCAGCACCCAGACGGCCCGGACGCCGGTGCTGGTGCAGCTGGCCCAGGCGGTCGCGGCGGCGGTGGAGGGGCAGCGCTCCTTCGACGAGGAGCACCGGATCGCGGTCACCCTGCAACGCAGCCTGCTGCCGCGCCGGCTGCCCGAGGTCGCCGGCCTGGATCTGGCCGTCCGGTACGAGCCGGCCAGCGCCCAGACCGAGGTGGGCGGCGACTTCTACGAGCTGGTCATGTTGGATGGTCACCTGCTGATGGCGATCGGCGACGTGGCCGGCCACTCGCTGCACGCGGCCACCGTGATGGCCGAGCTGCGGCACGCCATGCGGGCGTACGCGGTGGAGGGGCACCAGCCGGGGGTGATCCTGGACCGGCTGAACGTGCTGATGCGTACCCTGCTGCCGAACGAGCTGGCCACCATCTGCCTGCTGCTGCTGCACCCGCCCACCGGACGGATCCGGCTGGCCAGCGCCGGGCACCTGCCGGCGGTGATCAGCCTCGACGGCCGGGTCGAGTTCGTCCAGCACTCCGCGCCGCTGCTCGGGGTGCGCGCCGAGCGCCCGCCGGACCTGGAGTTCACTCTGCCGGCCGGGGCGACCCTGGTGCTCTATACCGACGGGCTGATCGAACGGCGGGACGCCACCATCGACGAGGGGCTGGCCGCGCTGGCCACCTGCGTCACCCGGGTCGACGACGACCTGGACCGGTTCTGCGAGCGTCTGCTGGTGGAGCTCGCGCCGCCGGAGATCCACGACGACGTCGCCGTGGTCGCCCTCCGCCGCCGCTGAGCCAACCCGTCCCCGGCCGATCGCGCAGCGGGGAGCCCACCCGGGCTTCCGTCGATCGAAGTCACATTGAGTGAGCGTGACTGGGCGTCGCTCTCCGTGATCTCCCCGCGAGCGTCCCGCGTGCCTGCTCCGCCCCTTTGCTCTGCTGCCATATCGGCGACACCATGCTGAGCTGCGGTTATCGCCGCCACCGATTCGGAGCACTCGGTGCCCGGGGTTACCCGGTGTGCCTGTCGCGTCGGTGGCAGCAGAGCAAAGCGAGGAGGTGTGGCCCGGGGATGGCGGCTGGTCGGCTACTCTCCGTCGCGCCTTTGGTCGCCGGTCGGCGAGGGGATGCCCCGCGCCGGAACGTCGCGCGTGCCGCGCACGCCGTCGCCTTCGTTGGGCGCCAGCCCAGCCAGCCCAGCCAGCCCAGCCAGCCCAGCCAGCCCAGCCGGCTCAGCTCAGGGAGCGGGCGTACGCGGCCGGGGAGACGCCGGCGACGGCGGTGAAGTCCCGGACCAGGTGCGCCTGGTCGCTGTAGCCCAGGTCGATGGCGAGCGCGGACCAGTCGGGCGGCCCGGCGACGGCCTGTTCGATCGCCTCCTGCAGCCGGTAGCGCCGGATCACCCACTTCGGGCTGACCCCGACGTGGTCGAGGAAGAGGCGCTGCAATCGCCGGGTCGACACACCGTGCCGGCGGGCGAAGTCGTCCACCCGGAGCACGCCGCGGTCGGCGCGGATCGCCTCGGCCAGCGCGACCGCCTCGGCCGCCGCCGGGTCGGGCTCGGGCTTCCAGGCGGTCAGGAAGGCGTCCAACGCGCGGCGGCGCTCGTCGTCCGTACCCGTGCAGCGGCCCGGCGGGTCGGCGGGCCCGGCGCCGTCGCCCGGCGCGGCGGAGACGGCCGGGTGGTGGGTGAACGGCGGGCCGGCTGCGCGGGCGGCCTCCGGCGCGACGGTGAGCGGCACCCGGCGGCCGGTCAGTTCCGCCACCGACCGGCGCCAGAACGGTCGGAAGCCGCCGGGGCGGAACTGGATGCCGCTGACCGTGCCAGTGCCGGTCAGGGTGATCGAGAAGAGCTTCCTTCCGACGCCGGCGATCTCGGCGGTCTCGGGGCCGCCGGCCGCCCGGCGGAACACCGCGTTGACCGCCGGGTGCGGCACCACCCGTTGTTCGAACGGCGCGGTCAGCACCCAGTCGATCAACCAGTAGTGCTCGACCCACGACGCCAGGGCGGGCGCGGGCGGCAGCCGCCGGAACCGCAGCTCCCGCCGCAACCGGTCCGGGTCGAGGATGCCCCGGTTGTCCCCGCGTGGCTGTCGCATTCGTTCAAGACCACCTTCATACGCTGGCCCTATGGCAACGAAGACTAGCGAGCTGCTGGCCGCCGCCGCGCCACGCACGGTGTCGGTGGTGCGGGAAATCTCCGACGACCAGTTCGACCTGCCCACCCCGTGCGTGGACTACACCGTCCGGGACCTGCTCAACCACGTGTACGACGTGGTGGTCAACTTCCAGACCCTGGCGGCGCGGCGGGAGGTCGACTGGTCGGTGTCGACCGACCACCTGACGCCGGGCTGGCGGGACCGCTTCGCCGAGGAGGCCGGGCGGCTGGTCCGGGCCTGGGACGACCCGGCGGCCGAGGAGGGCACCTCGCCCGGCATGGGGCTGCCCCAGCGGACCGTCGGTCTGATGGGACTGATCGACCTGACCGTGCACGGGTGGGACCTGGCCCGGGCCACCGGGCAGCCGTACCAGCCGGCCCCGGAGGTGACCGGCGCGGGCCACGGCTTCATGGACGAGATGGGCGACACCGGCCGGAAGATGGGTGCCTTCGGCGAGCCGGTCGAGCTGGGCGAGGACGTGCCCGACCTGGACCGGCTGCTCGGCCGCACCGGCCGCGACCCGGCCTGGACGCCCTGAGCCGGCCCGCCGGGCCTTGACGGCCACTATTCATCCAGTGAATAGTGGCCGTCATGTCCACGCCGCACGTGCTGCTCGGGTTGCTGGCCGGCGGCAGCCGGCACGGCTACGAGCTCAAGCGCGCGTACGACGCCCGGCTGCCCCGCGCGAAGCCGCTGGCGTTCGGGCAGGTCTACGCCACCCTGGGCCGCCTCGAACGGGACGGCCTGGTGGCGGCCGCCGGGCAGGAGCGGGCGGCCGGCCCGGAGCGCACCGCGTACGCGCTGACCGCCGAGGGCCGGGCTGCGCTCGACGACTGGCTCGCCGCCGTCGAGCCACCCATGCCGTACGTCTCCGGCACGCTGCTGGCCAAGGTGGTGGTGGCGCTGCTGGTCGCCGACGTGGCCACCGCCCGGGCCTGGCTGGCCGCCCAGCGCGACGCGCACACCGGGCGGCTGCGCGAGCTGACCCGGATCAAGACGGCGGCCACCGCCACCCTCGACGACATCGTGACGGCCGACTACGCCATCGCCCATCTCGACGCCGACCTGAGGTGGCTGCGGACCACCCTGGACCGGGTCGCCGACTGGCACCGGGAGGTGCACTCGTGACGGAACTCCAGGCTCGCGGTGTGGTCAAGGCGTACGGGCCGACACCCGCGCTGCGCGGCGTCACCCTCGACGTCGCCGAGGGTGAGATCGTCGCCGTCACCGGCCCGAGCGGCTGCGGCAAGTCCACCCTGCTGCACTGCCTGGCCGGCATCCTCCGCCCCGACGCCGGGCAGGTCAGCTGGCGCGGCGAGCGGATCGACACCTGGTCCGAGGCGGCGCGGTCGAGGCTGCGCCGCACCGAGTTCGGGGTGCTGTTCCAGTTCGGTCAGCTCGTCGCCGAGCTGACCGCGGCGGAGAACGTCGCCCTTCCGCTGCTCCTCGCCGGCACGGGGCGGCGAGAGGCGCGGACGGTGGCGCTCGGTTGGCTGGAGCGGCTGGGCGTGGCCGAGGTGGCCGACGCCCGGCCCGGTGAGATGTCCGGCGGGCAGCAGCAGCGCTGCGCCACCGCCCGGGCGCTGGTCACCGAGCCCCGGGTGCTGTTCGCGGACGAGCCGACCGGCGCCTTGGACACGCTCACCGGTGAGCAGGTCCTCGGTCAGCTGGTCCGGCTCGCCCGCGAACAGCGCACCAGCGTCGTGCTGGTCACCCACGAGCCGCGGATCGCCGGGTACGCCGACCGGGAGGTGGTGCTCCGCGACGGGGAGGTCGACCACACCGGGCTCGGGGCGGACGTGCCGGCCGGTGGTCACCGGTGAGGCCAGGGACCCTGCTGCGGCTGGCGCTGGCCGGCACCCGTACGGACACCGCCCGGGTGGTGCTGACCGCGCTCAGTGCCGCCCTGGCCACCCTTGCCGGGCTGGCCGCGCTGACCGTGCTGGCCATCCCGACACCGCCCGCGACGCGTGCGAACCAGGTGCGGTGGTCGGAGCAGTACGCCAACCAGTTGCTGGTCGAGCCGGGGCTGCGCGGCGGCACCGCCTTCGCCTTGCTGCTGCTGGTCGTGCCGGTGCTGGCGCTGGCCGGGCAGTGCGCCCGGCTGGGCGCGCCGGCCCGGGACCGCCGGCTCGCCGCCCTGCGGCTGGCCGGTGCCACCCCGGGCCAGGTGACCCGGCTCGCGGCGGCGGAGACCGGGCTGGCGAGCCTGCTCGGCACCGGCGTTGGGCTGGTGCTCTACCTCGTCGGGCGGTGGGTGTACGACACCCCGGACGCGCGGGGCCGGCTGCCGTTGCCGATCGACGTGCTGCCCGCGCCGGGCGCGCTGGCGGCGGTGGTGCTCGGTCTGCCGCTGCTGGCCGCCCTGGCCACCGCGGTGCTGCTGCGCACGGTGGCCACCACACCGCTCGGGGTGGTGCGCCGGCAGCGGCGGGAGCGTGGCCCGCGCCCCTGGGTCGGTCTGCTCATCCTGCTCGGCCTGCTGGCCTTCGCCGCCGTCCAACCGCTGCAGCGCTGGTACGAGGCACGGGATCAGGCGTCGCCGGACGGGCTGGTGTCGCTGCTGCTGGCCGGCGGTGGACTGGCCGCCATGGTGGGCGTGGTGGTGGGCACCGGCTGGATCTCGTACAGCACCGGTCGGGTGCTGCGCCGGCACGCGCGCCGGCCGGCCGCGCTGCTCGCCGCCGGCCGGCTGGCCGCGGACCCCTGGGCGGGCAGCCGGACCTTCGCCACCCTGCTGGCTGCGGTGCTCCTCGGCGCCGGGGCGGCCGGGCTGCGGGCGTACTTCGTCGCGGCGACGGAGCTGGACCGGCGCGGCCTGGGCGGCATCGGTGGGGGCGACTTCTACCTGCGCACCATGGACCTGGTCGACCTGGCGGTGGCGGTGGCGATGCTGGTGGCCGCCGGCGGCTTGGTCGTCGCGCTGGTCGAGGGCGTCACCGCGCGTCGGCGGGCGTACGCGGCGTTGGTCGCCACCGGCGTGCCACGGGGGACGATCGGACGCTCGATCGCCTGGCAGGCGTTGGCCCCCGCGGTGCCGGCCGTGGGGCTGGCCCTGGCGGTGGGGCTGCTGTTGGCCCGGGGTCTGTTCGGCACGCCGACTGGCGGTGGCTCCTCCACCGAGGTGTGCGACGCCGCCGACCAGATCTGTGCCGACCCGGTGCTGCGGCAGCAGCACGTCCGGATGGTGACCGAGCCGCTGGTGCGGATCGCTCCCGCCGTACCGTGGGAGCAGCTGGCCTGGCTCGGCGGCGGCGCGTTGGCGGCGGTGCTGGTCACGGTCGGTGTCGGTCTGCTTTTCCTGCGCGCCAGCACGTCGGTGGAGGAGCTGCGTACCGGCTGAACGTGGCCGCGGATCAGCGGCCGTGGAAGAGGCCGGCGGCCCAGGCGAGGGCGAGGCCGACGACGGTGGAGCAGCAGCAGACCAGCAGGGCGGCGGCGACCACGCCGAGCACCAGCCAGGCCGGCCCGCGCCGGCCCGCCGCCGGCCCGGCTGCCGGGGGTACGCCGTCCGCCGGCTCGCCCTCGGGGACCGGGCCGGTGCCGGGCGGCTGGTCCGCCGCCCGGCTCCCGTCCGTCGTCCCGGGCTCCTCGCGCATCGGGTCAGGCGCGGCCGAGCCGGTCGAGGATCCAGGCGTTGACGAACGCCTCCTCGCGCCAGGCGTCGTACCGGCCGCTGGGGCCGCCGTGCCCGGCGCCCATCTCGGTCTTGAGCAGGTAGTCGCCCCGTGGGGCGACCGCTCGCAGCCGGGCGATCCACTTGGCCGGCTCGTGGTAGAGCACCCGGGTGTCGTTGAGGCTGGTCACTGCCAGGATGGCCGGGTAGTCGACGGGCGCCACGTTCTCGTACGGCGTGTACGACTTCATGTACGCGTACACCTCGGGGTCGTCGAGCGGGTTGCCCCACTCCTCCCACTCGGTGACGGTCAGCGGCAGCGACGGGTCGAGGATCGAGGTGAGCGCGTCCACGAACGGCACCTGCGCGACGATGCCGGCGAAGGCGTCGGGGGCCAGGTTGGCCACCGCGCCCATCAGCAGGCCGCCGGCCGAGGCGCCCCGCGCGACCAGCCGGTCGGCGGCGGTCCACCCGGCCTTGACCAGGTGCCGGGCGCAGGCCACGAAGTCGGTGAAGGTGTTCTTCTTGGCCAGCAGCTTGCCCTGGTCGTACCAGCGGCGGCCCAGTTCGCCGCCGCCGCGGATGTGCGCCACGGCGAAGATCACGCCCCGGTCGAGCAGGCCGAGCCGGGCCACCGAGAACCACGGGTCCATGCTGGCCTCGTACGAGCCGTACCCGTAGAGGACGGCGGGGGCGGTGCCGTCGCGCGGGGTGCCCCGGCGGCAGACCAGCGAGATCGGCACCCGGGTGCCGTCGTCGGCGAGCGCCCAGTCGCGGTGCTGCTCGTAGTCGTCCGGGTCGTACGGCCGGCCGTCCGGGCCGGGCAGCACCGGCTTGCGCCGCAGCAGCGCCATCTCCCGGGTGACCAGGTCGTAGTCGTACACCGAGTCGGGGGTGACCAGCGAGGTGTAGTGCAGCCGGATCCGCCCGGTGCGGTACTCCGGGTTGGCGTCCAGCCCGACGCTGTAGATCGGCTCCGGGAAGTCGAGGTCGTGCGCGTCCCCGCCGCCGACCGGCAGCACCCGCAGCCCGGTCAGCCCGTTCGCGCGCAGCGAGACCACCAGGTGGTTCTCGAACGCGTCGACCGCTTCCAGCCGGGTGCCGGGGACGTGCTCGATCAGCGGCACCCAGTCACCGGGGGTGTCCGCCGAGGTGTACGCCAGCGCGAAGTCCTCGGCGCCGTCGTTGTGCAGGATCAGGAAGCGGTGGCCGTGGTGCTCGACGGCGTACTCGACGCCCTGCCGGCGCGGCGCGACGCTGGCCGGCGTGCCGGTCGGGTTGTCGGCCGGGACAACCAGCACCTCGCTGGTGACCTTGCTGTGGATGTCGATCAGCACGAACCGCTCGGAGCGGGTCAGCTCGACGCCCACCCAGAACCGCTCGTCGTCCTCCTGGTGGACCACCACGTCCTCGCCCGACGGGGTGCCGACGGTGTGCCGCCACACCCGGTTGGGTCGCCAGGCCTCGTCCACGGTCACGTAGAACAGCACCGAGGCGTCGGCCGACCAGGCGGTGCCGTAGAAGGTGTCCGGCACCTCGTCGCCGAGCAGCTGACCGGTGGTGAGGTCCTTGATCCGCAGGCTGAACCGTTCGTCGCCGGAGAAGTCCGTCGAGTACGCCAGCCAGCGCCCGTCCGGGCTGACGTCGAACGCGCCGAGGGAGAAGAAGTCGTGCCCCTCGGCGAGCTGGTTGCCGTCGAGCAGCACCTCTTCGCCGTCGAGCGGGGCGCCGTCCGCGCTGATCGGCGGGGTGGTCTCGCCGTCCCGGACCGCGCGGCGGCAGTGCACGCCGTACTGCTGGCCCTCGACCGTGCGGGTGTAGTACCAGTGGCCGCCCTTGCGGGTGGGCACCGACCGGTCGGTCTCCCGGGTGCGCTTGCGGATCTCGGTGAACAGCTCGCCGCGCAGCCCCTCCAGGTGCGCCGTGCGCGCCTCGGTGTACGCGTTCTCGGCCTTCAGGTGGGCGATCGTCGCCGGGTCGTCCTTGGCGGCGAGCCAGGCGTACTCGTCGAGGACGGTGTCGCCGTGGTGGGTGCGCTCGCTCGGCTCACGCTTGGCGACGGGCGCGGTGTCGGTGGTCACGGCGTCACGTTACCGGCCGCCCCCGACCCGCGGCCGCCGGCTCGGGCACCGACCCGCCGCCGGGTCTTTCGAACATGTGTACGATGAGCGCCATGGCGGCAGCAGCGAGTTCGACCGGCGCGGCGGAGATCACCCGGAGCCTGAGCGAGATCTGCGGGCCCTCGTTCGCCCGGCTGGCCGGGGCCGCCGACGAGGTCGCCGGCCGCGCCGCCCGGTGGGTCGCGGTGCCGGGCGGCCCGGCGGCAGCGGCCCGGGTGCTGCGGCTCGCCGCCCGGCACGATCTGACGGTGGTGCCCCGCGGCGCCGGCACCAAGATCGACTGGGGTGCCGCCCCGGAGCGGGTCGACATCATGCTCGACACCGGCCGGCTGGCCGGCATCGGTCACCTGCCGCCCGACGCCGCGGTCGCCGAGATCGGCGCCGGTACGCCACTGCGCGCCGCCCAGGCCACTCTGGAGCGCACCGGGCGGCGGCTGCCGCTCGATCCGCCCTCGCCCGGGGCGACCCTCGGCGGGGTGCTCGCGGCCGACGAGGCCGGCCCGCTGCGCCACCGGCACGGCACCGCCTGCGACCAGCTGGTCGACGTGCGCTGGCTGGACGCCGACGGCGAGCTGGTCGGCGCCGGCCCGCAGTCGTCCGGTCGGTCCACCTCGGTCGGCCTCGACGTCGGCCGGCTGCTCTGCGGCTCGCAGGGCGGCCTGGGGATCCTGGTCTCGGCCACCCTGCGGGTGCAGCCGGTGCCGGCCAGCCGGATCTGGGTCTCCCGTCCGGTGTGGACCCCGCTGGAGGTGCACGACCTGGTGCGCGCCGTGCTCGCCGCGCGCCTCGACCCGGCCGCCGTCGAGCTGGACCTGGCGGCCACCGCGCCGCTGCCGCGCCGGCCCAGCCGGGCCGCGGAGGCGGCCGCTCGCGCCCACCACCCCTCGATGGCCGGCCGCGACCCGGCGACCCGGGGCGGCGCCGGCACGCTGACCGTGCTGCTGGAGGGTGGCCCGTCCGACGTCGCCGAGCGGGCCGAACGCCTGCTCGCGCTCTTCGCCGGCGAGGCCACCGCCTCGCACGCGCCGCCGTTCTGGTGGCGGCGCTACCCGTTCGCGCCGGGCGACACCGCGCTGCGCATCGAGGTGCCGATCCCCGACCTGCACGCCGCCGTCTACGCGCTGCGCGACGCGGCCGGCGCCCCGGTGCCGGTGCGCGGCTCCGCCGGCCTGGGCGTGGTGCACGCCGCGCTGCCCGGGGCGCTGCCCGGCGACCGGGTCGCCTCGATCCTCGCCGCGGTGCGCGGCGTGCTGCTGGCCCGGCGCGGCCGGTGCGTGGTGGTCGCCGCCCCGCCGGCCGTCCGCCGGGAGGTCGAGCTGTGGGGCGAGCCCGCGGTCATCCCCCGGCTGCGCGCGGCCAAGGAACACCTCGACCCACACCACCGATTCGCCCCGGGCCGACTCCCCGGTGGCCTCTGAGGCTCGGCAGCCGCGCCGGGCACCGGACGGTCCGCTTGGCGCGGCTGGTCAGCCGGAGCGCGGTCAGGGTCAGCGTGACGACCGCCGCGGTGAGCAGGAGGAACCGGGCTCGGTGGGGCAGCACGCCGCGGTCACGCCACAGCACCGCCGCCCGGTCGCGCCCAGTACCACTACCACTACGCGGGACGCCCAACTTCGGGTCGGTCGATGTGCCTTCGCCGTCGATCTACGCGGCGTCCGCTCGGCCCTCGGTGGTACGAGTGGTGACGATGCGGCGGAGAACGTCGAGGGCTTGCTCGGCCTCATCCTGGCTGACGGGCGCGGTGCGAGCGGTGATGTATCTGGTCAGGGCGTCGCGGATGATGTCGGAACGGCGGGTGTCGCTCTGGTCGGCGAGGCGATCGAGCTGGTCCACGAGCGGGACGGGTAGCCGGATGCTGACCAGCATCATGGGCGTGCCGGGCGCGGTGCCGGATGCCGGCGCCTCGGTCATGGACCTGATCACCGGTGCCAGGCTCTCGGCGTTCTGGAACCATGCCACGACCTGGTCTTTGGTCATTCGGTCGAAGTTCGGCTCGGTCACAGGACTCGCCTCCTCCACTCGTCGAGGTCTGCGCCCTGAAGGGCGCGGGCTCCTATGATCTTGTATGTGTCCGTGGTGGCGATGCGGTCGCAGAGCACGGCGATGATTCGACCGCTGTCGGACATGCCCATGACGATGAGCAGCATGTCTCCGAGGGGGCGTTCGTAGCGTAGACCTGACGGGGCGTACAGCGCCTGAGTCACCTCGTCCGAACCGATGCCGTTACGGCGGGAGTTGACCAGGCCCTCATCGGTCCAGACGTATTCGCGCTCAGACACAGCGCCAACGTAACACGACGTAATACGTGAGGTTGGCGGACGCGCGGGGGTGTGAGGTCCTACTCGTGTTCAGACGGCGTCGTTGCGCAGGACCAGGATGGCGATGTCGTCCCGCGGCGCTTCCACCGAGAAGTTGATCGCGGTGGCCCGCAGTCGTGCCGCGACCACGTCGGCCGAGTAACCGGCCAGCGGGGCGGCGGCGTCCCGCAGTCGCTCGGTGCCGAACAGCTCCCGGCCGCGCCGGCGCTCGGTCACCCCGTCGGTGTAGAAGATCAGCGAGTCGCCCGGCCCGAGCGGGATCTCCGCCGTCGGCGAGGAGATCGCGTCGAGCAGGCCCAGCGCGGTGCCGCCCGCGCCGACGAACGCCGCACCGCCGCCGCCGTGCAGCAGCACCGGACGATCGTGCCCGGCCAGGTGCAGCGACACCTCCAGCACCCCGCCGTCGCCGGGGCGCACCGCGGCCAGGGCGAGCGTGCAGTACCGGCCGCCGCCCCGCTCGACGAGCGTCTGGTTCAGCCGGGCCAGCGCCTCCGGCAGCGGCTTCCCGTCGCCGACCAGCACCCGGATCACGTCCCGGACCAGCCCGGTCACCGCCGCGGCCTGCACCCCCTTGCCGGAGACGTCGCCGATCACCACCAGCCAGCGGCCGTCCGGCAGCGGCACCACGTCGTAGAAGTCGCCGCCGACCTCGGCGTCGTCGCCGGTCGGGACGTACTCGGCGGCGAAGCCGATGCCGTCGACCACCGGCAGCACCGGCGGCAGCAGCGACTGCTGGAGGGTCTGTGCGACCCGGCGGCGCTCGGCGTGGATCCGGGCGTTCTCGATCGCCAGCGCGGCGCGCCGGGCCACGTCCTCCAGCACGGCGACCTCGTCCGGGTCGTGCCGGTGCCGCTGGTGCCGACCCACGGCCAGGGTGCCCAGCCGCTGGCTGCGGGCGATCAGCGGCACCGCGAAGCCCTCCATCGGCGCACCGAGCGGCACCTGCGAGGCGCTGCGGGACGCCTCCCGCAGCCGGGCCTGGATCGAGTCCGGCCCGGTCTCCCGGAGCACCTTGTGCAGCTGCGGCAGCACCGACTCGTCGGCGTGGCTGGACGCCGCCAGCCGCAGCCGGCCCCACTCATCGGTGGTGTGCACCGCGCACCACTGGCCCAGCCGCGGCACCACCAGCTGCGGGATCAGCGCCATGGTCAGGTCCACGTCGAGCGACTGGGCCAGCAGCTCGCTCGCCTCGGCCAGGAAGGTCAACCAGGCCGAGCGGCGGACGTCCGCCCGGCGCAGCCGGTCGTTCTCCAGGTGCAGCGACAGCCGCTCGGCGGCGAGCACCGCGAGCGGTCGGGCGTACGCCGAGGGCGCCGCGTCCAGCTCCAGCTCGCCGGCGTACGGGCGGTGCACGGCGAGCGGCACCCGCAGCAGCTCGTTGCCGGGGCGGGGCTGGCGGCCGTACCGGGCCAGCGGTCGGGGGCCCTGCCCGTCGCCCCGGTCCAGTCGCACCACGCCGCCCGCCGCGCCGACCATCTCGGCCACCCGGCTGAGCAGGTCGGCGGCGAAGTCGGGCAGCGGGTCGTCCGCGTACGGGTCGGGGCGGGTCTGGGTCAGCTCGCTCATCGCGGCGGCGCTCGGCGCCGAGGCGCCGTCACCCGGCACGGCACGGTGCGGGGGCGCGGCCGGATCGTCGTCGACCATCCCCTGCCGGTCCAGCCGGAACCAGACCCCCTTGCCGGTGGGCAGGTACGTGGTGCCCCAGCGGCTGGCGAAGTGGTCGACCAGCAGCAGCCCGCGCCCGCGTTCGGAGACGTCCCCGATCTCGTCGGTGTCGTTGCGGACGCCCACCACCAGCTCGTCGACCGGCCCGGAGGCGAAGTCGGAGACGGTGACGGTGAGCCCGATCCGGTCGGCGAGGACCTCGATGTCCAGTTCGGTACGGGCGTGCTCCACCGCGTTGGTGGACAGCTCGGTGGTCAGCAGCAGCGCCTCGTTGAGCAGCTCGTCGAGGTCGGCCTCGGCCAGCACCGAGCGCACCAACGCCCGAGCCGCGGCGGGGGTGCGGCGATCGGCGGGCAGCCGCACCCGCCGGACGTGCTCCTCCCGGCCCGCGTCCACCGCGGGCCCCGCCTCCGCTGACACCCCCGTATCCTCCACCGTCGCCGTCCGGGTGCCAACCCGGACCGGCAAGCCGTACCCCAGCCCGGGCGGTCGCCGTACCCGGAAACCGGCAGGCCGGAGCGGTCGGTACGCGCGCACCGCGCGTCCGCGGCGTCGACACCGGCGCGGGCACAATGATGGGATGGCGGCGTGTCGGCACGCGCCGGAGGCCCCGATCGGAGCGAGGAACTATGACCGCGAAACAGTCGGTGACCGCCGATCCGTCCGCTTCCGAGCAGGACGCGGTGCTGGCCGAGCTGGCGGCGGCGCTGCGGCAGGTCCGCCGCGGCGAGCTCAAGGTGCGGCTGCCCCGGCGGGCGGGCGTGGCCGGCGAGGTGGCGGACGCCTTCAACGAGGTGGTGGCGCTGCAGGAGCGGCAGCACCTGGAGCTGCGGCGGATCAGCCGGGTGGTGGGCCGGGACGGCCGGCTGACCGAACGCCTCGACGAGGAGGGCCTGGACGGCTCCTGGGTCGAGGGGCAGCGCGCGGTCAACTCGCTCATCGACGATCTGGGTCGGCCGACCACCGAGATCGCCCGGGTGATCAACGCGGTGGCCGAGGGTGACCTCTCGCAGCACATGGCGCTGGAGATCGACGACCGTCCGCTGCGCGGTGAGTACCTGCGGATCGGCCGGACGGTCAACACGATGGTCGGCCAGCTGTCGTCGTTCTCCAACGAGGTGACCCGGGTGGCCCGCGAGGTGGGCACCGAGGGCAAGCTCGGCGGGCAGGCCGACGTGCAGGGCGCGGCCGGCACCTGGAAGGTGCTCACCGACTCGGTGAACACGATGGCGTCGAACCTCACCTACCAGGTGCGGTCGATCTCCACGGTGGCCACCGCGGTGGCCAAGGGCGACCTGTCGCAGAAGATCACCGTGTCGGCGCGGGGCGAGGTCGCCGAGCTGGCGCACACCATCAACTCGCTCACTGACACGCTGCGGCTCTTCGCCGACGAGGTGACCCGGGTGGCCCGGGAGGTGGGCACCGACGGCAAGCTCGGCGGTCAGGCGGACGTGCCGAACGTCTCCGGCACCTGGAAGGACCTGACGGACAGCGTCAACTCGATGGCGTCCAACCTGACCATCCAGGTACGCAACATCGCCCAGGTCTCCACCGCGGTCGCCCGGGGTGACCTGTCGCAGAAGATCACCGTGGCCGCGCAGGGCGAGATGCTCGAACTGAAGGACACCGTCAACACGATGGTGGACCAGCTGTCGTCGTTCGCGGACGAGGTGACCCGGGTGGCCCGTGAGGTGGGCACCGAGGGCAAGCTCGGCGGCCAGGCCCAGGTGCGCGGTGTCTCCGGCACCTGGCGGGACCTGACCGAGAACGTCAACCAGCTCGCCGGCAACCTGACCAGCCAGGTGCGGAACATCTCGCAGGTCTCCACGGCGGTGGCGAAGGGTGACCTGTCGCAGAAGATCACGGTGGACGCCCGGGGGGAGATCCTGGAGCTGAAGTCGACGGTGAACACGATGGTGGATCAGCTGTCGTCGTTCGCGGACGAGGTGACCCGGGTGGCCCGTGAGGTGGGTACGGAGGGCAAGCTCGGCGGTCAGGCGCAGGTGAAGGGCGTGAGTGGCACCTGGCGGGACCTGACCGACAACGTGAACTCGATGGCGTCCAACCTGACCAGTCAGGTCCGCAACATCGCCTCGGTCACCACGGCGGTCGCCCGGGGTGACCTGTCGCAGAAGATCACGGTGGACGCCCGGGGGGAGATCCTGGAGCTGAAGTCCACGGTGAACACGATGGTGGACCAGCTGTCGTCGTTCGCGGACGAGGTGACCCGGGTGGCCCGCGAGGTGGGCACGGAGGGCAAGCTCGGCGGCCAGGCCCAGGTACGCGGCGTCGCCGGCACCTGGCGGGACCTGACCGACAACGTGAACTCGATGGCGTCCAACCTGACCGCCCAGGTGCGGAACATCGCCCAGGTCTCCACGGCGGTGGCGAAGGGTGACCTGTCGCAGAAGATCACGGTGGACGCCCGGGGCGAGATCCTGGAGCTGAAGTCCACGGTGAACACGATGGTGGACCAGCTGTCGTCGTTCGCGGACGAGGTGACCCGGGTGGCCCGCGAGGTGGGCACCGAGGGCAAGCTCGGCGGCCAGGCCCAGGTGAAGGGCGTGAGTGGCACCTGGCGGGACCTGACCGACAACGTGAACTCGATGGCCTCCAACCTGACCAGTCAGGTCCGCAACATCGCCTCGGTCACCACGGCGGTGGCGAAGGGTGACCTGGGGCAGAAGATCACCGTCGACGCGCAGGGCGAGATCCTGGAGCTGAAGAACACCGTCAACACCATGGTCGACCAGCTGTCGTCGTTCGCCGACGAGGTGACCCGGGTGGCCCGTGAGGTGGGTACGGAGGGCAAGCTCGGCGGTCAGGCCCAGGTGAAGGGGGTCAGCGGCACCTGGCGGGACCTCACCGAGAACGTCAACCAGCTCGCCTCGACGCTGACCACCCAGCTGCGCGCCATCGCCCAGGTCTCCACCTCGGTGACCCGCGGCGACCTCACCCAGCGGATCGCGGTCAAGGCGCAGGGCGAGGTCGCCGAGCTGAAGGACAACATCAACCAGATGATCGTCACCCTCCGGGAGACGACCAAGAAGAACGCCGAGCAGGGCTGGCTGGACTCCAACCTGGCCCGGATCGGCGGCCTGCTGCAGGGGCAGCGGGACCTCGGCGAGGTCTGCCGCATGATCATGCTGGAGGTGACCCCGCTGGTCGACGCGCAGCTCGGCGCGTTCTTCCTGTCGGACAACTCCGAGGGCGTGCTGCGGCTGCGGCTCACCGCCAGCTACGGGTACGTGGCCCGGGGGCACGACGTGACCTTCGGGCCGGGCGAGGGGCTGGTCGGCCAGGCCGCGCTGTCGCGTCGGACGATCCGGCTGAACGCGCTGCCCGACGGGCGGCTGACGCTGCGGTCCGGGCTGGCCGAGACGCCGCCGGCCGACCTGGTGGTGCTGCCGGTGCTGTTCGAGGGCGAGCTGCTCGGGGTGATCGAGTTCGCCAGCGTGGCCCGCTTCTCCGAGCTGCACCTGCAGTTCCTGGAGCGGCTGGTGCTCACCATCGGCATCGCGGTCAACACCATCCAGGCCAACCGGCGTACGGAGGAGCTGCTGGCCCAGTCGCAGCGGCTCGCCCTGGAGCTGCAGGACCAGTCGGCGGAGTTGCAGCGCACCAACGCCGAGCTGGAGGACAAGGCGAAGCTGTTGTCGGAGCAGAAGGCCAGCATCGAGACCCAGAACCGGGAGATCGAGCTGGCCCGGCTCGGCCTGGAGGACAAGGCCCAGCAGCTCACCCGGGCGTCGGCGTACAAGTCCGAGTTCCTCGCCAACATGAGCCACGAGCTGCGTACGCCGCTGAACTCGCTGCTGCTGCTGGCGCGCCTGCTGGTGGAGAACTCGGAGCGCAACCTCAGCCCCAAGCAGATCGAGTTCGCCCGGACGATCCACGGCTCCGGCTCGGACCTGCTGCGCCTGATCGACGACATCCTGGACCTGTCGAAGATCGAGGCGGGCCGGATGGACGTCGAGCCGACCGAGATCCGGTTCGCCGAGATCCGCGGCTACGTCGAGCAGGCCTTCTCCCCGCAGGCCGAGGAGAAGGGCCTGGACTTCCAGGTACGGGTGGCCAAGGAGCTGCCGCCGGCGCTGGTCACCGACGCGCAGCGGCTCCAGCAGATCCTGCGCAACCTGCTGTCCAACGCGGTGAAGTTCACCGACAACGGGGCGGTGACCCTGCGGATCGGGCCGGCGCCGGAGAACGCGGTCTTCGACGTGCCGGCGCTGACCAACGCCCGGCGGGTGATCGCGTTCACGGTGATCGACACCGGCATCGGCATCTCGGACGACAAGCTGTCGATCATCTTCGAGGCGTTCCAGCAGGCCGACGGCACCACCAGCCGGCGGTACGGCGGGACGGGGCTGGGCCTGTCGATCAGCCGGGACCTGGCCCGCCTGATCGGCGGGACGATCACCGTGTCGTCGGCGCCCGGGCAGGGCTCGACGTTCACCCTGTTCGTACCGGACGTGCTGGCGCCGGACGCGGTGGTGGCGCCCCAGGCGCCGTCGCCACAGCGGGCCGGGCTGCCGTCGTCGCTGCTGATGCCCCCGATGGAGCTGCTGCCGGCGGTGCCGGAGGCGCCGGTCACCCGACAGCTGGACGGCGCCACGGTGCTGATCGTGGACGACGACGTGCGGAACGTCTTCGCCCTGACCAGCGCGTTGGAGCTGCACGGGATGACCGTGCTGTACTCGGACAACGGGGCGGACGGGGTCCGCCTGCTGGCCGAGCATCCGGAGGTGGACATCGTGCTGATGGACGCGATGATGCCGGACCAGGACGGGTACGAGACCACCCGGCAGATCCGCCGTAACCACCGCTTCGCCGACCTGCCGATCGTCTTCCTCACCGCGAAGGCGATGCCGGGCGACCGGGAGTCGGCGTTGGCGGCCGGCGGCAGCGACTACATCACCAAGCCGGTGGACCTGGACGAGTTGATCGAGCGGATGGCGGCCTCGATGAGCCGCAGCCGGGGCGAGGAGCATTCGTGACGCAGACGGCCAAGGCGCTGCTGGTGGACGACCGGCGGGAGAACCTGATGGCGTTGGAGGCCATCCTGCAGGGGCTCCCGGTGCAGTCGGTCGCCGTGGAGAGTGGCGAGGCGGCGCTGAAGCAGCTGCTGGTGGACGACTTCGCGGTGATCCTGCTGGACGCGCAGATGCCCGACATGGACGGCTTCGAGACGGCCAGCCACATCAAGCGCCGGGAGCGGACCCGGCACGTGCCGATCATCTTCCTCACCGCCGCCGACAAGGACGCCCAGCTGGCCCTGCGCGGCTACGCGGTGGGGGCGGTGGACTACCTGACCAAGCCGTTCGACCCGTGGGTGCTGCGGGCCAAGGTCTCGGTCTTCGTGGAGCTGTGGGTGAAGACCCGGCAGTTGGCGGCCCAGTCCGACGTGGTGCGCGAACGGGACGCGCAGTGGCGGGTGCTGACCGACGCGGTGGACGAGGCGACCACCCTGCTGCGCGCCGACGACGACCCGGCGTCCCGGCAGCGCGCGGTGGAGCTGCTCGAACAGGCGCGCTGGGGCAGCAGCCACTGATCCGTCAGGTGCGGGGCGGGTGGCCGGTGGCCGCGCGGTGCGCCCGCCAACGCTCGCCCAACGAGTCGATCTCGTCCTGGACGAAGCGGAAGAAGTCCCGCATCTCGGCGACCCGTTCGCCGCCCGGCGTCCCCGGCCCGTCCAGCGCGGTGACGCCGGCGTCCGCGATGTCGATGAAGTTCTTGTAGAGCACGGTCTTGGTGATCGTGGCCTCGTACCAGGGGTTGTCCGGCATCCGGTAGCGGTCCCGCCGGGAGCCCTTGACCGGTTCCCGGATGAGCATGCCGAACTGGGTCAGGTAGCGAACCGCGCCGGAGACCGCCGCCGCGCTGACCCCGAGCCGTTCGCCGATCTCGGCCGCGGTCAGCGGCCCGTCGGCGGCCATCACCGCGAAGAGCACCCGGGCGGCCATCCGGGGGAAACCGACGTCCGCGAAGGCCATCGCCATCCGCTCGACGAAGAGGTGGACCTCCTCCTCGCGGGCGTGGGTCGGGCGCTGGTCGGTCATCGGTACGCGCTCCTCACTCTCACTGTCGGAAGCACGATGGTGCCCCGGATCTCACAGTCTTCACAACTTTCTGAAACAAGCGTAGCTTCCGATATATGGAAACTCCCATCGAGGTGGCCGGCCTGGTGAAGACCTTCGGCCGGGTCCGCGCGCTGGACGGGCTCGACCTCACCGTCCGCGCCGGTGAAGTGCACGGCTTTCTGGGCCCGAACGGCTCCGGCAAGTCCACCACCATCCGGGTGCTGCTCGGGCTGCTGCGGGCGGACGCGGGGGCCGTCCGACTGCTCGGCGGTGACCCGTGGCGGGACGCGGTCGCCCTGCACCGGCGGCTGGCGTACGTGCCCGGTGACGTCACCCTCTGGCCCAACCTCTCCGGCGGTGAGGTGATCGACCTGCTCGGCCGGATGCGCGGCGGGCTGGACCCGAAGCGCCGCGCCGAGCTGCTGGAGTCGTTCGAGCTGGATCCGCGCAAGAAGGGCCGGGCCTACTCCAAGGGCAACCGGCAGAAGGTCGGCCTGGTCGCCGCCCTCGCCTCGGACGTGGAGCTGCTGGTCCTGGACGAGCCCACCTCCGGGCTGGACCCGCTGATGGAGGAGGTCTTCCAGCACTGGATCCGCCGGGCCCGCCAGGACGGCCGTACCGTGCTGCTGTCCAGCCACATCCTCGCCGAGGTGGAGGCGCTCTGCGACCGGGTGACCATCATCCGCAACGGCCGGGCGGTGGAGAGCGGCACCCTGACCGAGCTGCGGCACCTGCAGCGCACCGCGATCGACGCCGAGATCACCGGCCCGCCGGACGGCCTGCTCGGCCTGGCCGGCGTGCACGACCTGCGGGTGGACGGCAACCGGGTGCGCTTCGACGTGGACACCCCGGCCCTGCAGGCCGCGCTGCGCCGGCTCACCGAGCTGGGCGTACGCAGCCTGGTCAGCCAGCCGCCCACGCTGGAGGAGCTGTTCCTACGCCACTACGAGCCCACCGACACCCCGGCGGAGGTGACCGCGTGAGCACGCTAACGGGCGGCCGGCACCTGGCCCGGCTGATGCTGCGCCGGGACCGGCTGCTGCTCCCGCTCTGGGTGCTGGTCCTCACCGTGCTGCCCGTCTCGTACGCGAAGAGCTTCTTCGAGCTCTTCCCGACCGCCGCCGAGCGGGCCGCGTACGCCGCCGGCACCGCCCGGAACCCGTCCATCGTCGCCCTGCTCGGCCCGCTCTACGGGGAGAGCGTCGGCGCGCTCACCGCCCAGCGGGGTGGCTTCCTGCTGACCCTCGTCGCGCTGGCCAGCCTGCTCACCGTCGTCCGGCACACCCGCACCGAGGAGGAGGCCGGCCGGCGGGAACTGCTCGGCGGCTCCGTCCTCGGCCGGTACGCCGGACTGACCGCCGCGCTCGCCGTCACGTACGCCGCCGACCTGCTGCTCGGGCTGCTCACCGCCGCCGGGCTGGTCGCCACCGGGCTGCCGGCGGCCGGCTCGCTGGCGTACGGGTCGGCCACCGCGCTGACCGGCGTCGTCTTCGCCACCGTCGGCGGGCTCGCCGCCCAACTCACCGAGACGGCCGGCGGTGCCCGGGGGATCGCGATCGCCGTGCTCGGGGCCGCCTTCGGGCTGCGCCTGGCCGGTGACACGGCCGAGCGGGAGTGGCTCAGCTGGCTCTCCCCGCTGGGCTGGGCGCCGCGCATCCGGGCGTACGAGGGGGACCGGTGGTGGGTGCTGGCGCTGCCGGTGCTGGCGTCCGCGCTGCTCGCCACGGCCGCGTACCCGCTGTCGGTGCGCCGCGACCTGGGTGCCGGGCTGCTGCCGCCCCGGCTCGGTCGGCCCGCCGCCGGGCCGGCCCTCGCCGGGCCGTTCGGGCTGGCCTGGCGGCTGCACCGGGGCCAGCTGCTCTGGTGGTCGGTCGGCTTCGGCCTGCTCGGGCTGATCCTCGGCGGGGCGGCGCAGGCGGCCGGGAGGTCGGTCGAGGGCAACCCGCAGCTGGAGGAGATCATGGCGCGGATCGGCGGCACCCAGGGGCTGGCCGACGCGTACCTCGGCGCGGCGTTGAGCCTCGCCGGCTGGGCGGCGGCCGGCTTCGGCATCCAGGCGGCCCTGCGGATGCGGGCGGAGGAGACCGGCGGCCGGGTCGAGCCGCTGCTGGCCACCCGGGTCCGCCGGTGCCGGTGGCTGCTGTCCCACCTGGCGTTCGCGCTGCTCGGGCCGGCGGTGGTGCTCGCGGTGACCGGCTTCGCGGTCGGTCTCGCGTACGGGATCAGCGAGCACGACGTGTCGGGTCAGCTGCCCCGGATGGTCGGCGCCGGGCTGGCGCAGCTGCCGGCGGCCTGGGTGCTGGCCGGCCTGGCGGTGCTGCTCTACGGCCTGCTGCCCCGGCTGGCCCCGGCCAGCTGGGCGGCGTTGGCGGTCTTCGTGCTGCTCGGTCAGCTCGGCGCGGTGCTCAGGCTGAGCCAGTGGCTGCTGGACGTGTCGCCGTTCACCCACACCCCGCAGGTGCTCGGCGGCCACTGGCAGGCCACCCCGCTCTGGCTGCTGGCGGTCACCGCGCTGCTGATGGCCGCCGTCGGTCTCGCTGGCTTCAGCCGGCGGGACGTCCCGACCGGCTGAACCCGGGGTCAGGGTGCGGTCTCGTTCTTGATCATCAGGGCGGAGCGGAGGCCGGTGATGTCCAGGACGCGGAGCAGGAAGTCGCCCACGTTGCTGAGCACCAGCAGGCTCTGCGAGTGGCTCGCCTTGCGGCTGAGCACCACCAGCGTGCCCAGGCCCTGGGAGTCGCAGAAGGTCACGCCGGCCATGTCGAGCACGATCCGGGGCGGGGCGTCGGCGAGCATCTCGTTCACGACGGTCGACAGCTGGGCTGCGGTGAGCATGTCGATCTCACCGGCGAGGCGAAGCACCGCTTCGTCACCCGTCCGGTGTACCGTGATGGACAGTTCGGCACGATCCACCCGGTCACCCTATCGCGATCTCGACAACGCGGCCGGGTGAGGCGGGTCCGCCCCCGGTGCCGGCCCGCCTTCCCCGCCACCCGTGCCCGCCCAGGGTGAGCCTGGTAACCCCGCGCCCGGGGTGGCTGCCGACCGCCCGCCTCCCGCTGACACAATGGCGGCATCGTGACCGATACCTTTTCCGCCGGGTCCGGCCGTTACCCGGCCGACGCGCCGGCCTCCGAGGCCCTGTTCGACCGCGCCAAGGCCATCGTGCCGGGCGGGGTGAACTCCCCCGTGCGCGCCTTCCGTGCGGTCGGCGGCACCCCCCGCTTCATGGTCCGGGGGGAGGGGCCCTGGCTGTACGACGCCGACGGGCGGCGCTACGTCGACCTGGTCTGCTCGTGGGGGCCGTTGATCCTCGGCCACGCCCACCCCGAGGTGGTCGAGGCGATCCGGGACGCGGCCGGGCGCGGCACCAGCTTCGGCACCCCCACCCCGGGTGAGGTGGAGCTGGCCGCCGAGATCGTCGACCGCACCCCCGTCGAGCAGGTACGCCTGGTCAACTCGGGCACCGAGGCCACCATGTCGGCGATCCGGCTGGCCCGCGGCTTCACCGGCCGCCCCAAGATCGTAAAGTTCTCCGGCTGCTACCACGGCCACTCCGACGCCCTGCTCGCCGCCGCCGGCTCCGGCGTGGCCACCCTCGGCCTGCCCGACTCGCCGGGGGTGACCGGCGCGGCGGCCGGCGACACCATCGTGCTGCCGTACAACGACCTCACCGCGGTCGAGGCGGCCTTCGCCGCCGAGGGCCAGCACATCGCCGCGATCATCACCGAGGCCGCCGCCGGCAACATGGGCGTGGTCGCTCCGCGCGACGGCTTCAACCAGCAGCTCGCGGCCATCGCGCACGCGCACGGCGCGCTGCTGATCGTGGACGAGGTGATGACCGGGTTCCGGGTCTCCCGCGCCGGCTGGCACGGCCTCGACCCGTCGGACGCCGACCTGTGGACGTACGGCAAGGTCATGGGTGGTGGGCTGCCCGCCGCGGCCTTCGGTGGGCGGGCGGAGATCATGGGCCGGCTGGCCCCGGCCGGCCCGGTCTACCAGGCCGGCACGCTCTCCGGTAACCCGCTGGCCTGCGCGGCCGGCCTGGCCACCCTGCGGCTCGCCGACGACGCGCTCTACCGTCGGCTCGACGACACGGCCGCCGTCGTGGGCAAGCTGGCCGGCGACGCGCTGGCCGCCGCCGGCGTCCCGCATCGACTGTCGTACGCGGGCAGCATGTTCTCGATCTTCTTCACCGACGCCGACGTGCGCGACTACGACAGCGCCCGCACCCAGCAGGTGCCCGCGTTCAAGGCGTTCTTCCACGCGATGCTCGCCGCCGGCGTCTACCTGCCGCCGAGCGCCTTCGAGTCGTGGTTCGTCTCGGCGGCGATCGACGACGCCGCGCTGGACCAGATCTCCGCCGCGCTGCCCGCGGCGGCGAACGCGGCGGCGGCAGCGGGAGCGGGGGCGTGAGATGAGCAAGACCGTGGTGCACGTGCTGCGGCACGGGGAGGTCTACAACCCGGGCCAGATCCTGTACGGCCGGCTGCCCGGTTTCCGCCTCTCCGAGCTGGGCGTGCAGATGGCCAAGGCCGCCGCCCAGGCGCTCGCCGAGCGGACCGTGGTGCACGTGGTGGCCAGCCCGCTGGAGCGCGCGCAGCAGACCGCCGAGCCGATCGCCGGCCAGTTCGGGCTGCCGGTCGGGGTGGACGAGCGGCTGATCGAGAGCGCCAACTGGTTCGAGGGCAAGAAGGTCTCGCCCGGTGACGGCTCGTTCCGCGACCCGCGCAACTGGTGGGTGCTGCGGGACCCGGTCACCCCGTCCTGGGGCGAGGCGTACGTGGCGATCGCCGAGCGGATGTTCGCCGCCCTGCACGCCGCCCGGATCGCCGCCGAGGGGCGGGAGGCCGTGCTGGTCTCCCACCAGCTGCCGATCTGGACCCTGCGCCGCTACGTCGAGCGCAAGCGGCTCTGGCACGACCCGCGCCGCCGCCAGTGCGGCCTGGCCAGCCTGACCTCCTTCCACTTCGACGGCGCGAAGGTGACCGGAATCGGCTACACCGAGCCGGCCGCGCACCTGGTCTCCATCTCGCCGACCGCCCGGACGGCCAAGGGGGCCTGATGCGCAGCCGGAGGCCGATCGCCGCCCTGCTCGTCGCCGTCGCCGTCGCGTCGGCGCTGGTCGGCTGCTCCTCCGACAGCGAGGAGAGCCGGTGCGCCAACAACGGCGGGATCATCGAGTGCGCTCCGGACCAGCGCTCCAAGACCCCGAAGGTCTCCGGTGAGCTGCTCTCCGGCGGCACCTACGACATCTCCCAGGCCCGCGGCCAGGTGGTCGTGGTCAACTTCTGGGGCTCCTGGTGCGCGCCCTGCCGGGCCGAGGCCGACGACCTGGAGGCCACCTACCAGGCCACCAAGGGCTCCGGGGTGACCTTCCTCGGCATCAACGTGCAGGACAACAAGGACAAGGCGGTCGCCTTCGAGCAGGGTCGGGTGACGTACCAGAGCCTCTTCGACCCGTCGAGCCGGCTCGCGTTGAACTTCGACATCCCGCCGAACACCACCCCGGCGACGGTCGTGTTGGACCGGGAGGGCCGGATCGCCACGGTGATCCGGGCCGCGGTCAAGCAGGACGGCCTGCAGCCGCTCGTCGAGAAGGTCGCCGCGGAGCAGCCGGCGCCCGGTTCCCGCTGATGGGCGAGACGTTCAAACAGCTCGCCGAGTCCGGCCCGTTGCTGCTGGCCATCGGCGCGGCGGCGCTCGCCGGGCTGGTCAGCTTCCTGTCCCCGTGCGTGCTGCCGCTGATGCCGGGCTACCTGTCGTACGTCACCGGGCTGGCCGGCGCCGACCTGGAGGGCCGTACCCGGGCCGAGGCGCCCCGACCCGACGGCGACGCCCCGACCGGCGGTGACGGCGCGGCCGGTGGGACGGCCGACGGCGCGGCCGGTGGGACGGCCGACGGCGCGGCCGGTGGGACGGCCGACGGCGCGGCCGGTGGGACGGCCGACGGCGCGGCCGGTGGGACGGCC
>NZ_JBIAZT010000003.1:384854-448995 GCF_042899365.1 Micromonospora sp. NPDC000089
GCCGACGGCGCGGCCCGCGGCGGGGTGGCCGTCGCCGACGTCGCGCCCGCTCGCGCGGCGGCCGCCGTCAAGGGCCGGGTGCTCGCCGGGACGCTGCTCTTCATCGCCGGCTTTACCGTCGTGTTCACCGCCACCGCGATCCTCTTCGCCAGCTTCGGCCGGGTCTTCTTCGACCACCAGCGGACCCTGGAGATCGTGATCGGCGCGCTGGTGGTGCTGCTCGGGCTCAGCTACCTGGGCGTGGTGCCCGGCATGCAGCGGGAGTTCCGGATCAACCGGCTGCCGGCGGCCGGCCTGCTCGGCGCCCCGGTGCTCGGCGCGGTCTTCGCGCTGAGCTGGCTGCCGTGCACCGGCCCCACCCTCGGCGCGGTGCTCGGCATGGCCACCGCCGCCGGCAAGACCGACCGGGCGGTGGTGCTGGCCGTGGCGTACTGCCTCGGGCTGGGGGTACCGTTCGTCGCCTTCGGGCTGGGCTTCCAGCGCCTGCTCGGGGTGTTCCGCGCCGTCCGGCGCAACAGCCGCTGGGTCACCCGGATCGGCGGCGTGCTGCTGGTCCTGATCGGCCTGGCGCTGGTCACCGGCGGCTGGCAGAACTTCGTGATCTGGCTGCAGACGACCGTCGGGGTGGGCGAGGTGAGCATCTGATGACGACCGTGGACGACCGGCCGGCGAGCCCGCCCGCCGAGGCGCCCCGCCGCCGCCCCAACCCGGTGCTGGCCCTGCTGCGCAACTCGTGGCGGCAGCTGACCAGCATGCGTACCGCGCTGGTGCTGCTGTTCCTGCTCGCGGTGGCCGCGATCCCCGGTTCGGTGCTGCCGCAGCGGGGGGTCAACCCGGAGAAGGTCAACCAGTGGTTCGTCGACCACCCCGACCTGGCCCCCCGGCTCGATCAGGTCGGCGCGTTCGAGGTGTTCGGCTCGGTCTGGTTCTCCGCGATCTACCTGCTGCTGTTCACCTCGCTGATCGGCTGCATCATTCCCCGGCTCCGGGACCATGTCCGGGCGCTGCGGATGCGGCCGCCGGCCGCCCCGAAGCGGCTGGAGCGGCTGCCGCAGCACGCCGCGCTGGAGTCCCCGGCCGCCGCCGACCCGGCGGCGATCGCCGCGGTGCTGCGTCGCCGCCGCTGGCGGGTCGAGGTACGCGGCAACGAGGTCTCCGCCGAGAAGGGGTACCTCAAGGAGACCGGCAACCTGCTGTTCCACACCTCGCTGATCGCCGTCCTGCTCGGCGTGATGCTGGGCTCCTGGTACGGCTGGCACGGCAACCGGATCCTGGTCGCCGGCCCGGACAACGCCTTCTGCAACAGCCGCCAGCAGTACGCCGAGGCGTCGCTCGGGCCGCGGGTGGACAGCGCCGACCTGCCGCCGTTCTGCCTCACCCTGGAGCGGTTCGAGGCCGACTACCTGGCCTCCGGTCAGGCGTCCCGGTTCTGGGCCACGGTCAGCGTCGACTCCCCGGACGAGGCACCCCGCAGCGTCGGCTTCTCGGTCAACTCGCCGCTGCGGCTCGGCCCGGCGAACGTCTACCTGCTCGGCAACGGCTACGCGCCGGTGCTGAGGTACACCGACCGGTACGGCCGCAGCCAGGTCAGCGACGAGCCGTTCCTGCGCACCGGTGACCCGAACGCGACCGAGGAGGGCGTCGCCCTCTTCCCGGACGCGAACGTCGACCCGAAGACCGGCAAGCGGGAGCCCGGCCAGCAGGTCGCCTTCGACGGGCTCTACCTGCCCACCGCCCCGGACGGCGCGCCGTTCGTGGCGTCCCGGTTCCCGGCCGAGCGCAACCCGGCGGTGAACCTGACCGCGTACCGGGGCAACCTGGGGCTGGACGCCGGCATCCCCGGCTCGGTCTACCAGCTCGACCAGCGGCAGGTCAGCAACGGCAAGCTCAAGCAGCTGGGCAACAAGCTGCTGAAGCCGGGCGAGACCTGGACCCTGGACGACGGCAGCAAGCTGGAGTTCCTCGGCACCAAGCCGTACGTCACCCTCGCCGTCCGGCACGCCCCCGGGCAGACCCTGCTGCTGGTGGCCTGCGGCACGCTGCTGCTCGGCCTGATGGGCTCGCTCTTCGGCCGGCGCCGGCGGGTCTGGTTCCGGGTGACGCCCCCCGACAGTGGATCTCCGACGAACGGTAGTAGCTTGGTGGAGGCCGGTGGGCTGCCGCGCACCGAGCACCCGGGGTTCGCCGCCGAGTTCGCCCAGCTGGTCGCCGCGGTCGGCGACGGCGGGGCGGCCGACCGGCGGGCGCGAGAAGGAGTCGAGTGATGTCCGCACTCTCCGACCAGCTGGTGACCTTCGCGATCCTGGCGTACCTGGTCGCGATGATCAGTCACGCCGTCGAGTACGCGCTCGGCAACGTCCGCGCGGTCGCCGCGGCGGCTCCGGCCCGCGAGCTGGTCGGCGCCGGCGTCGGTGGCCCCGGCGGCCCGGTCGAGGCGCCGGTCTCCCCGGCGCCCGCTGCCCGGCCCAGCCGCTCGGCGGAGCGGGCCCGGCTGGCCGGGCTGGTCGCCACCGGGTTCACCGGGCTGGCCGCCGCGCTGCACCTGGGCGCGCTGGTCACCCGGGGCATCGCCGCCGAGCGGATGCCCTGGGGCAACATGTACGAGTTCGTGCTGACGGTCACCTTCATCGGGTCCGCGGCCTGGCTGGCGGTGCTGGCCAAGCGCCCCGGCCTGCGCCGGCTCGGGCTGTTCCTGACCCTGGTCATGGTGCTGCTGCTGGCCTTCGCCGAGCTGAAGCTCTACATCCAGGTGGTGCCGCTGATGCCGGCGCTGCAGTCGTACTGGTTCGTCATCCACGTCTCGACGATCGTGTTCGCCTCCGGGATCTTCCTGCTGGGCGTGGTGCCGGCCACCGCGTTCCTGCTGCGCAACGGGTACGAGGCGGGCAAGCGCAGCTTCCCGTACACGCTGGCCCGGCGGCTGCCCGCGGCGGCCGGCCTGGAGCGGCTGACCTTCGCCCTGCACGCCTTCGCCTTCCCGATCTTCACCTTCGCGGTGATCGCCGGGGCGATCTGGGCCGAGGCGGCCTGGGGCCGGGCCTGGGGCTGGGACCCGAAGGAGACCTGGGCGTTCATCTCCTGGGTGGTCTACGCGGGCTACCTGCACGCCCGGGCGACGCCGAGCGTGAAGCGGAACGTGGCCACCTGGATCGCCGTGCTCGGCTTCCTGACCATGCTGATGAACCTGTTCGGGGTGAACTTCTTCTTCACCGGCCTGCACTCGTACGCCGGGGTGAGCTGAGCACCGCCTCCACCTGCCGGGTGACCTGGTAGGCGATCTCCGGGACGTCGGCCAGGTCGATCCGCTCGGCCCGCAGCGCGAGCTGCGCGTGCAGCTCCCGGGCCACGGCGTCGCGGATCTCGCGCAGCAGGGGCGAGAGGCCGTCCGGATCGCCGGACACGTACGCGTCGTCCATCCGCTCATCCTGCCCGTTCGACGCCTATGTCGTCACCGATGCAATCCTGCGAATTGCGATGCGTTGCGGGCCGCTGCCCGGTTCGAGCCGAACCGGGGCCTGCGGCCTTCACCCGCACCGCAGTAGAATGTTGGAGATGTGTCGAGGTCTTGTACATCACCAACAGGGGGTCGGCGATGACCGTCACACAGATCGATCTTGATGACGAGGCGCTCGCGGAAGCGATGCGGCTGTCCGGGGCGCGGAGCAAGAAGGAGACGGTGAACCTCGCCCTGCGGGAGTACGCCGCCCGGCATCGGCGGATCGCCGCGCTGGATCACTACGCCGCCGTGGCCCAGCACTGGGACTACGAGCACTGGCAGCACGCGCGCGCGGCCGACAAGACTCCCGCCGAGTGATCCGCTACCTGGTCGACTCCTCGGCCCTGTGGCGGTTGCTGCGTGACCCCGAGGTGCGGGTCGGCTGGTCCGACGTGGTCTCCGAGCACGCGATCGGGTCGTGCCAGCCGCAGCGTACGGAGTTTCGCCGCTCGGCTCGCGGCCTGGACGAGTACGAGCAGATGAACGCGATGTTTGCCGCGTTGTATCCCGACGTGCCGGTGCCGAAGACGGCGTGGTCATGGGTCGAGTCCGCGCAGTACCGGTTGTTGCGCCTCGGGGCTCATCGGGCGCTTTCCTGCGTCGATCTGCTGATCTGCGCCACTGCGGCGATCCGTGGCCTGGTCATCCTGCACGACGACAACGACTTCGCGACCGCCGCACGGCACCTCCCCGACATGGTCGAGCGGCGCGTCCGATCGCTGCCCTGAACTCGCCGCCTTCCTGCTGGGTCCGGTGCTCGCCACGTGCGGAGCGGGTGTGGCTCAGCCGCCCAACCAGCCCGGGACGTCGAGGCGGAAGACGTCGGCGGGGGCGACCCGGCGCAGGTCGTCCTCCATGGCGTCGACCCGTTCCGCGCCCAGGGTGGCCGCCCAGCGCTCACGCAGCGCGTCGAAGACGACCGCCGAGCGGCGCAGCCCGTCCAGCCCCCGCCCGGTCATCCGGACCAGCTTGCGGCGCGCGTCGGCCGGGTCGTCGACGCGTTCCAGGTAGCCGAGGGCGACCAGCCGGTCGATGGTCTTGCCCGCCGCCTGCTTGGAGACGCCGAGCCGTTGGCCCAGCTCGGAGGCGGTGGTGCCGTCAGCGCCGACGGCCTGGAGCACGAAGCCGTGCAGCGGGCGCAGGTCGGGGTGGCCCTGCCGGGCCAGCTCCGTGTGCAGCTCGTCGATGAGCGTACGGAAGCCGGCGAGCAGCAGCAGCGGCAGCACGAAGCCCGGGCGGTCAGGCGTTGCCATCTTCGACAACCTGGTTTACGGTTTGGTCAACCACGTTGACTATCTTAGCCGAGGAGCGCCGCCGTGTCCCGACCGGTCTTCCCCACCCACACCCACGACACCGCCCCCGAGGCCGCCCGGCCGATCATGAACGGGGTACGGCGCAAGCTCGGGCAGCTGCCCGCCGCCGTCACCCTGATGGCCGAGTCTCCCGAGCTGCTCAGGGGCTTCCTCACCGCCAACGCCACCTTCGAGGCCACCGACCTCGACGGAATCGAGCGCGAGGTGGTCGTGCTGACGGTGGCCACCCGCAACGAGTGCCACCTCTGCGTCGCCATGCACACCGCGACCCTGCACCGCCACGGCGCCGCCCCGGAGCTGGTCGCCGCGCTGCGGGCCGCCACCGCGCTGCCGGACGACCGGCTGGAGGCGCTGCGCCGGTTCACCGTCGCCGTCCTCGACCACCGGGGCGCGGTGCCGGACGACGAGCTGGCCGCGTTCCTTGCTGCCGGCTTCCGCCCCCGACACGCCCTGGACGTGGTGCTCGGCGTCGGGACGTACACGATCTCGACCTTCGCCAACCGGCTCACCGGCGCGCCCCTCGACCCACCCCTGGCGGCGTACGCCTGGGAGCCGGCGGCCTGACCGGTCACCCGCGCAGGAACCGCAGCAGCAGGTCGAGGAGTTCGGTCGGCCGCTCCTCGAAGAGCCAGTGCCCGCACTCCTCGACCACCTCGCCGGTGACCGTGGTGGCGTACCCGCGGACCTGCCCGGCCACCTGCTCGCCGAGGCTGGCCCGGGCGCCCACGGCGAGCACCGGCATCGGCAGCTTCGTCGACCGGTACGCCGCGTTGTCCGTGACGTCCTTCCCGAACGCCCGGAAGTACGCGAAGCTGGCCCGCAGATGGTCCGGGTCGCGCAGGTGGCGGGCGTACTCCTCGATGTCGTCGGGGCCGATGCTGCCCTTGTTCACCATGATCGAGTCGGTGAAGCGGTCCACCCAGAGCGACTCCCGGCCGGTGACCAGCTGCTCCGGCAGCCCGTTCGTCACGTTGAAGAAGCCGAAGTTCCACACCGCCGGCCCGGCCGACGTCAGGGCCGGGATCGACCAGATGCTCTCGTCGGGCAGGGGCGCCTCGGTGAGCACCAGCCGGGACACCACGTCCGGGTGCGCGGCGGCGTAGGCGTAAGCCACCATGGTGCCCACGTCGTGGCCCACCAGTCGGACGTCGTCGGCCAGGCCCAGGCCGGTGAGCAGGCCGTGCAGGTCCGCCGCGAGGGTCTTCTTGTCGTACCCGTCGGGTGGGGCGTCGCTGTCGCCGAAGCCGCGCAGGTCCGGCGCCACCACCTCGTACGACCGCCCCAGCTCGGGCAGCACGTGCCGCCACATGTGCCAGCACTGCGGATAGCCGTGCAGCAGCACCAGCGGCGGACCGCTGCCGCCCCGGACGTGGTTGAGCGTCACGTCCCCGACCCGGACCCGCTGCTCGGTGAAGCCCTCGGGCACCCGCGCGCCACCCATCCCCGCCCCCAACCGCCGCATTCATGGTCGCGGCGGACTACCCCGTCACCCCCGCCCCATGCCGCCCCGCCCGCCCCGCCCGGCCCGGGCTGCCCCGCCCTGGCGATCATGGAGTCGTGGTGGTACGCGTACCGCCCGGAACGGGCAAGTCGGGCGCTACAACTCCATGATCGACGCCGAACGGGCGGACGGGCGGACGGGCGGGGGGTGGGTGCGGTGGGGTGGCGGGCTGGGGTGGGGTGGGACACAGCGAGGGAGCCGCACCCGGCGTGGTTGGGGTGGGGTGGGGTGCGGGAGACTGGCTGGTATGGCGGCTCGTGGGTTTCCGTACACCGATCTCAAGGACTTCCTCGCGGCGCTGGAGCGCGCGGGGGAGCTGCGGCGGGTCGACGTCCCGGTCGACCCCACGCTGGAGATCAGCGAGGTGGTCACCCGGACCGTGCGCGCGGGCGGGCCGGCGCTGCTGTTCGAGCGGCCCACCCGCGGCGAGATGCCGGTGGCGATCAACCTGTTCGGCACCGAGAAGCGGATGGCGATGGCGCTCGGCGTCGACTCGCTGGACGAGATCGGCGACCGGATCGGCGCGCTGATCAAGCCGGAGCTGCCGGTCGGCTGGTCCGGCATCCGCGAGGGCCTGGGCAAGGTCATGCAGCTCAAGTCGGTGCCGCCGCGCAAGGTGAAGACCGCCCCCTGCCAGCAGGTGGTCTACCGCGGTGACGACGTCGACCTGAACAAGCTGCCCGGCCTGCAGGTCTGGCCGGGCGACGGCGGGATCTTCCACAACTACGGGCTGACCCACACCAAGCACCCCGAGACCGGCAAGCGCAACCTCGGCCTCTACCGGCTCCAGCAGCACGGCCGCAACACCCTGGGCATGCACTGGCAGATCCACAAGGACTCCACCGCGCACCACGCGGTCGCCGAGCGGCTCGGCCAGCGGCTCCCGGTCGCCATCGCGATCGGCTGCGACCCGGTCGTCTCGTACGCGGCCAGCGCGCCGCTGCCCGGTGACATCGACGAGTACCTGTTCGCCGGCTTCCTGCGCGGCGAGCGGGTCGAGATGGTCGACTGCCTCACCGTCCCGCTCCAGGTCCCGGCGCACGCGCAGATCGTGCTCGAGGGCTACCTGGAGCCGGGCGAGCGGCTGCCCGAGGGGCCGTTCGGCGACCACACCGGCTTCTACACCCCGGTCGAGCCGTTCCCGGTGCTGCACGTCGAGACGATGACCATGCAGCGCGAGCCGGTCTACCACTCGATCGTCACGTCCAAGCCGCCGCAGGAGGACCACGGCCTGGGCAAGGCCACCGAGCGGATCTTCCAGCCGCTGCTCAAGCTGATGATCCCGGACATCGTCGACTACGACCTGCCGGCCGCCGGGGTCTTCCACAACTGCGCGATCGTGTCGATCCGCAAGCGCTACCCGAAGCACGCGCAGAAGGTGATGAACGCGATCTGGGGCGCGCACCTGATGTCGCTGACCAAGCTGATCGTGATCGTGGACGAGGACTGCGACGTGCACGACTACGCCGAGGTCGCGTTCCGCGCCTTCGGCAACGTCGACTACGCCCGCGACCTGCTGCTCACCGAGGGCCCGGTGGACCACCTGGACCACTCGTCGTACCAGCAGTTCTGGGGCGGCAAGGCCGGCGTCGACGCGACCCGCAAGCTCCCCACCGAGGGCTACACCCGCGGCTGGCCCGAGGAGATGACCATGTCGCCGGAGGTCGCCTCCCTGGTCGACAAGCGCTGGAAGGAGTACGGGATCTGATGGCGGTCCTCGACGCGCCGGCCGAGAAGCCGGGCCGGGTGAAGTCCTTCCTCAAGCTGGTCGCGATCGAGCACTCGGTGTTCGCGTTGCCGTTCGCTTATCTGTCCGCGTTGACCGCGATGCAGGTTTACGGGGGGCGGGTGCGGTGGGTCGACCTGCTGCTGATCACCGTGGCGATGGTGGGGGCGCGGACGTTCGCGATGGCCGCGAACCGGATCCTCGACCGGCGGATCGACGCGCGGAACCCGCGTACCGCCAATCGGGAGCTGGTCACCGGGGCGGTGAGCGTGCGGACGGCCTGGACCGGCGCGGCCGTCGCGCTGGTGGTGTTCCTCGCCGCCGCCGCCCTGCTCAACCCGCTCTGCCTGGTGCTCGCGCCGCTCGCCGTGGTGCCGCTGGTGGTCTACCCGTACGCCAAGCGGTTCACCAACTGGCCGCACGCCGTGCTGGCCATCGCCCAGGCGGTCGGCCCGGTGGGCGCCTGGCTGGCGGTCACCGGCACGCTCGACGGCTCCTGGCCCGCCTGGCTGCTCGGCGCGGCCGTCGGGCTGTGGATCGGCGGCTTCGACCTGATCTACGCCTGCCAGGACTCGGAGATCGACCGGGAGATCGGCGTGCACAGCGTGCCGGCGCGCTACGGCCGGCGCTTCGCCCTGCACGCCTCGACCGTCGCGCACGTGATCACCTTCGCGCTCTTCGGATGGTTCGGCGTGCTGGTCGGCTTCGGCTGGCTGTGGTGGATCGGGCTGGCGCTCACCGCGGTCGCCTTCGGCTACCAGCACCTGGTGGTCAGCCCCACCGACCTGAGCAAGGTCAACCGGGCCTTCTTCACCGCCAACGGCTTCGTCGGCATCGCGCTGTTCGTCTTCGCGCTGCTCGACCTGGTGATCCGCCTGCACCTGCGCGGCTGACCGCCCGCCCCGCCCCGGCCCGGCGTCAGGCCTGGTCCGGTAGGGCGTAGCGGGCGCTCTCCAGCGTCCAGTCGATCGTGCCGCGGACGGCGTTCGCCACCCCGTCGAGGTGGGTGGTGACCGACTCGTCCAGCGCCGGGCCGAACGACGGCACCGTCGCGCGCAGCGCTGTGAACCGCGCCATCGTCTCCCGCCAGCGCTCGGCGACCACGGCCACCGCCTCGACCGGCGGCACACCCCGCTCGGCGGCCACCGCCAGCACCAGGTTGTGCCCGCCGGAGACGGCCGTGTCCCGCCGTACCGAGGCGATGTCGTTGTACCAGGACAGCAGGTCGTTGCCGAGGTCACCGACCTGGCGCAGCACCGGGTGGTGGTACACCGGGTCGGGCAGCGGCCGGCCGGCGACGAACTCGATCAACGGGTACGAGACGTACGCGGCCGAGGTGGCCCGGCGCAGCTCGACGTACTCCTCGACGCCCGGCGCCCGGCCGGCGTCCCGGGCCACCGCCTCCCGCCAGGCCCCGTCCAGGTGGTGGCCCACCGCGTCGGCGAAGCGCTGCCGCCAGTGCGCCGGCATCCGTCGCCGGGGCACCCGCCAGCCGTCGATCAGCAGCCGGCGCAGCGGCCCGCCGAACCCGGGATGCCGCCGTCGGGGCCCCTCACGCAGCAGGCTCACCGCCCCGGCGCGCAGGGCGGGAATCGCCCCGGTGGGCAGCCGATCCGGCCCGTCGCAGGCATCGTCGACCAGGAAGAACCAGGTGAACAGGGCGGCCACGGTACGCAGGTCGGGCTCGTCCGCGTCCGGGTACAGCCGGCCCGCGTACCGGGCGAAGCCGGCCCGGTCCAGCCGGGCCAACGCGTCCGCGTCCAACGGCAGGCCCAGCCGGGGGAGCCGGTCCAGCAGCCACTCGTGCACCGCGTCGGCGTGCGGCGAGCGCCGCTCCGGGATCGGGCAGGCGGCACGCAACGACCACAGGACCTCACCGGTCATGTCCGATCCCTCCCGCGCGGCGCGGATCGCCTACGGCAGCATTTCAGGTCCACGGCGATCCCGTTGCCCGCCGACACCAGCGGCGGCGACGCCGACACGGGGGGTGGTGACCGCCCCGCCGCCCCGACCAGGCACGCTGGACGGCATGCGCGAACCATGGGTGGTCGGGGTCTCCGGCGCGTCCGGCACGCCGTACGCGGCGGCCGTCGTCCGCGGCCTGCTCGACGCCGGTCAGCCGGTGGACCTGATCGTCTCCCGGGCCGCCCGGCTGACCGTCCTCGACGAGACCGGGCGGCCGTTCCGGGACGGCCACTGGGCCGAGGACCTGGCCGCCTGGCTCGGCCGCGACCTGGCCGACGCGGACGTGCGGCACTGGCCCGCCGGCGACCTCGCGGCCGGCCCGAGCAGCGGCTCCTACCGGGTACGCGGGATGGCGGTGGTGCCGGCGAGCACGGCGGCCTGCGCCGGCATCGCGATCGGCCTGTCCAAGGACCTGCTCCAGCGGGCCGCGGAGGTCAACCTTAAGGAACGCCGGCCGGTGGTGCTGGTGCCCCGGGAGACGCCGGTGACCCGCAGCCACCTGGAGCACCTGATCGCGCTGCACGACGCCGGAGCGGTGGTGCTGCCAGCCAGCCCCGGCTTCTACGGCGCGGGCGCCTCGGCCACCGCGCAGCAACTGGTCGACTTCGTGGCCGGCAAGGTGCTCGACGCCCTCGGCGTCCCGCACACCCTGTTCCGGCGGTGGTCGGGCCAGCTGGCGGCCGACCGCTCCTGACCGCACCGGCCGGGGTGATCCTTCAGTTCAGACGGAAGCGGACCGGACCTTGCGGCCGGCCCGCGCTTCCACCTCGCACCAATCAGTACATCCCGGCGTTGGCCGGGCCCGGGCCGGTCGAGGCGGCGGGGCCGACGTTACGCGGCTTTCCCATCTCTTCCGCCTCGTCCAGCATGCCCTCCCCTTCCAGCAGGGCCCGCACCTCGGATTCCCGAAACCGGCGATGCCCGCCTGGAGTCCGGATGCTGCCGATCCGGCCGGCCGCCGCCCAGCGCGTCACAGTCTTCGGGTCCACCCGAAACAGCGCGGCGACCTCACCCGGTGTCAGCAGGCGATCTCCAGTGTCCACAGCCCCCTCCTCGCGTCGACGAAGCCCTCGGCTGAACACACTGCCCCCGGCCGGTGCGAGCCCAGAGCCGTCATGAGGGACGTATGGCAATTACAGCACCAGCGACCTGGCCTGTCCGCCAAACGCGAAAAACGCACTGAGTGGGAAGTTAGTAAATGGTACCGGTGGAGAGCTCCCTTGACCGTAGGTCTGCGAACTGTGACGCACTGTCATGTCCAACGGATGCCGGCCGTCCCGCGTTACGCCCCGACAGCTAAGGTCACACTCCGTGGACGCCATCGACCTGAACCTCGTCGAGCTGCTGCGCGGCAACGCCCGCCTGTCGTACGCCGAACTGGCCCGGCAGGTCGGCCTCTCCGCGCCCGCGGTGCACGAGCGGGTCGGCAAGCTCGAGTCCGGCGGGGTGATCCGGGCCTACCGGGCGGAGGTCGAGCCGGAGGCGATCGGGCTGGGGGTGACGGCGCTGATCGGCATCGTCGAGGACTCCAACGCCGACACCGACGACGTGCTGGAGGCGTTCCGGCGGATTCCCGAGATCGAGTCCTGCTACTTCATGGCGGGCGTCGAGTCGTTCCTGCTCAAGGCGCGGGTCGGCACCATCGCCGAGCTGGAGCAGCTGATCAACCGGCTGAACCGGACCCCGGGGGTGGCCTCCACCCGCACCGGGATCGCGCTGTCGACCAAGTGGGAGAACCGCCCGCAGCCGCTCACCCCGCCCACCGCCTGACCCACGCCTCTGGTGCCGCCCGGGCCGGCGGCGATAGGTTGCGCCGATGACGACGCCCCCGCCGCGAGCCGCCGTGGTCACCGGGGCGGCCGGCGGACTGGGCCGGGCGATTGCCGCCGCGCTGCACGCCGACGGGTGGGCCGTACTCCTGACCGACCTGGACGCCGACGCGGCCGGCGCCGCCGCCGCGCCGCTGGGCGGCTGGTCCCGCGCGCTCGACGTCCGCGACGAGGCGGCCTGCGCCGAGGTCGCGGCCGAGGCGGCCGGCCGGGGCGGGCTCGGCCTCTGGGTCAACAACGCCGGCCTGCTGGTGACCGGCCCGTCCTGGACGCACGACGCGGCGACCCGGCGGCGGCTGATCGAGGTGAACACCCTCGGCTCGATGACCGGCACCCTGGCCGCCCTGGCGGTGATGCGCGCCCAACGCCGGGGCCACGTGCTCAACGTCGTCTCGCTGGCCGGGCTGATCGCCGCCCCCGGCGAGACGGTGTACGCGGCCAGCAAGCACGCGCTGCTCGCGTTCAGCCTGGGCACGCTCGCCGACCTGCGGATGGTCGGGCTGCGGGACGTACACGTGTCGTGCCTGTGCCCGGACGGGATCTGGACGCCGATGCTGCACGACCGGCTGGACGACCCGGGCGCGCTGGCCTCCTTCACCGGGACGATGCTCAGCCCGCGGCGGGTCGCGGCCCGGGCCGCCCGGCTGGCCCGACACCCGCGCCCGGTGGTCAGCCTGCCGCGCTGGCGGGGCGGGCAGGTCCGGCTGCTGGACGCGCTGCCCCGGCTGGCGCTCGCGCTCACCCCGGTGGTCCGGGCCGCCGGCCGGGCCGGCCAGCGCCGGCAGCGGCGCCGGGTCGGGCCGGAGGCGAGCTGAGTTCGCTTGTAACGTTGCCGGCGTGACTCATCTGGACCGGTGCGACGAGGCCAGCCGGGTGTGGTTGACCGAGGCGATCGCCGCCGTCGAGGCGGACGCCAACCGGTCCGCCGACACCCACCTGTTGCCGTTCCCGCTGCCCCGGCGGTGGGGGATCGACCTCTATCTCAAGGACGAGTCGGTGCACCCGACCGGCTCGCTCAAGCACCGGCTGGCCCGCTCGCTGTTCCTCTACGGCCTCTGCAACGGCTGGATCGGCCCGGCCAGCACGGTGATCGAGGCGTCGTCCGGCTCCACCGCCGTCTCCGAGGCGTACTTCGCCCGGATGCTCGGGCTGCCGTTCATCGCGGTGATGCCCGCCTCCACCTCGCCGGAGAAGATCGCCCAGATCGAGTTCCACGGCGGGCGCTGCCACCTGGTGGACGACCCGGCGAAGGTGGTGATCGAGGCGCGCTGGCTGGCCGAGGACACCGGCGGGCACTTCATGGACCAGTTCACCTACGCCGAGCGGGCCACCGACTGGCGGGGCAACAACAACATCGCCGAGTCGATCTACGCCCAGCTGGAGCTGGAGCGGCACCCGATACCGGCCTGGGTGGTGGTGGGCGCCGGCACCGGCGGCACCAGCGCCACCATCGGCCGGTACGCCCGCTACCGGCGGCTGCCCACCAAGCTGTGCGTGGTCGACCCGGAGAACTCGGCGTTCTATCCCGCCTGGCAGGCCGCCGACTGGTCGGTGCGCACCGGCCGGGGCTCCCGGATCGAGGGGATCGGCCGGCCGACCGTCGAGGCGTCCTTCCTGCCCTCGGTGGTGGACCGGATGACCACCGTCCCGGACGCTGCCTCGCTGGCCGCCATGCGCGCCGGCTCGGCGGTGCTGGGCCGGCGGGTCGGCGGCTCCACCGGCACCAACCTGTGGGGGGCGTTCGGGCTGATCGCCGAGCTGCTCGCCGAGGGCCGCACCGGCTCGGTGGTCACCCTGATCTGCGACGCGGGCGACCGGTACGCCGACACCTACTACGCCGACGACTGGGTGGCCGGCCAGGGGCTCGACCTCGCGCCGTACCTGGCCACCATCGACCGCTTCCTCGCCACCGGCGCCTGGCCGGGCTGACCGCCGCCCGCGCTCGGCGGCGCGGTCACCGGCGCCGCGACCTCACGGCCCCCGCCGCGCGCGCTCAGCGGCCCTCGACGCGGTCGGCGAGGCCCGGATAGCGCCGGACGAAACCGTCACCGTCCAGCTCCAGGTCGGCGCGGAAGGTGTCGCTGACGAAGCGGACCCGGCCCGACCCGAGCGGCGTGTAGACCTGCTTGACCGGCACCACCTCCAGGCTCGGCACCAGCACCCAGGCCACGGTGACCGTGTGCGGCAGATCCGGCGACGCGTCGGCCAGCCGGAGCCGGCGGATCGGCAGGGTGTTGAACAGCGGCGAGCCGCCCAGGTCGACGTCGAGGGCGTCGTGCAGCCGGTCCGGGTCGTCGGCGCCGGGCAGCCCGGCCGCCGGCCGGCCGGCCGCCCGCAGCGCGGCGCTCAGGTCGCCCTGCTCACCGGCGCGCACCCGCCAGCCTCGGGTCTCGCGCTCCAGCCGCAGCCGGCGGGACCAGCCCGCGCCCTCGGCCTCCACCTCCAGCGCAGCGGTGGCGGCGTCCGCCCCGGCGGTCAGCCGGTAGCGGCAGGTGTAGGGGATCGGGTCCACCGCGACCTGGGTGCCGGTCGCGGCCAGCCCGGGGCCGGAGTCGAGGACGGCGTGCTCGGCGCCGGCGGTGTCCGTCCGGCTCCAGAAGAGTGACGTCGGCATGGGTGCGACGTTACGCGAGCCCACCGACACCGGCAGCGCATGCGGAAACGCCGCCGCGGAGCGTGGGCTCCGCGACGGCGTTCCGGGTGGTCGGCAGGATCAGTGGGTACGCGCCGGCGGCCGACCGCCGTAGCCCCGGCTGTCGTCGCGCGGCCGGTCGTCGCGGACCCGTCCCTCGGCGCGGAACCCGCCCCGCCGGTCGGTGCCGCGCGGCTCGCCGCCGAACCGGCGCTCACCCTGCGGCCGGTCGCCGAAGCGCTGCTCGCCGGTGGGCCGGTCGGTGCGCTCGGGCCGGTCGCCGAAGCCCCGCTGACGGTCACCGTACGACCGGTCGCCGTAGGAACGGTCACCGGTGGCGCGGGGGCCCCGGTCGCCGTAGGAGCGGTCGCCGGTCGGCCGGTCGCGGAACGAACGCTCCCCGCTCGGCCGGTCGCCGTACGAGCGGTCGGTGGCACGCGGGCCCCGGTCGCCGTACGACCGGTCGCCGGTGCCCCGGGCGCCCCGGTCGGCGTACGAGCGGTCCCCGGTCGGGCGGTCGGCGAAGCGCCGCTCGCCGTAGCGCTCGGTGCGGTCGTCCCGCTCGCCCCGGGCGTCGCCGAAGCGCTCGGCCCGGCGGTCGTCGCGGTTGCCGAAGCCCCGCTCGCCGGTCGGCCGGTCGGTGCGCTCCGGCCGGTCACCGAAGCCGCGCTGACCCCGGTCACCGAACGAACGGTCGCCGGTCGGCCGATCACGGAACGGACGGTCCCCGGTCGGCCGGTCGCCGTACCGCTGCTCGGTCCGCGGCCGGTCGCCGTAGCGGCGGTCACCCTGCGGGCGGTCGCCGTACCGCTGCTCGCCCCGGCCGTCGCGGTCGCGGCGCTCGCCGCTCGGGCGGTCGAAGCGCCGGTCGCGGTCGCCGAAGCGGCGCGGGCCGCCGGAGCGGTCGCCGCCGTGCCGGCGCGGCTCGGGCTCCTCGCGCACGGGGACGCCGCTGGGCTCCCGCGCGCCGGTCAGCTCGGCCAGGGTCGCGTCGCCGGCCCGCACCCGGGTCTCCTCCGGCGCGACGCCGGCCTTCTCCAGCATGGCCAGGGTGGTGCGGCGCTGCTTGGGCAGCACCAGGGTCGCCACCGCGCCGGACTCGCCGGCCCGGGCGGTACGACCCGCGCGGTGCAGGTAGTCCTTCGGGTCCTTCGGCGGGTCCACGTGCAGCACCAGGGTGACCCCGTCGACGTGGATGCCGCGGGCGGCCACGTCGGTGGCGACCAGCACGTTCATCCGGCCCTCGCGGAACTCGGCCAGGGTCTTGGTGCGCATCCGCTGGGTCTTGCCGCCGTGCAGGCCACCGGCGCGTACGCCCACCGCGCCGAACTGCTCGACCAGCCGGTCGACGCCGAGCTGGGTACGCGCGAACACCATCGTCCGGCCGTCCCGCGCCGCGATCGAGGCCGCCACCGCGAACTTGTCGTGCGGCGGGATCAACAGCAGGTGATGGTCCATGGTGGACACCGAGGCGGTCGACGGCGCGGTCGAGTGCGTCACCGGGTCGGTCATGAACCGCTTGACCAGCGCGTCCACGTCACCGTCCAGGGTGGCCGAGAAGAGCAGCCGCTGCGAGCCGGCCGGCGTCTTCGCCAGCAGCTCGGTGACCTCGGGCAAAAAGCCCATGTCGGCCATCTGGTCGGCCTCGTCCAGCACGGTGACCTCGATGTCGTCGAGGTTGCAGACGCCCCGGGAGATCAGGTCGCCGAGCCGCCCGGGGGTGGCCACGATGATCTCCACGCCGCGACGCAGCGCGTCGATCTGCCGGTCGTACGGGACGCCGCCGACGGCGGTCTTGAGGAAGATGCCGACGGCCTTGCCGAGCGGCACCAGCGCGTCGTTGACCTGCATCGCCAGCTCGCGGGTGGGCACCAGGACCAGGGCCCGCGGGTGCAGCGGGCGGGCCCGGTTGAGCTGGGCCAGCTTGGCGATGATCGGCAGGCCGAAGGCCAGCGTCTTGCCGGAACCGGTCTGCCCGCGGCCGAGCACGTCCCGGCCGGCCAGCGCGTCGGGGAGGGTGGCGCGCTGGATCTCGAACGGGGTGGTGATGCCCTGCCGGGCGAGCGCGGCGACCAGCTGCTGCGGCAGCCCCAGGTCGGCGAAGTCGACGTCGGCCACGGGAACGTCCCCGGCCGGCTGGTCGAGGCCGCTCGCCTGGTCGGTCGTGGCCTGCTGGTCGACGGCCTGCTGGTCGACGGCAGCCTGCTGGTCGACGACGGCCTGCTGGTCGGAGGAGGACGGAATGATGCCGGGGTCAGCGGAGGTGGTCAAGAAATGCCTCTCGAGCGGGGCGCAATCTTCGCGATGGCCCGCCGCGGCTGTGCTCGCCGCCGAATCGCCCGCAAGATCGCCCATGGGCGCGCACCGGGCGCGCCAGGTCAGTGATCCCCACAAGTGTACGGCGGACCGGCGACACCGGCCGCCGACCGCGCGGGGGTAGTGGGCGGGCTCACCATCACCACCACCTGAGGCGACCGGCGGCCACGGCCGTCCGCACCGGCTCGCCTCACTTGGTGAGGATGCCGCCCACCAGCCCGTCCAGCGCGTCGTTGGCCAGCAGGACGACCAGCACACTGATCGCCACCAGCAGACCGAGCGAGACGGTCAGCACGATCAGGACCTTGGCGGTGCTGGATCGGGGCGTCGGCGTGTCGGCCCAGCCCTGGGCGAGGATGTGCCCGGTCAGCGAGCCCGACTGGTCCAGCGGGTCACCGGCCGGGAGGGAGATCGTCGAGAAGCCCGGCCCCTCCGTCCCGCCGTACCCGACGGTCGCCAGGTCGGGGCCGCCGTGGTACGTGGTGCCACCGCTTCCCGCACCGTACGTGGTGCTCGCGCGTCCGGTCCGGTACGCGGTGCCCGAGCCACCGTTGGCGGTCGCCCCGCCGGCCGCGCCGCCGGTGCCCGGCGTACCCGGCCTTCCGGTGGTGCCCGGCCTTCCGGTGGGTGGGTCGCCGTCGGGCGTGCTCCGGGTGGGAAAGGCCGGGGTGACGATGCGGCCGGTGAACTCCGACGGCGGCCAGTCGGGCAGCGCGGGCGCGGGCACCACCGGCGGCTTGGCGGCAGCCGGGCCCGGTGGCGCGGAGACCGGCCGCGCCGTGGCCGCCGACATGGCGGGCGGCGGCGGGAACGGCGGCGCCGGCATCGGACCGGGCATCGGCGGTACGGCCGGCCCGGGCGGTGGCACCGGCGGGCCCGGCACCGGCGGAATCGGACCGGGCGGTGCGGGACGGGGCCCCGGCTGGGGCTCCGGCAACGGCGGTACCGGCGCGGGGAACGGCGCCGGCGCCGGGGGCTCCGGCGCGGGCGCCGGGTGCGGGACGGGCTCCGGCTCGGGCATCGGCGGGGTCGGCGGAACCGGCTCCGGCGGCGGGCCGGGCTCGGACGGCGGGCCGGGCTCGGACGGCCGGGCAGGCTCCGGGTCGACCGGCGCGGACCGGTAGACCGTGGCGGTGGCCGCGCCGGTCCGGCCGATCGTCCCGGCGGCGGCGCCGTCCGCCTCCGGCGCGGAGATCCGGCTGAGGCCCGGCACCGACGCGCTGGCCCGGGCGACTCCGGAGGCCGGGCCGGTCCGCTGCCCGGGAATCACCGGCACGCCGACGCCCGCCGGGCGGGGCCCGTCCGGCTCGGCCTCGACCGGACGCTCCTCGGCCTCGGCCGGGTGTTCGTCGGCGTCGGTGGGGCGCTGCCCGGGCGCGGGCTGGCCGTCGAGGGAGCCGGCCGGTGCCGCGTCGAGGGAGGTCTCCGGCTGTTCGGCCGGAGCACCGTCGTGGCCGCCCCGGGCCGGCGCGGGCAGGGCCGGCTCCGGCTCGGAGTCAGCCCCGGCCGGCTCAGCTTCCGCGGGCGCCCGATCGGCGGCGCCTCCGGCCAGGTCGGCGGCCGGCGTCTCGGGGGCAGCCGCGGCCGGGTCGGCGTCGGCCGGCGCGGTGGCCGGCGGCGGGTCGGCGGGAGTGCCCTCGGTCGGGCTGGCGTCGGCCGGCTTGGGCGCGGTTCCGGCCGATTCCGCGCCAGCCGTCGGCTCGGTGCCGGTCGGGGCAGCGGCGTCGCCGGCCGGCGTGCCCGACCGGTAGGTGGTGCCGGTGGCCGGGGTGGCGGGCAGGTCCCGGTCCTGCGGCGGCGCGGTGACCGTGGCGACGCTGGCCGTGGCCCGGGCGACCGCCGGCGCGGACGGCGTACCGGCCGCGGGGCGGTCGTCCACGGCGGACGCTGTGGCGGCGCCGGTGGCCGGGCCGGCGGGCTCGGGCCCGGCGTCGCGGCCGACGGTCTCCGTCGGAACCTGGTGTTCGCCCATGCTCGCCCTCCGCGCCACGCTCGCACCTGCACCCGGAACGCCGGGTCGGGTGTGCCTGCCTGTCACGGTGCCACATTCCGCCGCGCCGGCACAGTCGGAGGGACCTACCCGGTGGTCGGTCCCTCCGTTCAGCTCCCGGAACTCGCCGGCGCCGAGGACGACGCCGAGGTGGAAGCCGAGCCGGTGCTCTGCGCGGTGGTGGGCGCGGCGGAGGACGACTCCGCGGTGCCCGTCGGCGCGGTGGTGGTGCTCGGCGCCGACGGCGTGCTGGGCTCCGCCGGGGTGCTGGGCGGGGCCGACGGCGTGGAGGTGCTCGGGGCCGGCTTGCTGGGCGTCGGCCGCGGAATCGGCGCGGACGTGCCGCCCGGCCGTGGCGTGGGCGTGCCGGGGGTCGGCGTGCCGGGGGTCGGCGTGCCGGGGGTCGGCTTCGGCGTGCCCGGGGTGGGCGGGCCGGGCTTGGGGGTGCCCGGGGTGGGCGTGCCCGGCTTCGGCGTGCTGCCCGGGGTGGGCGTGCCGGGCTTCGACGGCTTCGGGTCGGCCCCGGTGCCCGACGGGATCGCCGGCAGCGCGTTGGCCGGGCCGGTGACCGCGCCGACGACGCGGGTGGCGGCGTACAGGCCGGACCAGCGGACGGTGGAGATCTTGACCACGTCGCCGGTGCTGGGGGCCTGCACCATCTTGCCGCCGCCGATGTACATGCCGACGTGGTGGACGGTCGTCCAGCTGCTGCCGGAGGCGAAGAAGAGCAGGTCGCCGGGGAGCAGGGCGCCGCGGTCGACCGTCCGGGAGCGGGTGGCGTAGTACTGGTCGCGGGCGACCCGGGGCAGCTCGAAGTAGCCGGCGGACCGGTACGCCGCCCACATCAGCCCGGAGCAGTCGAAGCGGTCCGGCCCCTCGGCGGACCAGAGGTACGGGTCGCCGAGCTGGGCCAGCGCGTAGCGGACCGCGGCCAGCGCCTGCGGGCTGGCGACCTGCCCGGTGGCGGCCTGACCCTCGACGTACGCCACGCCGAGCTTCTGCTCCGCGGCCTCCTGCTGGCGCTCGACCTGGATCAGCTGGGTCTGGTTGTCGGTGCGCAGCTTGACCAGCGCGGCGTCGCTGTCCCGCAGCTTGGTCTGGGCGCCGGTGAGCTCGCCGTCGGTGCGGCGGACCCGGTCCTGCGCCGCGGTCAGCGCCTGGCTGGCCAGCTGCTCGGCGGCCCGGGCCCGGGTCAGCTCGCCGGTGGCGGCGGTGGTGGCGCCGTCGACCTGCTCGCCCCGGGAGAGCTGGCGCAGCACGCTCAGCCCGTGCAGGTCCCGGGAGAACTGGCCGGGCGGCAGCGCGGCGGCGGCCTTGAACGCGTCGGTGGCCACCTCGTCCGCGCGCTGCTCGGCCTTGACCAGGGCCTCCTGGGCGGCCGTCAGGTCCCGCTGGGCGGTGGCCAGCTGGCCGCGGGCGTCGTCGCGCTGCTGGCGCAGCTCAAGCATGTCGTCGCCGAGCCGCCGGTTCTCCTCCTGCAGCGAGTTGATCCGGGCCAGCAGCGGGTTGGTCGGCACCCCGGGCAGGGTCACGGTGGGGACGCCCGTGGCCACCGGCAGGGTGGCGGCGCCGGGCACCGCCGGGGCGGGGGAGCCGGCGCTGGTGCCGGGGAGTCGCAGGTCACCGGCGGCGACCGGGCGGGAGCCGGTGTCCGGTACGGCGGAGGGCAGGGCCGGCTCGGCGAACGCGGGGGTGGCCATCGCGGCGGCGGCGACGGCGCCCAGCAGGGCCGCCCAGAGCGTCGGCCGCAGCACCGGCGAGATCACCGGGCTGGTCCGTCGTCGCTGTCCCGGCGTGTGCCCGCTGTCGACCATTCCGCTCCCTGCGTCGGCGTGCCGCGCCGCGCGGGGTGTGCACGGCGATCCGGGACGCTGCCAAGTGTGTGTCGCGCCCCACCTTGTCTACCGCACGAGCGCAGGCTTGTCGATGCGACCTCGGGTTACATGATCCTGAGAGTTGGGTGAAGTGCGTCGCTGCCGGCGCCCGTCCGCCGGGAGTGTCGCCGGGTCGACGTAGGCTCGACGGGACCGCAGGTGGAAGGGACGTGGCTGGAGATGGACGCCGGACTCAAGCGCGAGCTCGAAGCGAAGGTGTACGCCGGAGAGCGGCTGACCCGCTCCGACGGCATCGCGCTGTACGACAGCGACGACCTGGCCTGGCTGGGCCGGCTGGCGCACCACCGGCGCACCGAGCTCAACAGCGACCGGGTGATGTTCAACGTCAACCGGCACCTCAACCTGACCAACGTCTGCAGCGCGAGCTGCGCGTACTGCTCCTTCCAGCGCAAGCCGGGCGAGAAGGACGCGTACACGATGCGCATCGACGAGGCGGTCCGCAAGGCCAAGGAGATGGAGGACGAGCAGCTCACCGAGCTGCACATCGTCAACGGCCTGCACCCGACGCTGCCCTGGCGGTACTACCCCAAGGTGCTGCGCGAGCTGAAGGCGGCGCTGCCGAACGTCAAGCTCAAGTGCTTCACCGCGACCGAGGTGCAGTGGTTCGAGAAGATCAGCGGGCTGACCGCCGACGCGATCCTCGACGAGCTGATGGACGCCGGGCTGGAGTCGCTGACCGGCGGCGGGGCCGAGATCTTCGACTGGGAGGTCCGCCAGCACATCGTCGACCACGAGTGCCACTGGGAGGACTGGTCGCGGATCCACGCGCTGGCCCACTCGAAGGGCATGAAGACCCCGGCGACGATGCTCTACGGCCACATCGAGGAGCCCCGGCACCGGGTCGACCACGTGCTGCGGCTGCGCGAGCTGCAGGACGAGACCGGGGGCTTCGCGGTCTTCATCCCGCTGCGCTACCAGCACGACTTCGTCGACTCGGCGGACGGCAAGATCCGTAACCGGATCCAGGCCCGCACCACGATGGCCTCGCCGGCCGAGTCGCTGAAGACGTTCGCGGTCTCCCGGCTGCTGTTCGACAACATCCCGCACGTGAAGAACTTCTGGGTGATGCACGGCCTCTCGGTGGCCCAGCTGTCGCTGAACTTCGGCGTCGACGACCTGGACGGCTCGGTCGTGGAATACAAGATCACCCACGACGCCGACTCGTACGGCACGCCGAACACCATGCACCGGGACGACTTGCTGCACCTGATCTGGGACGCCGGCTTCCAGCCGGTCGAGCGGGACACCCGCTACAACGTGGTCCGCGAGTACCCGAAGGCACCGTCGCTGGCCGAGCGCCGCGCCGAGCCGCAGCAGGTCTGGGCCTGACCCGACCCCGAGGGGCCTGACCAGCCCGTACGCCTTCCCGAAGGGCCGTGACGCCGACGCGTCACGGCCCTTCGGCCGTATCCGTCCCGCCGTACTGGCCGGTAACGACCGTCGTTCGGTGGATGTCTTCTTACGCGTTGTTCACCTCATGCATGTCCGGCGTGCGCGCGTGCATGCGAGTGCGGTCACCGCTGCTCCGGAATCTGATCCCGCTGGTCCTGGGGGATGGCGGTTCCGCATGAGGAAGGGGTCGTCGGTGCAACTCGCGCGCTTCGTGTTCCTGGCCATGCTGCCGTCCACCGGCTCCGCCGGCGTCTCGGACGCCGGCGTGGTCTGGATGCTGGTCTCACCGAACAACCGGGCGCTCGGCCGGGGGTACGGAATGCACGACAGCTATGCCGCCTGCCGCAACGCCGTGCTCGCGCTGCGGGAGGACCACCTGCGCTGCCACCCGCTGGTGAGCAACGTGGACCGGACCGGTCAGTGGAGCTGGCGGGTCGACCTGGACGACCGGCCGGTCGCGGTCTCCAGCCGCTCGTACCTGCGGACCCGGGAGTGCAGCTACAACCTGGAGCGTTTCCTGGAGGCGCTGCCCGCCGCGGAGGTCGTGGCGGGCGCGCGGACGGTGCGCCGGGGCCGCTGGCACGGTGGCGCCCCCGAGGGCGACCCCCCGAAGGCGCAGCTGCCGCCGGTGTCGCGGGCCCCCGCCCGGGACCTGGGCGGCCCGGCCGACGTGCGGCGGAACGCGCTGCGATGACCGTGGTGACGAGTCCGGCCGGGGCGGTGCCCGCGGCCGGTGTCGAGGCCGACCGGCCCCGCCCGGTACGGCAGCGTCGCTCCCCGGCCGACCTTGCCTTCCGGGGCGGGGTGCGGCTGGCCGGGGTGCTGGTGCTGCTGCTCATGACGATGGTCGGGCTGTTCCTCGGCTTCCGGGCGGTACTCGCGCTGCGGGTCGCCGGGTGGGACTTCCTGACCACCGAGACCTGGGAGCCGGACTCCGGCACCTTCGGCATCGCCGCGGTGCTCACCGGCACCCTGCTGATCGCCTCGGTGGCGATCGTCTTCGCCGTCCCGCTGGCCACCGGCACGGCGCTGTACATCTCGGAGTTCGCGCCGCGGGGGTTGCGGCGGACGCTGGTCAGCCTGGTCGACCTGATGGCCGCGGTGCCCAGCGTGGTGTACGGCCTGTGGGGCGCGTTCCTGTTGCAGGGCAAGGTGATCGGCCTGTCCCGCTGGCTGTCGACGTACCTCGGTTGGCTGCCGCCGTTCGCGGTGCCGGGCGCCGACCCGGACGATCCGCTCTCGCCGGCCGCCGCGTACACCTCGTCGACGTTCATCGCCGGGCTGGTGGTGGCGCTGATGATCACGCCGATCATCTGCTCGGTGATGCGCGAGGTGTTCTCCCAGGCGCCGGTCGGCGAGCGGGAGGGCGCGTACGCCCTCGGCGCGACCCGGTGGGGCATGATCCGCTCGGTCGTCCTGCCGTTCGGCAAGGGCGGCATGATCGGTGGCTCGATGCTCGGCCTCGGTCGGGCGCTCGGCGAGACCATCGCGGTCTACATGATCATCTCGCCGGTCTTCGCGATCCAGCCGCACCTGCTGGCCAACGGCAGCAACAGCGTCTCGGCGCTGATCGCGCTGCGCTACGGCGACGCCTCGGCGCGCGGCATCTCCGCGCTGATGGCGGCCGGCCTGACCTTGTTCCTGATGACCCTGCTGGTCAACTTCGTCGCCTCGTCGATCATCGCCCGCAGCCGGTCCGGGGCGTCCAGCGATGCCTGAGGAGACCCGATGACCCCGAAGCACGCCCTGCTCGACGACGACTCCACCGAGACGGCGTCGCTGCCCGCGGTCCCCGCCGCGCCGGAGCCGAGCGGGCCGTCCGCGCTGGCCGACGTCGGGTCGGCCGGCGACGCGGCCCGCAACGGCGGGACCGTCGTGCCGGGCCGCCGCGCCGAGCCGGCCAGCTTCGAGCCGCGCCGGCGCACCGTCGGGGTACGCCACACCGACGTCTTCGCCCTGGTCGGCGCCGCCGCGGCGGCCGTCGCGCTCACCGTGTTCGTCTACACCCGGCTGGCGCCCTTCGACGGCCTGCTCGGCTTCGTGGTGCTCGGCTGGCTGACCTTCCTCGGTTGCTACGCGCTGCTGGTCGGCATCGACGAGGACGGCCCGGCGGTCCGCGACCGGCTGATCGCCGCGGTGGTGCACAGCATCGCCGCGCTGCTGCTGCTGGCCCTGGTGGTGGTCGTCGCGTACCCGCTGACCCGGGGGGCGAAGGCGATCTTCTGGCACGGCAACTTCTTCACCCAGGACCTCGCCTCGGCGGGCCCGCAGACCGCGCTGGACACCGGCGGCATCGTGCACGGCATCGTCGGCACGCTGGAGCAGATCAGCATCGCCCTGTCGATCACCGTTCCGCTGGGGCTGGCCTGCGCGGTCTTCCTCAACGAGGTGCCCGGCCGGTTCGCCCGGGTGGTCCGGACGGTCTCCGAGGCGATGACCGCGCTGCCGTCCATCGTGGCCGGCCTGTTCATCTACGCCACGGTGATCCTGGCGCTCGGCTTCGACCGGTCCGGCTTCGCCGCCGCGCTGGCGATCACCGTGATGATGCTGCCGATCGTGATCCGGGCCGCCGACGTGGTGCTGCGGCTGGTGCCCGGCACGCTCCGGGAGGCGTCGCTGGCCCTCGGCGCGCCGCAGTGGCGGACCACCCTGCACGTGCTGCTGCCCACCGCCCGTTCCGGCCTGGCCACCTCGGTGATCCTCGGCACCGCCCGGGGCATCGGCGAGACCTCGCCGGTGCTGCTGACCGCGGGCTTCGCCGACAGCCTGAACACCGACCCGCTCAACGGCCCACAGGTGTCCCTACCGCTGATGACCTTCAAGCTGGTCGGCTCCGCGTCCGAGTACGACGTGGCGCGCGGCTTCGGCTCGGCCACCACCCTGCTCGCCCTGGTGCTGCTGCTGTTCATCCTGGCCCGGCTGGTCGGTGGGCGCGGCCCGGGGCAGCTCAGCCGGGGCCAGCAGGCCCGCCGGGTGCGGGCGTCCCGCCGGGACGTCCAGCGCTACGCCCGCCGCGCCCCGGCCACCCCCGACCCCGTCCCCGCAGACCAACCGGCCCCCGCACAGTGAGGACCACCATGGCGCGACGCGAGACCCGCCGCCCGCCGATCACCCGTATCCGCCGCCTGTGCGCGGCGACGCTGACCGCCGTGCTGACGGCGGCCGTCGCCCTGCTCGGGGCGCCCGCCGCGCACGCGTCGTACGTGAAGATCGTCGGGGTCGGCTCGACCTGGAGCGAGATCGCGATCCGGGAGTGGAAGTCGAACATCCGCAAGAACGGGATCAGTGTCGAGTACACCGGCACCGGCTCCTCGGACGGTCGTAACCAGTTCCGCAACGGCACCGTCGACTTCGCCGTCTCGGAGATCCCGTACGGCCTGCGGGACGCCGGCAGCGGCACCTCCGACCCGGCGCCGGCCCGCGGCTTCGCGTACATGCCGATCGTGGCCGGCGGCACCGCGTTCATGTACCACATCCGGATCGGCGGCAAGCTGGTCACCAACCTGCGGCTCTCCGGCGACGTGCTGACGAAGATCTTCACCCGGAAGATCACCAAGTGGAACGACCCGGCGATCAAGGCGGACAACCCCGGCCTGACCCTGCCGGCCCGCACCATCGTGCCGGTGGTCCGCTCGGACGGCTCCGGCACCACCGCCCAGTTCACCCTCTGGATGAGCGCGAAGTACCCGGACCTGTGGAACGACTGGTGCCGGCAGAACAAGCGGGCCACCCCGTGCGGGGTGACCTCGTACTACCCGTACCCGACGGACGGCAGCGTGGTCGCCCAGGCCGGCTCGCTCGGCGTCTCCGGCTACGTCGCGCAGTCGCTCGGCGAGGGCGCGATCACCTACGTCGAGTACGCGTACGCCAAGAAGTCCGGCTTTCCGGTGGCGAAGGTGCGCAACCGGAGCAACTACTACGTCGAGCCGACCGCGAACAGCGTGGCGGTGGGGCTGGGCGGGGCGAAGGTGAACCCGACCGACCTCACCCAGGACCTGCGCGGCGTCTACGACAACGGCGACCGGCGGGCGTACCCGCTGTCGTCGTACTCGTACATGATCCTGCCGACCAAGCTGGAGAGCGGCTTCACCACCGACAAGGGCGAGACGCTCGGCCGGTTCGCCTACTACTTCCTCTGCGAGGGTCAGCGCTCGGTCGGCGGGCTCGGCTACTCGCCGCTGCCGCGCAACCTGGTGCAGGAGGGCCTCAAGCAGGTCGCCCGGATCCCGGGCGTCAAGCAGGAGAACATCGTCATCGCCAAGTGCAACAACCCGACGTTCTCCCCGGACGGCAAGAACCTGCTGGCCAAGACCGCGCCGTACCCGCCGGCCTGTGACGCGTACGGCGCCCTCCAGTGCGCCACCGGCACCGCCGGCGCGCCGCAGAACACCCCGACCCGGGGCGGCGGCAACAACGGCGGCGGTAACAACACCGGTGGCGGCACCACCGGCGGCGCCGGCACGGGCGGCACCCGGGGCGGCGCGGCGGGCACCCCGGGCACCCCGGGCCGGCCCGCCGGCACCGCGGGCGCCGGCACAGGCGCCGCCGGCCCGAACGGCGTACCGGCCGGTGGGGCGCCGCCGCAGGTCGACCCGGACACCGGCGAGGTGGTGAACGGGGGTACGTCCGGCGGCACCGCCCAGTACGTCGACGGCGTCCCGGTGGCGCTCGCGGCGGACGGCGGTTGGGGGCTGGACCGTACCCTGATGATCCTCTCCGGGCTGCTGCTGGTCCTGGTGATCATCGCGCCGCCGCTGCTGGCCCGCTCGCTGGGCGGCCGCGACCAGGGCGGGCCGCGATGAGGCCCGGCCGCCGCCTCGCGGTGCTGCTGACCGGCCTGCTGGTCGGGCTGACCGGGCTGGTCACGGTCGGCTCGACGCCGCCGGATGCCACCGCCGCCGCGGTCACCGCCGACGACCCGGTCACCTCCTCGGCCGTGACGGTCAAGGGCCGGCCGGGCGTGTTCGGCGACGACTTCTCCGACCTGGAGATCACTGTCGCGCAGACCGCCAACCTGACCAGCCAGGGCGTGGTGGTGACCTGGAAGGGCGGCAAGCCCACCAAGGGGCGCGGCGACGACCCGGCGGCCACCGACTACCTGCAGTTCATGCAGTGCTGGGGGGCCGACCCGAAGGCCAAGGACTTCCGGGAGACCTGCCAGGTGGGCGGCTCCCCGGTGCCGGCCCGGGCCCCGTCCGGAGTGGACCAGCGCTGCCCCGAGAAGGGGCCGCCGCCCAACGGCAAGCCCTGCGAGTCGCTGCCGCCGGACGCCCAGATGGTGCCGTTCCGCACGGCCGACGGCAAGACCACCCCGCACGGCGGGAAGGCCCAGCCCTGGCCGCAGAAGCCGTGCGGGCCGCCGGAGAAGAAGCTGACCTGCCCGTCCACCGAAGCGGACATCCTGGCCGACTACTTCAGCGTCTACACCACCAACGAGATCCCCAAGGCGGTCACCGCGGCGGACGGCACCGGGCGGGCGGTGTTCGAGGTGCAGACCGCCACCGAGGCCGCGCACCTGGGCTGCGGCGCCCCCGGGCACCTGCGGTGCTGGCTGCTCATCGTGCCGCGCGGCGACCGGGACCGGGCCGGCAACCCGACCGAGCAGGTGGAGGGCAGCCCGCTGGGCGCGTCGGTGTTCAGCGACGCGATTCCGGTGGCGCTGGACTTCCAGCCCGTCGGCGCCTTCTGCCCACTGGACCGGGCCGAGCGCCGGACCGTCGGCTCCGAGCTGGTCGCGAACGCCGTGTACTCCTGGCAGCCGGCGCTCTGCGCCGGGAACGGCCCGGTCTTCGGCTACTCGACCACCTCCGACGACGACGCCGCCCGACAACTGCTCGACCCCACCGACGGCGCTCCCGGACTGGTCTTCACCAGCTATCCGGTGCAGTCGCCACCGGGCGGACCGAAGATCGTGCACGCCCCGGTCGCGCTCTCCGCCGTGGTGATCGCGTTCAACATCGACTTCCGGGTGGACCCGGGCGCCACGGACGGCCGCGCCGGCACCGTGGTGCGCGACCTGAACCTGACCCCCCGACTGGTGGCGAAGCTGCTCACCCAGTCCTACAAGCGGGACATCCCGGGCAGCAACGAGCCGGCGTACGACTATCTGAAGGACAACCCGCGCACCATCCGCACCGACAAGGAGTTCCTGGACGCCAACCCGGCGTTCGCCGACTACGCGAGCAACCCCAACCTCGACGGCCTGATGGTGTCGATCGGCAACTCCTCCGCCGCCCAGGAGATCTGGCGGTGGATCCTGGCCGACCCGGCCGCCCGCGACTGGCTGACCGGCAAGCCGGACGAGAACGGCATGGTGGTGAACAAGGAGTACCCGCAGCTGTTCACCGGCGGCCCGGCGCCGACCAGCTTCCCGCGCCAGGACCTGGGCTGCTTCACCCCGCCCGACCAGGACAAGTACTGCGCGCTGGACCTGCGCCCGTACCAGGGCTCGCTGGGCGAGGCCGGCTACCAGACCCTGCGCGCGGACGCCAAGAACCGCACCTCGTGGGACCCGACCGTGTACCCGAAGGGGGCGTACAAGGCCTTCCCGCCCCAGCAGGTGACCCAGCGGTTCGCCGCGTCGGTCACCGACGCCGCGACCGCGGCCCGGTACGGCCTGTTCACCGCGAAGCTGCGCAACCGGGCCGGCGAGTTCGTCGCCCCGACCGCGGACGCGCTGCTGAAGGCGGCCGACGCGATGGTCCCGAGCGGGACCGACGGGGTACGGGTGATCGACCCGACGGCGAGCGTGCCGGGCGCGTACCCGCTCGGCCTGTTGACCTACGCGGCCGCCGACACCTCGGAGCCGGCGGCCGACCGCCGGGACTACGCCACCCTGATCCGGTACGCGGCCGACAAGGGCCAGGTCTCCGGGGTGGAGCGTGGTCAGCTCCCGCTCGGGTACGTGCCGCTGCCGAGGGACCTGCGCGCCCAGGCGGAGACCGCGGCCACCGCCCTGCAGAACGCGAAGTCCCCGACCACCGCCCCACCGGCCCCGCCGCCGGCCGGCCCGGCTGCCGGTGCCCCGTCCGCCACGACCAGCGCGACGGCGAACCAGGGCGCGGCACCGGGCGGTCCCGCCGCCCCTCCCGCTCCCGCCGCCCCGCCGGTGCCTGCGGTGTCGGTGCCGCCCCCCCGGGCGGCACCACCGTCGCCGTCGGGCAAGCCGGTCGCCCAGCTCACCCAGGGCCAACCGATCGGCAACATCCGGTACGTGCTGCTCGCCGTCCTGGGCCTCGGCGCGGCCGCCGCGCTCACCGGTCCGCTGCTGCGGGCGGCCGGCCGGCGTCGTCCGCCCGGCGCGCCGCGATGACCGCCGGGGGGCGGGCGACGCCCTGGCCAGCGCGTTCATTCGGCCTACATGTTGGCGAGGCACTGCGGAGGAAACGTTCTCCGGGCTGCGGTATCGACCGCCCGACCGCCCTGGCGAGCATGAGTCCTGCCCATGTCCGACCGGTACTGGGCCCATCTCCTGTCTCTCTCGGAAAGGGAGAAACCATGCAGGTGAAAATGATCGGCCGGGTGGTGGCGGCGTCGCTCGGCGCCCTCGTCGTCGCCCTGGCCGCGGGCACGCCCGCGCTCGCGGACCCGAGCCCGGTTACCGACTACCGGACCCTGGCCGGCGTCGGTTCCGACACCACCCAGGACGTGATGAACGGCCTGGCCAACTCGATCACCGGAACCGGCGGGGCGAAGGTCATCGCCTCCTGGGACGCCCGCGGCACCACCACGGTCAAGACCAAGGCGACCGGCTGCACCTTCAACCGCCCCGACGGCTCCGGCGCGGGCCGCACCGCGCTGCGCGCCTCCGAGGGTGAGGCCGGCGGCGTCTACCAGAACAGCAACGTGCTGGGCTGCATCGACTTCGCCCGCTCATCCAGCGCCCCCTCGGGCACCCCCGGCACCACCGGCCTCTACACCTACGTCGCGTTCGGCGTGGACGGGGTCAGCTACGCGGTCAACGCCAACAGCGACCTGCCGAGCAACCTGACCCTGGTGCAGCTGCAGCGCATCTACCGGTGCCTCACCACCAAGATCAACGGGGTCACCGTGACCCCACTGCTGATCCAGTCCGGCTCGGGCACCCGGTCGTTCTGGAACAGCAAGATGGGCATCAGCGAGTCGGAGATCAGCGCCGGCGACTACCCGTGCCTGCAGAGCCTGAACAACAACGTGCAGGAGCACGACGGCCGGGTGCTCAACGGCCAGCCGAACTACCTGGTGCCGTTCTCCATCGCCCAGTACATCGCCCAGGAGAACGCCGGCAAGACCATCGGCGGGGTCCAGGTCAACATCACCGACCGGCGCGGTGAGGCCGTGCTCGGCAAGATCGGTGGCGTCAGCCCGCGCAACGGCACCGGTGGCTTCACCGGCAACCTGAACACCAACTTCCCGCTGGTCCGGGACGTCTACAACGTCGTGCCGACCGCCGACCTGAGCAACGCCACCGTGGCCAAGACCTTCGTCGGCGCCGGCTCGGACGTCTGCACCCGGGACGAGGTCATCAACGCCTTCGGCTTCGGCTTCCGCGCCTCGACCGGCAGCCAGCCGGCCGACCTGCTCAAGCAGGGCTGCGGCGACACCTACCTGAAGGCCAACGGCTGACCCGAGCCGCCCGCGGGTGGCCGGAGGTCCGTCCTGGACCTTCGGCCACCATCGCGTCCCCGGCCGGACCGTGACGACGAGAGGTACTCCTGTGCGCCTGCCCCGAACCCCGACCGCCGCCCTGCTCGGGCTGGTGGCGTCGGCCGCTCTGGTGCTCGCCGGGCCGGCCGCGCCCGCGTCGGCCGCGGACCTCGGCACCCTGACGGTCACCCCGACGACCGGCCCGGTCGGCTCCGGGGTCGCCGACGCCACGCCGATGCTCACCGCGGTGACCACCTCGGCGGCGTGCCCCACCGGGTACGGCACCAACGCGGTCGCGAAGGTCGGCCCGGTCGGCGGCCCGTACAGCAACCTCGACCGGATCGGCAGCGACAACAACTACGACGCCGGCCCGTTCACCCTGGGTAGCAACCGGTCGATGGCCAAGGCGCTCGGCGCGGTGCCGCGCAACGGCGACTACGAGGTCGTCGTCCAGTGCTCCGGCGAGATCCTCGGTGACAACCCCGGTTACTTCCGGGTCGGGATCACCGTCGCCGCCGGCACCTGGACGGTACGCGCCGGCGGCCCCGCGCCCGGCCCGTCCGGCTCCGCACCGGCCGGCACCCGGGGCTCGATGACCCTGAACGCCTCCGTGGCCCCGTCCCCGGGGGCCGCCGGCCCGTCTGCCTCCCCGCCGGGCGCTTCCGCCGCCCCGTCCCCGGGCCCGGGCGGTTCCGGCTCCGGCGGCGGCTCGCTGCCGCGTACCGGGGTGGCGATCGTGGCGATCGTCGCCCTCGGCGCCCTGCTCACCGCCGGTGGCGTGCTGCTGCGCCGGATGGGCCGGCGACACGCCGCCTTCGTCGGCGACGACCTCGCCGGCTGACCCCGCGGCATCCTGAGGAGAAGAAGATGACGGCCACTGCGGAACGGACGCCGGCCCCGGTCGCGCGTCCGGTCGTCGCCGAGTCCGCCCCGCGCGTCACCGCGCAGGTGGTCGGCACCTCGCTGACCCTGCTCGCCGTGCTGCTGCTGGGCTTCGTGGCACACCTGACCCTGGTCTCCCGGCTGCAGTACCAGCGCGACCAGCAGGTGGCGTACGCCGACCTGCGCGGCGAGCTGGCCAACGCGACCGCCCCCACCGGGCAGGTGGACCCGCAGGGCCGCCTCCTGGCGCCCGGCACGCCGGTGGCGGTGCTGCGGATCGACAAGATCGGGCTGCGCCAGGTGGTGCTGGAGGGCACCTCCGCCGGGGTGCTCACCGGCGGGCCGGGGCACCGGCGCGACAGCGTGCTGCCCGGCCAGCCCGGCACCAGCGTGCTGCTCGGCCGGCGGGCCGCGTACGGCGGGCCGTTCGGCCGGATCGACCTGCTCAGCACCGGCGACACCATCAACGTGGCCACCGGCCAGGGCGAGCACGAGTACCGCGTGCAGGCGGTACGGCACACCGGTGACGTGGTCCCGCCGCCGCTCGCCCCGGGCGCCGGCCGGCTCACCCTGATCAGCGCGGACGGCCAGCCGTTCCTGCCGCAGGACGTGCTCCGGGTCGACGCCGACCTGGTCTCCCCCGCCCAGGAGGTCGGCCCCCGGCCGATCACCGCGGCCAACCTGCCCCGCACCGAACTGCCGATGGCCACCGACCCGTCGGCCTGGACGCCGCTGCTGCTCTGGTCGCAGGCGCTCTTCGCGGCGGTGCTGGCCTTCTCCTGGCTGCGCGCCCGCTGGGGTCGCTGGCAGGCCTGGGTCACCGGCGTACCCGTCCTGGCCGCGCTGGGCGCGGCCGTCGCCGACCAGGTCAGCCAGCTGTTGCCGAACCTGCTGTAGAGAAAGGCTCCGAGATGACCACCTCTGTTGACCTGACCATGGTGGACGGTGTGGCCACCGCCCTGGCCACCGCCCCGTCGGGCACTCTGGACGCCCGGGACGTGTCGGCCTGGTTCGGCGGCCACAAGGTGCTCGACCGGGTCTCGCTGACCATGCCGGCCGGCATGGTCACCGCGCTGATCGGCCCGTCCGGCTGCGGCAAGTCGACCTTCCTGCGGATCCTCAACCGGATGCACGAGCTGGTGCCGGGCGCGGCGCTGGCCGGCGAGGTGAGACTCGACGGGGACGACATCTACGCCCCGGCCCGCCGGCTGACCGAGGCCCGCCGGCAGATCGGCATGGTGTTCCAGAAGCCCAACCCGTTCCCGGCGATGTCCATCTACGACAACGTGCTGGCCGGGTTGAAGCTCACCGGGGTGCGGGCCGGCCGGCAGACCCGGGACGACCTGGTGCAGGAGTGCCTGATCAAGGCCGGCCTGTGGAAGGAGGTCAGCGCCCGGCTGCGGCAGCCCGGCGGGGCGCTCTCCGGCGGTCAGCAGCAGCGGCTGTGCATCGCCCGCTCGCTCGCCGTACGCCCCCGGGTGCTGCTGATGGACGAGCCGTGCTCGGCGCTGGACCCGACCTCCACCCGGCGGATCGAGGAGACCATCGCCGAGCTGACCAGCGAGGTGACCATCGTCATCGTCACGCACAACATGCAGCAGGCCGCCCGGGTCTCCCAGCAGTGCGCGTTCTTCCTGGCCGAGCAGGGCACCCCCGGCGTGATCGTCGAGCACGGCCCGACCGAGGCGATGTTCGGCCGGCCGCAGGACGAGCGCACCGCCGACTACGTCAACGGCCGGTTCGGCTGAACACCGGTCCCGCGCGGCGCGGACCCGGTGGTCAGGTCACCGCGAATTCGCCTCGCGCATGTCCGGCGTAAGAGTGGGCCTGATCGCCGGGTCACGGCCCACGCAGAACCTGACTCCGGTGCCCGCCGGGCACCGACGTTCACTTCAAGAAGAGGAAGTGATTATGAAGGCTCCGTCCTCCCGCGTCGCCCGCGTGGCGGCGCTCCTGGGAGCGGCCGTCGTGTCGTCGGTGGCGCTGGTCGGGGTGTCCAGCCCCGCTTTCGCCGCCGACCTCGGCACCCTGACCATCACGCCGACCACCGGCTCGGTGGGCGCCAGCGCCGACGACGCCACCCCGATGTTCACCTCCGCCACCACCTCGGCCGCCTGCCCCACCGGGTACGGCACCAACGCGGTGGCGAAGGTCGGCCCGGTCGGCGGCCCGTACAACAACCTCAACCGGATCGGCAGCGACAACAACTACGATGCCGGCCCGTTCACCCTGGGCACCAACCGGTCGATGGCCAAGGCGCTGCTCGGGGTGCCCGCCAACGGCAACTACGAGATCGTGATCCAGTGCTCGGGCGAGATCCTCGGTGACAACGCCGACTACTTCCGCGCGCCGATCACCGTCAACAACGGCACTTGGACGGTGAAGGGCGCGGTCGTCGCCACGCCGACCACCACCGGGCTCGCCGCCTCCCCGGCCGGCAGCGCCGCGTACGGCGCCACCGTCACGCTGACCGCCACCGTCAGCCCGTCGGCCGCCACCGGCACCGTCGCCTTCAAGCGCGGCGCCACCACCATCGGCACCGCCGGAGTCTCCGGCGGCGTGGCCAGCCTCCCGGTGAGCAACCTGCCGGTCGGCACCCTGTCGCTGACCGCGGTCTACACCCCGGCCAACGGCGACTACACCGCGTCGACCTCCAGCGCGGTGTCGTACACCATCAGCGCGCCGACCAACGGCGCCACCGGCAACCAGACCATCCTGGCCGACGTGGCGCCGGGCGCCTTCTCGCTCGGGCTGGCCGGGGACACCGTCAACCTGACCGGCGGTGTGGTCGGCGGCTCGGCTACCGGTGCGCTGAACAAGGCCACCGTGACCGACCTGCGCGGCAGCAACGCCGGCTGGAACCTGGTCGGCCAGGTCGGCGACTTCGCCAACGGCGCCAGCCAGATCCCGGGCGACAACCTGGGCTGGACCCCGAACGCCGCCAAGGTCGACGCCTCCGGCTCGGTGGCCGCGGGTGCGGCCGTCGCTCCCGGTGCCGGCCTCGGCTCCGCCCGCACCCTCTGCAAGGCGGAGGCGGGCAGCAGCGCGGGCGTGTTCGAGTGCGGCGCCGGCCTGACCCTCGACATCCCGGACTCGGTCGCGCCGGGCAGCTACGCCGCGACCCTGACCCTGACCCTGGCCTGATCCCCGGTCCGGCCAGCTGACCAGCTGGTACGGGCACGACGCGGAGGTGCCGCCCGCTCCCGGCCACGCCGGGCTCCCCGCCGGCGGCACCTCCGCACCCGTACGACGAAGGAGTTCCCGGATGGACCCGCGCCGCCCCCTCTCCGCCGCCGCGAGCCTGCTCGCGCTCCTCGCCACGCTGGTCGCCGTGCCCGCCCCGGCCTCGGCGACCCCGGCCCACCGGGCCACCGCGCCGCTGCCGGTCTCCGCGCCTCGGGCGGTCTCCGCGCCGATCGCCGCGCCTCGGGCGGTCTCCGCGCCGATCGCCGGGCCTCGGGCGGTCTCCGCGCCGATCGCCGCGCCGCGACCGGGCGGGGCGAACCCTGAGTTGCGCTGGGCGGTCCAGCCGGCGGGCGCGACCGGTACGCCGGGACGCAACCAGTTCGAGTACCAGAGCGGGGCCGGCACGAAGATCAACGATCGGGTGGCGATCAGCAACCTGAGCCGGGGCCCGCTCACCTTCACCGTCTACGCCACCGACGCCTACAGCGCCGCGGACGGGGCGTTCGCCCTGCTGCCGGGGGCGGAGAAGCCCACCGGCCTGGGCTCGTGGATCAGCCTGCCGCGCCGGTCGTACACGGTGCCGGCCGGCAAGCGGCTGGAGATCCCGTTCCGGGTCACCGTGCCGAGCAAGGCCACTCCGGGCGACCACGCGGGCGGCATCATCGCCTCGATGGTCGAGCGGCAGACCAACCCGAGCGGCCAGCAGGTGGATGTGGACCGGCGGGTCGCCGCCCGGGTCTACCTGCGGGTGGAGGGGGAGCTCGCGCCGGAGGTGCGGATCGAGCAGCTGAGCACCGACTACCGCACGCCGGCGATGCCGCTGGGCAGCGGCGACCTCGGGGTGCACTACCGGGTCCGCAACAGCGGGAACGTGCGCACCGTCGGCGGCGAGGCCACCCTGCGCATCCGCGGCCCGCTCGGCACCACCCTGGCCGACGCCGGCCGGGTCGAGCTGCCCGAGCTGCTGCCCGGCGGCGAGGTGGTGCTGGACCGCGACCTGCGGGTCTTTCCCGCCGGCTCGCTGGACGCGATCGTCACGGTCAACCCGGTCAGCGCCGAGGGGCGGCTGCCCGCGGTCAGCCGGTCGGTCGGGCGCTGGGCCCCGCCCTGGTCGGTGCTCGGCCTGCTGCTGATCGTGGTGGCGGTCGTCGCGCTGGTCGTGGTCGCCCGGCGGCGCCGCCGGATCCTCGACGAGGAGCCGCTGAGCGCGCCGGAGCCCGTCCCGGCCCGCTGAGACCTGGGCCGCCCGTGCTCACGTACCCTCGTACCGTCATGAGTGAGCAAGGGTTTCCCCGCCGGGACGCCGAGGGGCGCGTGCTGACCCTGGGCGACCTGCTCGGCGTCGCGCTGGCCGGCTGGGTGATCGGCGTGCTGGCTCTGGTGCTGTTCGACTGGGCTTTCGCGTCGGTCGGCGCCGGGCACTTCGGGCGGACCAACGGCTGGCTCGCGGTGATCCTGCCGGTCTGGCTGTTCTGGGACGATTTCCGCGCCTGGGACTTCGGCGCCGCCCGGGTGGTCGCGGCGCTGGTCGCCGCGGTGCTCGCGGTGGTCGTCGGGCTGCTGGTCGCCGGCCTGGTAAGCGGGCTCGCGCCGCTGCTCACCGGCGGCCTGGCCGCGCTCGCCTTCACCGTGGTCTTCGCGGTGGCCTGGTTCCAGGGCGTGCGCTGGCTGGCCCGCCGGACCGGCTGATGGCTGGCCCGCCGGACCGGCTGAACCACCCGCCCGGGGTCACCGGGCGCGGAGAACGGAGTGGGAACGTGAGCGCGGCGGTCAAGTACACGCTGGCCCGGATCGGACTGTTCGCCGTGGTGGTCGCGGCGCTCTGGCCGGTCGACATGAACATCTTCCTCAAGCTGATGCTGGCGCTGGCGTTCTCCGCGGCGGCGTCGTTCTTCCTGCTGCGCGGCTGGCGCGACGAGATGGCCGAGGAGATGGCCGCGGCCGCCGAGCGCCGCCGCGCCGAGAAGGAGCAGCTCCGCTCCGCCCTGGCCGGCGACGACCAGCCCACCGGCACCGAGCCCACCGACGATCAGCCCGGCGACCGGCGGAGCTGAACCCTCTCCGCCTGCAGCCGGCCAGAGAACCTGGAACCGTCCGGCGTCGTCGGTCCTACCGTGGCAGCTGCCCGGCATGCCTGGCGGCTGGGCAGAGCGTCGCGGTCACTCAGCGCTCCATCGCTTCCGCCGGCTGGCCGCCCCCTGGGCACTCCGCAGGTGGGGCGTGGGCACGAATGGTGCCGTTGTGCCGCGGAACTCCTCCGTCGGCGGTCATTGCCACGACGCGCTTACAGACGGGGCACCGACCCCGCTGCTCCCGCGAGTGCTGAGTCACCCTGCCTCCCCGATAAAGTTGACCAAGGAGTTTGCGTCGAGATCAGGCTCCAGTGTGACGCGAACTCCTTGATCAACCTCGTTGTTGACTAGCCGGGGCCGGGGTCACCAGTTGGTGGAGCCGGGGACGGCCGGCCAGGGCTTGTGCACCGGCTTGATCAGGTACGCGACGCCGCCGGAACCGCCGGACACCCCGCCGCTGGCGTTGATCCGCTTGGTACGCAGCCAGACCTGCTCGAACTGGTCCCGCCGGTAGACGTTGCGCACCGCGTCGTCGCTCGACGACGCCGGGTCGTTCACGATCACGTCCCCCTCGGCGGTGAAGCCGACCACCACGAAGAGGTGCCCGGAGGTGCCGTAGTTCGCCCCGTCGAGCTCGCTGGCGAGGAAGGACTGGCTGGTCACCACGGGGATGCCGGCGGCGATGAAGCGCTCCAGCTCGTCCAGTGAGTGCAGCCGGGTCACCCGCCCCTCCAGGCCGGGGAAGCTGGCCGCGTACGCGGTGTTGAACGGCCAGTTGCCGGCTCCGTCGTACGCGTAGTCGTAGGTCATCCGGGCCGCGTGGTTGACCGTCGGGTCGGGGTAGCTCGGGTCCACCCAGGCGGTGTCGGCAGGTGACGGGCCGCGTCGCCAGTACTCCACCACCATCTCGGTGGAGGTGGGCGAGCACCAGGCCTCGCCGCCGCCGTCGTACTCGGGGTAGTGCCCGGCGTGCACGTTCTGCGAGTAGCGCGGCACCGGCAGCTCCACCCCCCAGGCGAGGTGCCCGGCGCTGGGCGGGACGGTGAACCGGTCCGGCACGTTCGAGCTCATCGCGCCGAGCATGTGCACCACCGGCGCGGCGGCCTGCCCGGGCGCCCGGTAGAGGGTCAGCCGCAGCTGGTACGCCCGCAGCAGCACCCCGGCGTCCGCGTCGTCGATGGCCAGGGTGTCCGTCCAGACCGTCGACCACGGGTCGCCCTGCCGGTCGACCGAGGTGCGCCTGATGTCCGCGTCGCCGGAGGCCCAGCGTCCCAGCACGTACCACGGGGTGGTGGCCCCGCTGGTGTAACCGCCCTGCACCTCGACCTGGATCCAGGTACCGGCCGGGGTGGTGGCGTTCCACGAGGCGACCAGCTCGGTGGCGGGGAAGCCGATCCGGGCGACCGGCGACGTCCAGGTGGCGTACTCCCAGCGGCGGGTGACCCCGGTGTGCGGGTCGGTGTAGCCGGTGGTGCCGACCGGCCGGGCCAGGGTGACGCCGGGTCGGGTGCCCGCCACCGCGCGGGTGCCGGCGTGTTCGCCCCGCCGCCAGTCGGAGTGGCCGGACCACTCCTGGAAGGTGATCTGCTCGTCGTGGCCGGTCGGCCGGTGGTCGGCGTCCGGCGCGGCGCCGGCGGGTACGGCGGTGCCCAGCAGTGCGATCGCGGTGAGCCCGGCGAGGGCGATCGTGATCCGGCGTGAACTGGCCATGACTGCTCCCCGGGTCGGATGAGACATCGTCGTCGATCAGTCTGCGGGCTGGCAGGAAGCTTCGCCAGGGGGGAGTGAATGGGAGTTTGTTGCCGAGACCGCCGTCACCACGCGTCGGCCGGGAGCGCAGCGGGACGGGGTGGCCCGGCCGGTGCGCTACGGTGGCACCGATCGGACCGCAGCGAAGCCGGTGGGAAACCGGCGCTGTCCCGCAACTGTGATGCCCCGCACGACGCCGGCCCAGGCCGGTGCCGACGTGTGCGGGGACGAGCCAGGTCGCCTGCGGCTGATCGCGACACGCGCTCTCGAGGAAGGGCGCCTCGCGGACGGGTACGCCCAGGCGTCCCCTGTCGGCGAAGCACCACGCTCCTCGACCGACAGGAGGATCACTTGTCCAGACGTACCCCCCGGCTCTTCGCGGCGACCCTCGCGGTCGCCGCGCTCGCGCTCGGCGCCTGCGCCGAGAAGGCCGACGACACCCCCGCCGCCGGCGGCTCCCCGTCCGCGGCCGCCTCGTTCCCCGTCACGGTCGGCGGGCTGACCCTGCAGCAGCGTCCGGAGAAGATCGTCTCGCTGTCGCCGACGGCGACCGAGATGCTCTTCGCCATCGGGGCCGGTAAGCAGGTCGCCGCGGTCGACGACCAGTCGAACTACCCGGCCGAAGCCCCGAAGTCTGAGCTGTCGGCCTTCCAGCCCAACGCCGAGGCGATCGCCGGCAAGGCGCCGGACCTGGTGGTGCTCTCCGACGACCAGAACAAGATCGTCGACCAGCTCACCAAGCTGAAGATCCCGGTGCTGCGGACCCCGGCGGCCAAGACGCTCGACGACACCTACCGCCAGATCACCGACCTGGGTACGGCCACCGGTCACCCGGCCGAGGCCGCCGACGTGACCACCCGGATGAAGGACGACATCGCGAAGCTGGTCAAGGACCTGCCGCAGCGGTCGAAGAAGCTGACCTACTTCCACGAGCTGGGCCCGGAGCTGTACACCGCGACCAGCAAGACCTTCATCGGCTCGCTCTACGCCCTGGCCGGGCTGGAGAACGTCGCCGACGCGTCGGACGCTGACGGCAAGGCCGCCGGTTACCCGCAGCTGAGCCAGGAAGTGATCGTCAAGGCGAACCCCGACTTCATCTTCCTGTCCGACACCAAGTGCTGCCAGCAGTCCCCGGAGAAGGTGAAGGCGCGTAGCGGCTGGGCCGGGCTCACCGCCGTGCAGAACAACCAGGTCGTCCCCCTCGACGACGACGTCGCCTCGCGCTGGGGACCGCGCGTCGTCGACCAGGTCCGGGCGATCGTCGACGCGGTCGCCAAGGTGCCCGCGTGACGGTCCACCACCGGTGACCGTGCGACCCGCGGAATCCCCCCGACCGGCCGGGACGTCCCGCACGTCCCGGCCGGCCGGCACGCCCGCCCCCGGTCCGGCGGGTGCCCCCGACCCCGCTCGTGCCGCCGGACCGACCGACCCCGCCGGTGCCGCCGGCCCAGCGCGCCCCGCCGGCTCGGACGGTGCCGCCGGGCGGTCGGCGGCCGCGCCCCGGCCGACCGTGCGCCCGGCCGGGCTGCGCAAGCGCTGGCTGGCCGCCGGGATCGGCGCGGTGCTGGTCGCGTTGGTCGCCGGGGTGTCGCTCGGGCCGGTCAGCCTGCCGCCCGGCAGCGTCGCCGCCGAACTGCTCAACCTGCTGCCCGGGGTGCACCTGGACAGCGGCCTGAGCGCGAGCGAGATCGCCATCGTCACCGAGCTGCGGCTGCCCCGGGCGGTGCTCGGGCTGCTGGTCGGCGCGCTGCTCGCGCTCGCCGGTGGGGCGTACCAGGGGGTGTTCCGCAACCCGCTGGCCGACCCGTACCTGCTGGGGGTGGCGGCCGGCGCGGGGCTGGCGGTCACCGCGGCGATCGTGCTGGGCGCGAACGCCGAGGTCTTCACCGGGATGTCGCTGACCGTGCCGCTGGCCGCGTTCGCCGGCTCGCTCGGCGCGGTCGCGCTGACCTACCTGCTCGGCGCGGCCGGTGGTCGGGACCGCTCACCGGCGACGCTGATCCTGGCCGGGGTGGCGGTCTCCGCGTTCCTCGCCGCCGGCCAGACCTGGCTGTTGCAGCGGCACGCCGACAGCATCCAGCCGGTCTACTCCTGGCTGCTCGGCCGGCTGGCCACCGCCGGCTGGTCCGACGTCCGGCTGGTCCTGCCGTACTTCGCGGTGACCGCCGTGGTGGTGCTGCTGCACCGGCGCGAGCTGGACGTGCTCTCGCTCGGCGACGACGAGGCCAGCAGCCTCGGGCTGCACCCGCAGCGCTCCCGCTACCTGCTGATCGCCGCCGCCTCGCTGGGCACCGCCGCGGCGGTCTCCGCCTCCGGGCTGATCGGCTTCGTCGGCATCATCGTGCCGCACACCGTACGGCTGCTGGCCGGCTCCAGCTACCGGGCGGTGCTGCCGTTGTCCATGCTCTTCGGCGGGGCGTTCCTGGCGCTGACCGACGTGGTGGCCCGGACGGCCGCCGCGCCGCAGGAGATCCCGATCGGCGTGGTCACCGCCCTGCTCGGCGGCCCGTTCTTCGTGCTGGTGCTGCGCACCACCCGGCGGGTGTTCACGTGAGCGCCGCCGTCGAGGTGCGGGACCTGCGGGTCACCCTGGACCGGGTGCCGATCCTGACCGGGATCGACCTGACCGTCGCGGCCGGCGAGTGGGTCACCGTGATCGGCCCGAACGGCGCCGGCAAGTCGACCCTGTTGCGCGCCGTCGGCGGCCTGCTGCCCGCCGGATCCGCGATCTCCCTCTTCGGTACGCCGCTGCGCGCCCTCAAGCCCCGCGAACGGGCCCGGGTGGTGGCCACCGTCGCGCAGTCCCCGGCGGTGCCGGCCGGCATGTCGGTGCTCGACTACGTGCTGCTGGGCCGCACCCCGTACATCCCGCCGCTGGGCCGGGAGTCGGCCGCCGACATGGTCGCCGTGCACGACGTGCTCGACCGGCTGGACCTGGGCGCCTTCCACGGCCGGGAGCTGGCCACCCTCTCCGGCGGCGAGCGGCAGCGGGTCTTCCTGGCCCGGGCGCTCGCCCAGGGCGCCACCCTGTTGCTGCTGGACGAGCCGACCAGCGCGCTGGACATCGGTCACCAGCAGGAGGTGCTGGAGCTGGTCGACCAGCTGCGCCGCGAGCACGGCCTGACCGTGCTGGCCACCATGCACGACCTCTCCATCGCCGGCGGCTACGCGGATCGCCTGGTCCTGCTCGCCGACGGCCGGATCGCCGCCGCCGGCCCCCCCGCCGAGGTCCTGACGGAACACCTCCTGGCCACCCACTACCACGCCAAGGTCCAGGTGATCCCCACCGACCACGGCCCCCTGATCGTCCCCCTCCGCCCCACCCCACCCTCCTCGTCCATCTCCTCGTCGATCTAGGGCGAAGTGCTGTGGTGGGAGATCCACCAACAGCAACTACCCCTAGATCGGCGAGCCGGTGGCGGGGGTGGCGGGGGCGGGGGTGAGGATGGTGAAGAGGGCGCCGGCGGGGTCGCGGAGGGCGGACTGGCGGCCGAGCGGAGTGTCCCGGGGCGGGACGAGGATGGTGCCGCCGAGCGTGGTGGCGCGGGCCGCCGTGGCGTCGGTGTCGTCCACCGCGAAGAACACCGACCAGTACGCGGGCAGGTCGTCCGGAAAGCCGTCGCCGAGCGGGGTGGTCATCCCGGCGACTATCCGCGTCCCGCACCGCCATCCGGTGTAACCCGTCCCGCCCGTCGGCTGCTCCTCGGGGTGCCAGCCGAAGACCAGCTCGTAGAACTCCACCGCGCCGACCGGGTCGGGGCTGACCAGCTCGTTCCAGCACATCGACCCCGGCTCGTTGAACAGCTCGGCGCCGACCGTCCGCATGGGCTGCCAGACGCTGAAAACCGCGCCGGCCGGGTCGGCGAACACGCCCATCCGGCCGTCGTCGGCGACGTCGAACGGGGCGACCAGCACCTGCCCGCCGGCCGCCTCGACCCGGGTGGCGGCCAGGTCGACGTCGTCCACCGCCACGTACGTCGACCAGATCGGCACCTGGTCGGCGACCGCGGGCGGCCCGGCGCCGGCCACCGCGCGGCCGTCCTTGCGGAAGGTGGTGTAGCCGGTCGCCTCGGCCTGCGGCGCCACCGCACCGGTCCAGCCGAACAGCTCCGGATAGAACCGCTTGGCGCCCTCCAGGTCCGGAGTGGCCAGGTCGGTCCAGCACGGCGTGCCCGGCGGGACGGTGTTCACGCTGACCCCTCTCGGCGGGGGCGCGCTCGGCGTCACGCCCATGCCGGCATCCTGGCACCGCCCGGGGGCCGACCGGGCCGGAACCGGACAGAACGTCAGCGGAACCGGCGACCCTCGTCCCGCCGGTACGCCCAGGCGGCGACCCCGCCCAGCACCACCACCCACACCCCGAGCATCACCAGCGAGAGCGGCTTGGGCTGCCAGTCGGTGACCGCCGCCCACATCAGCTCCACCGCGCCCCGGGTGGGCAGGAAGGGCCCGATCGCCTTGATGAAGCCGGGCGCGTCGTCCGGGCCGGAGAGCAGGCCGCCACCGAAGGCGAGCGGGAAGAAGACGACCTGGGCGACCACGATCGCCGCCTTGCTCGGCAGCGCGTAACCGATGGCGAGGCCGAGCAGCGTGAACGGCACCGACACCACGGCCACGGCGAGCGCGCCGAGCAGGAACTGCACCGGGCTGACGTGCGCCTCGGTGCCCAGCGCCGCGATCACCACCACCGGCACCATCGACAGGTACGTCAGCACCAGCCCGGCCAGGATCCGCCCGGCGAAGCGCGGCGCGCTGCCGGCCGGCAGCGTCCGGGTGTACGGGTTCCACGGCTGCTGGCGGTCCTCCGAGACGCCGACGCCATACTGGAAGATGTTGGCGCTGAGCACCGCGAAGGTGATCATCGCGGCGGTGGCGTAGGTGGCGCCGACCCGGTCGTCGCCGGCGAACGGCACCACGAAGAAGATCATCGAGGCGGCCGGGAAGAACGCGCTGCCGACCACCGCGATCGGGATCCGGATGGTCTCCAGCAGCTGGTAGCGCGCGTGGACCAGGGCGAGCGGCACGGACGGCTCCTCAGACGGTGGTGGGCTCGGCGGCGGCCGGGCCGCCCGCGGTGACGGCGTCGGCCCGGCCGGCGTCGCCGCCCGCGGGCTCGTCGGCCGAGGTGATGGCGAGGAACGCCTCCTCCAGCGAGGTCGGCCGCACCTCGATCTCGCGGAACGCCACCCCCGCCCCGACCAGGTCCCGGACCAGCTGGTCGGCGTCGGTGGTGAGCAGGTGGGTGCGCCCGTCGACCCGCTCGGTGGCGACCACCCCGGGCAGCGCCGGCAGGTCGTCGGCGATCAGGCTGACCCGGCGCACGCCGACGATGCCGCGGATCGCGTCGACCGTGCCGTCGGCGAGCACCCGACCCCGGCCGATCACCACCACCCGCTGGGCCAGCGCCTCCACCTCCTCCAGGTAGTGGCTGCTCAGCAGCACCGTCCCGCCGTCGGCGTGGAACGCCCGGATCGCCTCCCAGAGGGTGCGGCGCGCCTCCACGTCCAGGCCGGTGGTCGGCTCGTCCAGCACCACCAGCCGGGGCCGGCCGACGAAGGCCAGCGCCACCGCGAGCCGGCGCTTCTGGCCGCCGGAGAGGCCGCCGGTCTGCCGGCGGGCCTGGTCGGTGAGGCCGAACCGGTCGAGCAGCTCGGCCCGGGGCACCGGGTCGGGGAAGTGCGCCGAGACGAAGTCGACCACCTCGCCGACCCGCAGCGTGCCGGGCAGCCCGGTCTCCTGCGGGGTCACCCCGAGCTGCCGGCGGGAGGCCGGATCGCGCGGGTCGCCGCCGAACAACTCGACCCGGCCCCCCGTGGGGTGGCGCAGCCCGACCAGCAGGTTGATCAGGGTGCTCTTGCCGGCGCCGTTCGGCCCGAGCAGGCCGACCAGCTCACCGGCGCCGACCGTGAGGTCGACCCGGTCCAGGGCGAGGACGTCACCGTAGCGGCGGGTGGCCTGGTCGGCGCGGGCGAGGACGTCGCTGGACGCGGTTGCGGTCGCGTTGTCGGGCACGGCTCCTGTATAGCGGTTCCGGGCAACCTGTGGGTGCCGGTGGTATCGGGTGTCGCCGATCTCCCCCAGGTTCCGACCATGCGGATGCGCGCGCTCACCTGTCTCGTCCTGGCAGCGACCTCAGCCGGGACGGCGGCCGCAGCTGGCGACGCTTCGACTCCGGCAGCTTCGACGCGGTCGAGTGCACCCCGTCCGGCGCCTGCTGGGCCTCCGGCGAGCAGGGCCGGGTCGCCCGCCTGACCTGGCACTGACCGCTCCCGCGACCGGCGAACGGTGGCGGCACGGCCACTCAGCCGAGCGGGGCGGGCAGCGGGGCGGAGTGCAGCACGCTGAGCCGGGACACCGCCCGGGTCAGCACCACGTACAACCGGTGCAGGCCGCGCGGCTCCGCCGCCACGATCGCGGCCGGCTCGACGACCACGACGTGGTCGTACTCGAGGCCCTTGACCAGGGTCGCCGGCACCACCGTGACCCGCGCCGCGTCCTGCAGCTCGTCGGCGGTCGCGGTCGCCACGCCGGCGGCGGCGAGCGCCGCGCGGAGCCCGTCCACCGCGGCGTCCGCCGCGATCACCCCGACCGAGCCGTCGTGCGCGAGCGCCGCCCGCACCTCGTCCACCGCGGCCCCCGCCAGGTCGTTCACCGTACGCACGTCGAGCGCGCCGTCGCGGCGCAGTGACCGCGCCGGGGGTACGTCCACCGCGAGCGCGGGCAGCAGCCGGTTGGCGAACGCGACCACCACCTCGGGCACCCGGAACCCGACGCTCAGCGGCACCACCTGCGCGTCGGGCTTGCCCAGGTGGGCGAGACTCTCCCGCCAGTCCGTCGCGGCCCACGGCGCGGTGCCCTGGGCCAGGTCACCGAGCAGGGTGATCGACCCGTGCTCGCTGCGCCGGGCCACCGCCCGGCACTGCATCGCGGAGAGATCCTGCGCCTCGTCGATCACCACGTGCCCGAAGCCCGCGGGCCGTTCGAGCAGCCCCGCCGCCTCGTCGATCAGCACCGCGTCGGCCGCGGTCCACCGGGTCGCCTTCGGCGTCCGCCCGAGCCTGGTCCCGCTGCCCGCGGTGGCACGGAGCAGCGCCTGTTCCTCCGCGCTGAGCAGCCCGTCGGCCGCGGCGGCGAGCAGGTCCGGGTCGCCGAGCAGGCCGTGCACCAGGCCCTCCGGCGTCAGCGCGGGCCAGACCGCGTCCAGCAAGTCGGTCACCGGCTTCGCGCGGCCCATCCGGCGCAGCCAGGCGTCGCTCGGCGACTCGGCCCGCCGCGCCTCGGCCTGTCGTTGCAGCAGACCGACCACCCGGGCCCGGACCCGTTCCCGCCCGGTCCCGTACGGCAACCCCTCCCGGCGGGTCTCCTCGACGATCCGGTGCAGCGGGTCCAGCCCGATCCGCCAGCGGTACGAACCGTCCGACACCATGATCGGCTCGGTCGGCACGCCGATCCGCGCGTCCACCGACCGGCGCAGCACCTCGGCCATCCGGGCGTCGTGCTTGAGGGTCGCCACCGCCGGGTCCTCGACCGCCCGTACCGGCACCCGTTCGAGCAGGTCCTCCACCGTCGCCTGCGCCACCTCGACCTCGCCCAGGGCGGGCAGCACCGCCGCGATGTACGACAGGAACGCCCGGTTCGGCCCGACGATCAGCACGCCGGAGCGGCGCAACCGCTCCCGGTGCAGATAGAGCAGGTACGCCGCCCGGTGCAGCCCGACCGCCGTCTTGCCGGTGCCCGGTGCGCCCTGCACGCAGATCGAGTCGGCCAGCTCGGCGCGGACCAGCTCGTCCTGCTCGGGCTGGATGGTGGCCACGATGTCGCGCATCGGCCCGACCCGCGGGCGTTCGATCTCGGCGGTGAGGATCCGGCTGGCCGTACCCAGCTCCTCGCCCCGGTCGAGCCGCTCGTCCTCGAAGCTGGTCAGCGCACCGGCGCTGAACCCGAACCGGCGCCGCACGGCGACGCCCTGCGGATCCCGGGCACTGGCCCGGTAGAACGACCGGGAGATCGGCGCCCGCCAGTCCAGCACCAGCGGCTCACCCCGCTCGTCGGTCACGTGCCGCCGCCCGACGTGGTACTCCCGCCCGGCGTGCTCCGCGTACGCCCCGTCCGGCCCGTCCGGGGTGCCGGCCGCCCCGTCGGCCGTGGGGGTGGCCCGGGCTTCGCCGGCGCCGGTCGTTCGGTCGGCCGTGCTGGCAGCGTCGGTGGCGCTGGTGGCGCCGGCGGCGTTCGTAGCGCCAGCGGCGTCGGCGGCATGGGCCGCCGCAGGGGCGGCCTGGGCGTCGGTCACGGCGGCGCCGAAGTCGAGGCGACCGAAGAAGAGCGGGGTGGTGGGGTCGTCGGCCAGCTCGGCCACCCGTCGGGCCAGGTGCCGGCCGAGCTGCTCCGCGGTGTACGCGTCACCGGCGACCGTGTCACCGGTGGCGAAGAGCGCCTCGGCGCGCTCCCGCATCCGGCGCAGGGCGGCACGGGAGGTGTCCAGGTGTGCGCGTTCGGCGGCGAGTTCGACGTCCAGGGACTGTTCTGGGGCGTGCAGGGTCATCCACGTACTCCTCGACACGGGGAAGATCACTGCCGCTCGCGTGTCCGACGCAGGTCGGCGCGGGGACGTCCGCTGCGGTGCTACTCACCGCGGCCGTCAGGCGGAAGGAGAGATGCTACTCCCAGGTCAGCGCGCGGCAACCGAATATCCGTCCGGTCGACAGACGCTGTCACCGTCGACCTCGCCGACGCGACTCCCTGTTCGCGGTCCCGGACCGGCTCGGTCCCGTTACCAGCTCGGCCCCGGCCCTTGCCGCCACTTCCGGCATTGGCCGCCACTTCCGGCCCTGGCCAGATCCGGCCGCGGCCCGTACCTGGCTCCGGCTCGCATGTGGCTCCGGCCCGTGCCTACCTCCGGCTTGCACGTGGCTCCGGCCCGTATCTGTCTCCGGCTTGCACGTGGCTTCGGCTTGCACGTGGCTTCGGCTTGCACGTGGCTTCGGCTTGCACGTGGCTTCGGCTCGCACCTGGCGCCCCGGCCTCAGCCCGGACTGGTCCCCGCCCTGCCGTGGTCCTGGTCTTTCGCCGATTGGCGTCGTGCGGTGTTGCGGGGTGCGTTCGGGCGACCGCGGAAAGTGTCGTACGTATGTTCTAATGTCTTGGTCGTGAGGGCTGCGGTGGCTGTGCTCGACGAGGTGCTGGATGGCCTGGTCGACGCGCCGGCGTGGCCGTTGGGCGAGGCGGAGTTGGTGGCGTCGTTGGATGCGGTGCATGCCGTGGAGCAGCGTCTCGCCGCGGTGAAGCTGGCCCTGGTGCGGGAGGTCGACGGTCGTGGTCTCGCGACCGCACAGGGGGCGTCGTCGACGGCGGTGTGGCTGCGGGATCGGTTGCGGGTGTCCGGGCGTAGCGCGCGGGAGTTGGTGCGGGTGGCCGCCGCTCTGGACGCGGGGCCGGGGGCGGTGCGGGCGGCGGTGGTGTCGGGTGCGGTGACCGTCGAGCAGGGTGAGGCGATCGCCGCTGCGGTGCGGGCGTTGCCGGTTGAGGCCGGTCCGGAGGTCGCTGACAAGGCCGTGACCGTGCTGCTTGACGCGGCGGGCCGGTTCGAGCCGGCGGTGCTGCGGCGCCTCGGTGAACGGGTGTTGGCCCACGTGGCGCCGGAGCTCGCCGAGCGGGCGGAGCTGGCCGCTCTGACCCGGGCGGCGGAGCGGGCGTGGGACCGGCGGCATGTCACCCTCGCCGACCAGCCCGACGGTCAGGTGCGCCTGGCCGGCAGCCTCGACGCGGAGACCGCGGCCCTGCTGCGGGCGGCGATCGACCCCCTCACCGCCCCCTCCGGGGAAGGCGATGATCGCAGTCCCGGTCAGCGTCGGGCCGACGCGCTGGGCGAGGTGTGCCGCCTCGCGTTGAGCACCGGGCAGTTGCCGGACAACGGCGGCGACCGCCCGCAGCTGGTGGTCGCCACCCGGTACGACGTACTCACCGGCCAACTCCAGACCGGGACCCTGGACACCGGTATGCGGCTCACCCCGAGCGTGGTGCGCCGGCTGGCCTGCGACGCCGCCGTGCTTCCCGCCGTCCTCGGCGGTGACGGTCAGGTCCTTGACCTGGGCCGCCGCCGACGGTTGTTCACCGGGCCACTACGCCGCGCCCTGGTGCTACGCGACGCAGGCTGCGCGTTTCCCGGCTGCGACCGCCCACCCCGCTGGTGCGACGGCCACCACATCCGACACTGGGCCGACGGCGGCCACACCTCACTCGACAACGCCGTACTGCTCTGCGGCCACCACCACCGACTCATCCACCACGGCGACTGGACCGTCCGCACCGGCACCGACCGGCGGCCCGAGTTCCTCCCACCGGCCTGGCTCGACCCCCACCAACACCCCCGCCGCAACCACCTCCACCGAAAACCCTGACCGGGCAGAAAGCCCGGACGCCCATCACCCGCCAGCGTCGGGATCAATCAACCGGACCAGCACCGGCTGACCCGGGGTCACCGTGCGCCGACTTCTCGGGCGGGCCTTCTGTGCCGCCGGTGACGCGGCACCAGGTCAGCCGGGCTGGGCAGTAGCACCCGGGGTGTTGGTGCGGCGGCGAACGGGCCGGGATCATGGGGGGATGACCGAGGCAGGCCACGAGCAGCGCAGGATGACGATCAGCGACCCGCTCGTTATGCGGGCGTTGGCCCACCCGGCCCGTATGGCGATCATGGAACATCTCAGTGCGGTGGAGGGCGGCTCGACCGCCACCGAGTGCGCCGAGCTCGCCGGCCTCTCGCCGAGCGCCACCAGCTATCACCTGCGCGAGCTGGCCAGGTTCGGCCTGGTCCGGGAAGCGGCCGGCCGGGGGGACGCCCGAGAGCGGGTGTGGCAGGCGGTGAACCCGTCGTACTCCGTAGAGTCGGAGCCGGACGCTGATCCGGAGACACACGCCGCCGAGGCGGCCCTCGTCGAGGCGCACCTGGTGCGGGACGCACAGCGGGTCCGGGACTGGATGCGCCGCGCGCGGGACGAGCCGCGCGAGTGGTACGAGGCGACCTCGATCAGCGACAGCGTGCTGCTGCTGACCGCCGAGGAGCTGGGTGAACTCAACCGTGCGGTCCAGGCGTTGATCGCGCCGTACCGGCAGCGGTACCGGACCGAACCACCGGCGGGGGCGCGCAAGGTGGCGGCGCAGTACCGGGCGATGCCCATCGACTGAGCGACGAATGCGGGTTGCGTACGCCAGGTGTGAAGGATTATTTTCGAAGTATGTCCTTCACACCTGGTTCGTCGCGCTGGTCGGACGTCTGGCTCGCCACCACCGCCCGGGGCGTCTCCAGCTGTGGCGACTTCCTCGCCGCGACCGCGTTGACCCTGGCGCTCCAGTCCGCCGGGGCGGGCGGCCTCGCCATCTCCGGGCTGCTGCTCGCCGCGACGCTGCCGTTGGTCGCGCTCGCCCCGCTGACCGGCCGGCTGGCCGACCGGGTGGACAGCCGGGTGCTGCTGGTCGGCACCGGGCTGGCCCAGGCCGGGATCTGCGTGTCGCTGGCGTACGCGAAGGATCCGGTCCTGGTCATGGCGCTGGTGGCGCTGCTGGCCACCGGCCTCGCGGTCACCCAGCCGGTGCTCGCCGCGCTGGTGCCGGTGATGGTCCGGGCCGACGACCTGCCCCGCGCCGGCGCGCTCAACCAGACCGCCGGCACCCTGGGCGCGCTCGTCGGGCCAGCCCTCGCCGGGCTGCTCGTCGGGCAGTTCGGCACCCGGGTGCCGCTGCTCGTCGACGCGGTCAGCTATCTCGCGTTGGTCACGGCCGCGCTGCTCATCCGTACCCGCCGGGGTGGCCGCGGGACGGCGGTGGCCGACGTCGTCGCGTCGGCCCCGCGCGCCTGGCGGCTGCGGCGCGATCCGTTGCTGATGGTCATGATCGGCAGCGTGGCCGCGGTGGTCGGCGCGGTCGGCGCGATCAACGTGATCGAGGTCTTCTTCATCCGGGAGACGCTGCACAGCTCCACCACCGTGTACGGCCTGGTCACCGGCTCCTGGACGCTCGGCGTCGTGCTCGGTGCCTGGCTGTTCGCCCGGGTCGCCCGCCGGTTCGCGGATGACGGCGCGCTACTCGGGGCCGGGCTGGTGCTGCTCGGCGGCTGCTGCCTGGCGGTCCTCGTCTCGGCTGCGGTCCCGTCGGCGTGGCTGCTCGTGCCGATCTGGATGGTGGGCGGCGTGGGCAATGGTGGCAACAACATCTTCGACAACCTGCTGCTGGCCCGGCGGGTGCCCGAGGCTGCCCGGGGCCGCGCGTTCGCGCTCTTCGGTGCGGCGGTGCAGGGCGGTGGAATGGCCGGGTATCTGATCGGCGGTCTGCTGCTGGAAGTGGCCGAACCTCGGCCGCTGGTCGCCGGTTGCGGGGTGGCCGGTCTGCTGGTGGTCGCGGTGCTGGCCTGGCCGGTCCGGCGCGCGGTACGGGCCGAGCGAGCCGCTGCCCCCGTGGCGGCGCCTGCCGCGCCGGTGGCCGGTTGAGCGGAGACATTCCGGTCAGCCGCTGCGGGGTTGGCCACTCCGGAGACGGTCCGCTGAGCCGGTCGCGACCGGCGGGGATACGGTCGGGGCATGGCTGAGCGCGTGGCACGCCCCCGGGTCGGGCACATCCAGTTCCTGAACTGCCTGCCGATCTACTGGGGCCTGATGCGCTCCGGCGCCCTGCTCGACGTGGACCTGCACAAGGACTCGCCGGACCGGCTCAGCGCCGCACTGGTCGCCGGCGACCTGGACATCGGGCCGATCTCGCACGTGGAGTACCTGCGGCACGCCGACGAGCTGCTGCTCCTGCCGGATCTCGCGGTCGGCAGCGACGGGCCGGTGCTGTCGGTCAACGTGGTCTCCACCCGGCCGCTGGGCGAGCTGAACGGGGCCCGGGTCGCGCTCGGCTCGACGTCCCGCACCGGGGTGCTGCTGGCCCAGCTGCTGCTCGGCGAGCGGTACGGCGTCCACCCCGAGTACTTCCGCTGCCCGCCCGACCTGACCCAGATGCTGCTGGAGGCGGACGCCGGGGTGCTCATCGGCGACGTGGCGCTGCGGGCGCTCCACGAGGCGCCCCGCCGGGGGCTGGAGGTCACCGACCTGGGGCAGGCCTGGCGGGAGTGGACCGGGTTGCCGATGGTCTTCGCCGTCTGGGCGGTACGCCGGGACTTCGCCGCCGCCCACCCGGGCATGGTCAAGGAGGTGCACGAGGCGTTCCTGCGCTCCCGCGACCTCTGCCTGGCCGAGCTGGACCAGGTCGCGGAGGCGGCAGCCCGCTGGGAGCCGTTCGACGCGGCCACCCTCGCCACCTACTTCCGTACCCTCGACTTCTCGCTCGGGGAGCGGCAGGTGGCCGGGTTGCGGGAGTTCGCCCGGCGGGCCGCCGCGATCGGCGAGGCCCCGGCCCTCCCGGCCGACGGCCCGGAGTTCTTCGCCGGCTGACCGCCGGCCGGGCACGGACCGGCCTGCCCGACGGCCCGGCCGGTGCGGATCGGGCTTGCCCCACGGCCGGCCGGTACGGACCGGGCCTGGCCGCCACGGGCCCGTGTGAGGGGCCGGCCCGTACGGCAGCCGGCCCGCAGCGGGACCGGCCGACGGGCGGGCTCAGATGTCGTCGCGGAGCGCCGCTTCGGTGATCTTCTGGCAGTTCTTCATGCCGTAGTCGTAGCCCATGCCGATCGGGTAGCGGACCATCACGCCCATCGTCCAGGTGTCGCCGATGGCCAGGCAGTTGATGTGCATCTCCTGCTCCCGCTCCCGGTCGATCCAGCCGTTCTTGATGGCGATGCTCTTCTGCTCGGCGGCCGGGAACGCCTTGCGGATGCCGAAGTCGCCGTCGCCGCGTACCTGCCGCATCTCGTTCAGCAGCCAGGTGGTCCACTTCGGCCCGGCGGCCCGGCCGTCCTTGATGCACGCGCCCAGCCGGGCGGTGTCCCGGGGGGACAGGTTGGTTCGGCTCCAGCCGCCGTCGGCGGCCGGGCTGCTGTCGGTGGTCTTGCAGATGGAGACCATCCGCTTGATCGACGCCGCCCGCCCGACGTTGTTGTAGAACTGCTCGGCCCGGGTGTTGTCGCTGTCCCGGATGATCTTTGTGGCGTCGGCCAGCTTGGCGTCGCTGGGCGTCTGGCCCGACTCGGCGGCGCGGCGCAGGTAGTCGGCGACCACCCAGGACTTGATCAGCGACGCGGTGGTGCTGGTCTCGTTCATGTTCTTCGAGCCGATGATCTTTCCGGTGCGGGTGTCCAGCACGCTCCAGGCGTACCAGCCCTCGATGTCGAGATCGATCTGCTCGTCCGCGAACGGCAGCGGCTCCAGCGACCGGGTCGGCGACGGCGACGGGGTCGGCCTCGGGCGGGAGCTGCGGTCGGTGGGGCCCTCGGTCGACCGGACCTGGCCGGACGGCTCGCCCCAGTGCGAGGCGGCCGTGGACTCCAGCGGCGAGCCGGGGAGCAGTCGCAGCGACACCAGCACCAGACCAATCAGGATCGCCGCGACGGCGGCGAGCTTCACCGGCTGGGCGGCTTCGCGCCGGCCCTTCCCGGCGGAGCGCCGCCCCGGGTCGGTGGAGCGCCGGCCGGCCGCGCTGGAGGAGGCCCCGGCCAACGGCTCGTCCGAGTGCCGACCCGGACGGTCGGAGTGTCGGCTGCCGGCCATCAGAGCTTCCCGACGGGCTGCTGGGGCACCTTGAGGGCGGCGCCGGGCTGCGGGGTCACCAGCTGGGTGGCGACGCTGGCACAGATCTTCGCGCCGTACTCCAGCTTGCTGCTCTGGGGGTAACGCAGCATCACCGCGAGGCTCCACTTGTCGGTGACGGCGAGACAGTTGACGTGCCAGTTGCCGTCGGAGTTGATGGGCGTCCACCCGTTCTTGATGCTGACCGGGCCCTGGGCCTTGATTTCGGCGGGCAGTCCGTCGGTGATGCCCCACCGGCCGCCACCGGACCGTAGCTGTTGCTTGTCGACGGCGCCGCGGACGTTGGCCATCTCGTTCAGCACCCACCTGGTCCACTTCTGGCCCGCGGCCCGGCCGTCGGCGATGCAGTCGCCGAGGCGTACCGCGTCCCGGGGGGACATCCGGGTGAAGCTCCACCAGCCCTCGTACCCGGGCGAGTTGCCGCGCTTGGTGTCGGTCAGGCCGCAGATGCTGATCGCCCGCTTGATCACCGGGCCGGGCTGGCCGCCCGCGGGCACCTGGTACGAGCCGCCGGCGGCCCGGTAGACCCGGTTCGCCGCGTCGTCGTTGCTGTCCCGGATGGCCAGGCTCGCGTCCTTCCGCAGCGCGGCGGAGGGCTCCTTGTCGCCCAGCTGACGCAGGTAGTCCGAGACGATCCAGGCCTTGAGCATGGACTCGGTGGAGTTCGTCGCGGCCATGTTCTTCGAGCCGGAGATGGCGCCGGTCTTCCGGTCCATCAGGGCCCACCCGAAGAAGTCGCCCTTGAAGTTCACCGAGACCGGCGCCGCGGCCAGGGTCGGTGGCGGGGGCGCGGTCGGCGTGGGGGCGGGGACCTGCTCGGCCGAGCCGCCGCCGATGCCACCGAGCGCGCCGTCGTCGCCGCCGAGCCGTGCGTACGCCGCGGGGACCAGCAGGCCGGCGCCGAGCAGCACCGCCAGGACGGCGAGCACCATGATCACGCGGGATCGCATGAGTGGGTGAACTCCAGATGTCAGGGCCGGGGGGACCGGCTGTTTGCCGAGGGTGTCGGCCGGATCGCCTAGGCCGGGGGGTTGGCCTGGTGGGGCGGCGATCGTCGGCAGCCGATCGGTGTGACCGGCAAATAGTACGTCCGCGCGGCCGACGCGCCAGCGCCCGGCGCGGCCGGACATGCCAAGAAGCCGGGATTAAACGCCGCTATGCCACCCTTGAGAGGATTCACCTTCGTTCCGTGAGGCAAGTCACACTCCCGGCCCTGCCCGGTATCGACCCAGCGCTGCCGGCCGGTGACGGAAGGCCGTTCGCAAATGCTGTTACACCCTCTGGTGTCGATGGGAACGAGCTGTAACACTTGGGTCATGTATGGCAACGACTTCGCCCCGGACGAGGACGGCCCCGGCGCCGGCCTGCTCGAGCAGGTTGAGGCGGCCGAGGCGGCCCTGCGGGAGGCGGCGGCCCGCGGCCGCGGCGCCGACGGCCCCGCCCTCGGTACGGACCTGGCGGCGTACTTCGCCGAGGTGATCGACGCCGACCAGAAGATCGAGCCGCGGGACTGGATGCCGGAGGCGTACCGCAGGACGCTGATCCGGCAGATCGCCCAGCACGCCCACTCCGAGATCATCGGCATGCAGCCGGAGGGGAACTGGATCAGCCGCGCCCCCTCCCTCAAGCGAAAGGCGATCCTGCTGGCCAAGGTGCAGGACGAGGCGGGGCACGGCCTCTACCTCTACGCCGCCGCCGAGACCCTCGGCATCAGCCGCGACGAGCTGGTCGACCTCTTGCTGGCCGGCCGGCAGAAGTACAGCTCGATCTTCAACTACCCCACCCTGACCTGGGCCGACGTCGGCGCGATCGGCTGGCTGGTGGACGGCGCGGCGATCGTCAACCAGGTCCCGCTGTGCCGCTGCTCGTACGGGCCGTACGCCCGGGCCATGATCCGGGTCTGCAAGGAGGAGTCCTTCCACCAGCGGCAGGGCTACGAGATCCTGCACACGCTGGCGCACGGCACCCCGGAGCAGAAGGCGATGGCCCAGGACGCGGTGGACCGGTGGTGGTACCCGTCGCTGGCCATGTTCGGCCCGCCGGACGGCGACTCCACCCACTCCGAGCAGTCGATGGCCTGGAAGATCAAGCGCTTCTCCAATGACGAGCTGCGCCAGCGCTTCGTGGACATGTGCGTGCAGCAGGCCGAGATCCTCGGCCTGCGCCTGCCCGACCCCGACCTGCGCTGGAACGACGAGCGGCAGGCGTACGACTACACCCAGCCGGACTACGCCGAGCTGATGCAGGTGATCAAGGGCAACGGCCCGTGCAACCGGCAGCGGATCGAGCACCGCCGGGCCGCCCACCGCGAGGGCGCCTGGGTACGCGAGGCCGCCGCGGCGTACGCCGCCAAGCGGGCCGGGCAGAAGGAGAAGGTGGCCGCATGACCGGTAGGGAATCCTCGCCGCTGTGGGAGGTGTTCGTCCGGGCCCGGCGGGGGCTGTCGCACACCCACGTCGGCAGCCTGCACGCCCCGGATGCCGAGCTGGCCCTGCGCAACGCCCGCGACCTCTACACCCGCCGCCAGGAGGGGGTGTCGATCTGGGTGGTGCCGGCCGGCGCGATCACCGCGTCCAGCCCGGACGAGAAGGACGCCTTCTTCGACCCGGCCGCCGACAAGGTCTACCGTCACCCGACCTTCTACGACGTCCCGGACGGGGTGGCCCACCTGTGAGCGCGAGGAGTGAGCCGGGTTTGCGAGCCCCGCAGTCGCGAACGGAGACCGGCCCGGTGAGCGCGAGGAGTGAGCCGGGTTTGCGAGCCCCGCAGTCGCGAACGGAGACCGGCCCGGTGAGCGCGAGGAGTGAGCCGGGTTTGCGAGCCCCGCAGTCGCGAACGGAGACCGGCCCGGTGAGCGCGAGGAGTGAGCACGAGTACGTCCTCGGGCTCGGTGACGACGCGCTGGTCGCGGCGCAGCGGCTCGGCGAGTGGGCCACCCGCGCGCCGGAGATGGAAGAGGACATCGCGCTGGCCAACATCGCCCTCGACCAGCTTGGCGCCGCCCGGCTGCTGCTGTCGTACGCGGGTGAGCTGGAGGGCGCCGGCCGGGACGAGGACGCGCTGGCGTACCTGCGCGGTGACCGGGAGTTCCGCAACCGCCTGCTGGTCGAGCTGCCCAACGGCGACTTCGCGGTCACCATGGTGAAGCTGCTGCTGTTGTCGGCGTACCAGCTGCCGCTCTACACGGCACTGTCCGGGTGCGCCGACGAGCGGCTGGCCGCGATCGGCGGCAAGGCGCGCAAGGAGTCGGCGTACCACCTGGATCACAGCTCGCTGTGGGTGAAGCGGCTGGGCGACGGCACCGAGGAGTCGCACCGGCGCGCCCAGGCCGCGCTGGACGAGGTGTGGCCGTACCACCACGAGCTGTTCACGGCGGACCCGGCGGCGCCGGTCGACCCGGCCACCCTGCGGGCCGCCTTCGACACGACCGTGTTCGCCGTGCTCGACGAGGCGACGTTGACCCGGCCGGCGACCGGCTGGACGCCGGGTGGCGGGCGGGACGGGGTGCACACCGAGCACCTGTCGTACCTGCTCGCCGAGATGCAGGTGCTGCACCGGGCGCACCCCGGGGCCCAGTGGTGAGCGCGAGGAGCGCAGCGCAGCGGAGCCCCGCAGTCGCGAACGAAAGATGGTGCAGGTGACGACGCCCAGGGAGGCCGTGGCGGCGGTGGTGGACCCGGAGATCCGGGTGATCACCATCGACGAGCTGGGCATCCTGCGGGCGGTCGACGAGGACCCGGCCACCGGTCGGGTGGTCGTCACCATCACCCCCACCTACACAGGTTGCCCGGCGATGGACGTGATCCGGTCGGACATCCGCCGGGCGCTGGCCGCCGCCGGCCACCCCGACGCCGAGGTACGGACGATCTTCGCGCCGGCGTGGAGCACCGACTGGATCTCCGAGCAGGGGCGGGTCAAGCTGGCCGCGGCCGGGATCGCCCCGCCGGCCCCGGTCCGGGCCGGGAACGTGGTGCCGCTGACCCTCGCCGTGCGCTGCCCGCAGTGCGGTTCACCGGAGACCGAGCAGGTCAGCCGGTTCGGCTCGACCGCCTGCAAGTCCCTCTGGCGCTGCCGTTCCTGCGCCGAACCCTTCGACCATGTGAAGGCGCTGTGACTGTCACGATCACCCGTCCGGTCCGTCGCCGGCCGGTCTTCCACCCGTTGCCCGTCGCCGCCGTCGACCGGCTCACCGACGACTCCGTGGCGGTCACCTTCGCCGTGCCGGAGGAGCTGCGGGAGACCTTCGCGTTCGCCGCCGGGCAGCACCTGACCGTGCGTCGTCCCGCCGGAGGCGGGCCCACCGGCTCCGCGGGCGCGGACGTCGCGGAGGTGCGGCGGTCGTACTCGATCTGCTCGACGCCGGACGAGCTGGCCCGGCACGGCCGGTTGCGGATCGGGGTGCGGGAGGTCCCGGGCGGCGCGTTCTCCGCGTTCGCCTGCGGCGCGCTGCGCGGCGGCGACACGGTCGAGGTGCTGCCGCCGCTGGGGCACTTCACCACGGCGTTCGCGCCGGGTCGGGTCCGGCACTACGGCGCGGTGGTCGCCGGCTCCGGGATCACCCCGGTGCTCGCGCTGGTCGCCACCGCCCTGGCCGTCGAGCCGGCCAGCACCTTCACCCTGGTGTACGGCAACCGCACGGCCAACACGGTGATGTTCGCCGAGGAGCTGGCCGACCTGAAGGACCGCTACCCGACCCGGCTGCACCTGGTGCACGTGCTGAGCCGCGAGCAGGGCGAGTCGCCGCTGCTGTCCGGGCGGATCGACGCCGACCGGCTGGGCCGGCTGCTGGACACCATCGTGCCGGGGGACGCCATCGAGGAGTGGTTCCTCTGCGGGCCGTACCAGATGGTGCTGGACGCCCGGGCGGTGCTGACCGGGCGCGGGCTGCCGGAGTCGGCGGTGCGCACCGAGCTGTTTCACGTCGACGCGCCGCCGGAGCCGGTGCGCCGCCCCGGCGACCAGCCGGGCGCGGGCGCGGAGGTGACGATCGTGCTGGACGGCCGGTCGTCGAGCTTCACCATGGGCCGCGACGAGCGGGTGCTGGACGCGGCGCTGAAGGTCCGCGGCGAGCTGCCGTACGCGTGCAAGGGCGGAGTCTGCTCGACCTGCCGCGCCAAGGTCGTCGACGGCGCGGTGACGATGGCCCGCAACTACTCCCTGGAGCCGGACGAGGTGGCCCGCGGCTACGTGCTGACCTGCCAGTCCAGCCCGACCACCGACCGGCTGACGATCGACTACGACGCCTGACCCGCCCGGTCGGGTGGGATGGGCGACACAGCGCAGGACTCCCCGGGGGCGGACCCCGGGGCCGACGTACGCTCGGGGGTGTGACGGTGAGCCGGGAGATCGACGACATCCTGCAGCGCGGCGCGGACGGCGGGCGGATCACGCCCGACGAGGCGCTGCTGATCTACACCGAGGCGCCCTTCCACGCCCTCGGCGAGGCGGCGGACGCGGTGCGCCGGCGGCGCTACCCGGACAACGTCGTCACGTACCTGATCGATCGCAACATCAACTACACCAACGTCTGCGTGACGGCGTGCAAGTTCTGCGCGTTCTACCGCGCGCCCAAGCACGCCGAGGGGTGGACCCACCCGACCGAGGAGATCCTGCGCCGCTGCGGCGAGGCGGTCGAGCTGGGCGCGACCCAGGTGATGCTGCAGGGCGGCCACCACCCGGACTACGGCGTGGAGTACTACGAGGAGCTGTTCTCCTCGGTCAAGAAGGCGTACCCGCAGCTGGCCATCCACTCGATCGGCCCGAGCGAGATCCTGCACATGGCGAAGGTGTCCGGGGTGAGCCTGGACGAGGCGATCGCCCGGATCAAGGCCGCCGGGCTGGACTCGATCGCCGGCGCCGGCGCCGAGATGCTGCCCGCGCGACCCCGGAAGGCGATCGCCCCGCTCAAGGAGTCGGGTGAGCGCTGGCTGGAGGTCATGGAGCTGGCCCACCGGCAGGGCGTCGAGTCGACCGCCACGATGATGATGGGCACCGGGGAGACCAACGCGGAGCGGATCGAGCACCTGCGGATGATCCGCGACGTGCAGGACCGCACGAAGGGCTTCCGGGCGTTCATCCCGTGGACGTACCAGCCGGAGAACAACCACCTCAAGGGCCGCACCCAGGCCACCACCCTGGAGTACCTGCGGCTGGTCGCGGTGGCCCGGCTGTTCTTCGAGACCGTGCCGCACCTGCAGGCGTCCTGGCTGACCACCGGCAAGGACGTCGGTCAGCTCTCGCTGCACATGGGCGTCGACGACCTCGGCTCGATCATGCTGGAGGAGAACGTGATCTCCTCGGCCGGCGCCCGGCACCGCTCCAACCTGCACGAGCTGATCGACATGATCCGCAGCGCGGGCCGGATCCCGGCCCAGCGGGACACGCTCTACCACCGGCTCGCGGTGCACCACACCCCGGCCGACGACCCGACCGACGACCGGGTGGTCTCGCACTTCTCCTCGATCGCGATGCCCGGCGGCGGCGCCGGCAGGACGCTGCCGCTGGTGGAGGCGCGCTGACGGTAGTTACCGCTGACGGGCGTCCGGAGGCCGGACGGCCTCGGCTCGGACACGCCCAGATAACAGTTCTTCGGCGAGTGCGGCAACACCCGGTGTGAAGGCTGGCGGGGCGGGCCCGCGGCCGCTAACGTGCGGCGGCGTACCGGGCGCTTCGTCGGAGGTGGCGGTGGTACGACGGCTCGTCCTCCATCGGCCCGTGCGGGGCCGTTCACATAACGCACCAAGGCCAGGGCGGGATGGGTGACCATCCCGCCCTCGCTGTTCATCCGTTCGGCCGCTGTGGCCGAAATTCCCACCCCAGCGCTGGCGCGCGGGCATCGACCTCCGATAACGTCCGGCCGGTTCGCGCTCTTATCTTCCCTAACCCCCCGGGGGATCGATGACTCCGCTCCACCGTTCGGCGCTGGCCCGCGTCGGCGCCGTGGCCCTGCTCGCCGCCGGTGGCCTGGCCACCGTGGCCGCCCCGGCGCAGGCCGCCGACCAGGCCGACCTGGCGCTGACCCCGCTGAGCTACCAGCTGGCCAAGGGCGTCAAGGAGGCCAAGGCCAAGCCGTTCAAGTTCCTCGTGGACAACACCCGCGGCACCGTCACCGCGAAGGACGTCAGCGTCACGGTCGAGACCAAGGGCCTCAAGGACCGCAAGGTCGGCGTGGTGATCCCGGACGGCTGCGACGTCAACGGCACCGCGTTCACCTGCCTGCTGGGCGACCTGGCCGGCGGCACCACCGAGGACTTCGGCATCCCGCTGTTCTCCACCGGCACCAGGGGTGACGCCGGCACGCTGGTCGTCACGATCACGTCCGCGACCCCCGACCCGAACCTCGACGACAACACCCGCGAGCACGCCATCACCGTCGCCAAGCCCGGCTACGACCTGACCACCTGGGTGCAGGACGTGTACTCCGACGTGGTCATCGACGGCGACGAGGCCGGCGAGTCGGGCCTGAAGCCGGTCAAGCCCGGCGAGACCGCCCCGCTGGACTGGGCCGTGTTCAACGACGGCAGCCGCAAGGCCACCGGCGTCGCGTACGGCATCGCGCTGCCGGCCGGCGTCACCTTCGCCGAGCTGCCCGACGGCTGCGTGCAGCAGGTGCTGGGCGGCCTCGCCCAGGCGTACTGCGAGGACGCCGGCGCGGTGCTGCGGCCGGGCGAGTTCTACACCGGTGACGTGCGGGTGAAGGTCGGCGCGGACGTGACCGAGAAGCTGCTGCGCCCGGGCTTCGTCTTCGCGGCCGGCCTGGACGCCGCCCAGGGCGAGCCGGAGGAGGAGCCGCAGGTCGCCAGCGGGGCGCAGCGCAAGGCGTTCACCGAGACCGACGACGGCGACAACACCGCCCAGTTCGACGTGTTCGTCGACCCGACCGCCGGCCCGGGCCCGAGCCCGAGCCCGACGGCCACCCCGACCGCCACGCCGACGGCCACCCCGACCGGCACCCCCACCGCCAGCCCGACCGTGGGCGGCGGCACCGGCGGCGGTTCGGACGACGGCGGTCTGCCGGTCACCGGTACGCAGGTCGGCCTGATCGGCGGCATCGGCGGCGGCATCCTGGTCGCCGGCGGCGTGCTGCTGCTGCTCGCCCGTCGGCGCCGGGTCGTCCTGGTGAACCCGGGTGACGAGAAGCCGGCCAGCTGATCCGAGCGGGTTCGTCGAGGGCGGGGTGGGCGACCACCCCGCCCTCGCGCGTTCCCGGCCTGGGTCCTGTCCGCTCCGGTGGGGCTGGTTGCGCGGCCGGCGCGGCTCCGGATCGCCGGCGATGGCGGGCCCCGACCGGTGGCCGGGGCCCGACTGGCAGACTGCGGGGGTGAGTCGTACCCCGCAGGGCCAGCGCGCCGGCCTGGACAAGCAGCCGCACGAGGTCGCCGCGATGTTCGACGGCGTGGCGGGCCGTTACGACGTGACCAACACGGTGATGACCGCCGGCCGGGACCGGGCCTGGCGTCGGGCCACCCGGGAGGCGCTCGGCCTGCGGCCGGGGGAGCGGGTGCTGGACGTGGGCGCGGGGACGGGCGTCTCCACCGAGGAGTTGAGCCGGTCCGGCGCGTACGCGGTCGGCGCCGACCTCTCCCTCGGGATGCTCCAGGCCGGTCGCCGGGTCCGGCCGCAGGTGCCGCTGCTGGCCGGTGACGCGCTGCGGCTGCCCTTCCCGGACGCCACCTTCGACGCGGTGACCATCTCCTTCGCGCTGCGCAACGTGGTCGACACCCAGGCCGCGCTCCGCGAGTTCGCCCGGGTGACCCGGCCGGGCGGCCGGCTGGTGATCTGCGAGCTGAGCCATCCGACCAACCCGCTGTTCCGCACCGCCTACCTGTCGTACCTGATGCGGTGGTTGCCGACCGCGGCCCGGGTGGTGTCGAGCAACCCCGACGCGTACGTGTACCTGATCGAGTCGATCCGGGCCTGGCCGGACCAGGCCGCCCTGGCGGCGCGGATCCAGGAGGCCGGCTGGGGGCGGGTGGGCTGGCGGAACCTGACCGGCGGCCTGGCGGCGCTGCACCGGGCGGTCCGCAGCTGACCGCCCGACGTGCGGTGACCCCGCGACCAGTTTGACGAATGTCCGTATCTAGTCCACTTTGACCCGTAAGCTCGCCTGCATGACGGCACCCGTTCAGCCGGAAGAGCCCACCGACGCCGACGCCGCCGACCTCGTCGCGCAGCTGCGTGAGCTGGCCGGGGCCGACCCGGCGGACGTGCGCCAGGTGGTCGCCGAGGTGCTGGCCGCGCTGGACCGCGCCGCCGGTGGCGCGCTGCGCGAACACCTGCCGCAGGCGATCCGGGCCGACGCCGGCCTGGATGCCGCGCCCGCCCGGCACTGAGCCCGCCGGGAGCCCGGAATCGGGCCGCCGCTACCGGCTTGTTTCCGAAAAGTTAGGTACCCCTCAGGGGTCGCGGGTGTAACCCCGGTCATAGACTCCAACCCGATCGGCTTGTGAAGCATTTCACGAGCGTGCGGGAGGAGGCGCGGATGACCTCGGTGGAGAACGACGCCGACGTGATCGTCGTGGGCGCCGGTCCCGGTGGATCGGCGACGGCGTATCACCTGGCCAAGCACGGCGTACGCGTGCTGCTGCTGGAGAAGACCGAGTTTCCCCGCGAGAAGGTGTGCGGGGACGGCCTGACGCCGCGGGCGACGCGGCAGCTCATCCGGATGGGTGTGGACACCTCACCCGAGGCGGGCTGGCTGCACAACCGCGGCCTGCGGGTGATCGGCGGCGGGGTACGCCTGGAACTGGACTGGCCCGACCTGGCCAGCTTCCCCAACTACGGCCTGGTGCGTACCCGGCTGGACTTCGACGACCTGCTCGCCCAGCGGGCGGTCGCCGCCGGCGCCAAGCTGCGCACCGGGGTGAACGTGGTCGGCCCGGTGCTCGGCGCCGACGACCGGGTGATCGGGGTGACCGCCGAGGTCGGCCCGGAGAAGGAGCCGGTCTCCTTCCGCGCGCCGCTGGTGGTCGCCGCCGACGGCGTCTCCGGTCGTTTCCCGCTCTCGCTCGGCATGGCCAAGCGCGAGGACCGGCCGATCGGCGTGGCCGTCCGGCGCTACTACCGCTCGCCGGTGAAGCACGACGACGACTACCTGGAGTCCTGGCTGGAGCTGCGGGCCAAGGGCAGCGACGCGCTGCTGCCCGGGTACGGCTGGATCTTCGGCCTCGGCGACGGCCGGGTCAACGCCGGCCTCGGCGTGCTCAACTCCTCGGCCGCCTTCGGCAAGACCAACTACCGGCGGCTGCTCACCGACTGGCTGGCCAACACCCCCGAGGACTGGGGGATGACCGACGAGTCCAACGCGGACGGTCCGATCCTCGGCGCGGCGCTGCCGATGGGCTTCAACCGGGTGCCGCACTACACCCGCGGGGTGCTGCTGGTCGGCGACTCGGGCGGCATGGTCAACCCGTTCAACGGTGAGGGCATCGCGTACGCGATGGAGTCCGGCGAGCTGGCCGCGGAGATCGCGGTGCAGGCGCTGGCCCGACCGGCCGGGCCGGAGCGGGAGCGGGCGCTGATGGCGTACCCGCTGGAGCTGAAGACCCGGTTCGGCGGCTACTACCGGCTCGGCGGGATCTTCGTGAAGCTGATCGGCCGGCCCGAGGTGATGCGGATGGCGACCAAGCACGGCATGCCGCACCCGCTGTTGATGCGCTTCGTGCTCAAGCTGCTGGCCAACCTGACCGACCCGCGCGGCGGGGACGCGATGGACCGGGTCATCAACGCGATGACGAAGGCGGCGCCAGCCGTGTAGCGCGAGGAGTGAGCTTGCGAGCCCCGCAGTCGCGAAACGTAAGCCGGCGCCGTGTAGCGCGAGGAGTGAGCTTGCGAGCCCCGCAGTCGCGAAACGTAAGCCGGCGCCGTGTAGCGCGAGGAGTGAGCTTGCGAGCCCCGCAGG